>JACQFT010000236.1 GCA_016199925.1 Opitutia bacterium | reverse complement strand
GGCGGGGAGCATCTTTTGCGGGCGGTGCGGCAGCGCGCCGTCGAGTTGCACGCACACGACGACGTCGCGCGCGTGCAAATCCATTCCCAGCTTGATTGTTTCGGCCTTGGTTTCCACCAGGCGATTGAGCCGTTTCGTAACGTTCGCTTGATTTGTTTTAGACATAGGACGGACAAGTTGGGCGATTTTCGCCCGCTTGTCCTCCTCATGGCATCTACAAATCACCGGCGGCACGATGCGAGCACCGGCAAGCGGCAGCCCTCGGCGCAGAAAACTGAGATGCGCCCGGCACTCAGCACCTGGCCGGAGTAACAGACGGTCCACCCGAAGGCGGACCCTCCAGTTTCCGCGAGTTACGCTTTTCGGGCGAGCGCCGCGCGGATCAGGTCGGTCGCGCGGTGCAAATCGGCCGGCGTCGCGATGAGCGGCGGGAGCAGGCGGATGGTGTTGCCGCCGGCGGCCGGGGCGAGCAGGCCCGCATCGCGCAACGCGGCGACATACGGCGGCGGCTCCGCGTGCAGCACGAGGCCGAGCATGTAGCCGCGGCCGGTGACGCCTTTCACTTGCTGCGGAAATTCCGTGACGAGCTGTTCGAGCTGCGTCTTCCACGCCGCGCCGTTGGCGGCGACCTTGGCGACGAGGTTTTCGCGCTCAAGCACATCGAGCACGGCGAGCGCCGCCGCGCAGGCGAGCGGCGTGCCGCCGAAAGTCGAACCGTGCGAGCCGGGCGTGAACAGCTCGGCGTGTTTCTCCGCCGCCCAGACGGCCGCGATCGGATAACCGCCGCCGAGGCCCTTCGCCATGCCGATGGCGTCGGCGCGCACGCCGTCGTGCTGGAACGCGAAAAAATTCCCTGTGCGCCCGATGCCGCACTGCACCTCGTCGAGCATGAGGAGCAGGTTGTGCTGGTCGCACAGCCGGCGCAGGCCCCAGAGAAACTCGGTGGTGCACGGCGTGATGCCGCCTTCGCCCTGCACCGTCTCGACGAAGATCGCCGCAGTGTGCTCGTCCACGAGCTCGGCGAAGCTCGCCAGATTGTTCAGCTCGCCAAACGCGAAGCCGGGCACGAGCGGGCGGAAGCCCTTCTGGATTTTTTCCTGCGGCGTGGCGCTCATGCCGCCGAAGGTGCGGCCGTGGAACGCCATCTTTGCGCAGATGATCTTGATGCACTTCCCTTCCTCGCCGCATTTGCGGAGGCCGTGCAGGCGCGCGAGCTTGATCAGACCCTCGTTGGCCTCGGCGCCGCTGTTGCCGAAGAACACGCGGCCCGGACCGGCCTGCAGGACGAGGCGGCGGGCGAGTTCGCCCTGGAGCGGGTTGCGGAAAACATTGCTCGTGTGGATCAGCTCGCCGGCTTGGTGCCGGATCGCCGCGACCCAGGCCGGATGGCAGTGGCCGAGCGCGCTGACCGCGATGCCGGAGGTGAAGTCGAGGTATTCGCGGCCGGTGTCGTCCCACGCGAGCACGCCCTGCCCGCGCACGAGCGTGATCGCGGCGCGGTTGTAGTTCTTCATCACATACGCGTCGTAGAGTTCGGCGGTGCTGGTGCGGACGATGCCGGGTTGGTTCATGGAATTTTTGATTTTGGATCCCCGAGTTTCGATTCTCCGACAATTCAATCCAAAATCGAGAATCGAAAACCAAAGATCCACTCAGTCGTGCACGATCTCCGTGCCGACCCCTTTGTCGGTGAAAATTTCGAGCAACAGGCTGTGCGCGAGGCGCCCGTCGACGATGTGGACGCGTTGCACGCCGTCGGCGAGGGCGCGGATGGCGCTCTGCACTTTCGGGCGCATGCCCTGGTCGATCACGCCGGATTTTTTCAGCCGGTCGACGTCGCTGACCTTCAGCGTGGAGATGAGCGTCTTCGGATCCTTCGGATCGCCGAGCAGGCCGGGCACGTCGCTCATGTAAACGAGGCGGCGCGCGCGGAGCGCGCTGGCCACGCGGCCGGCGACGGTGTCGGCGTTCACGTTGTAGGGCTTGCCGTCGTAGCCCTCGGCCACGGGGGAAATCACGGGCATGAAGCCGTCGCCGATTTCCTTCTTGATGAGCTTCACCTTCACTTCGGTGACATCGCCTACGAAACCGAGATCGCAGGGGTTGCCGTCATCGTCAGTCGCGAGCTTCTGGCAGACGAGCACGCTGTCGCCGGGCAGGCCTTTCGGCCGCGCCTTCACGGAGGCGAGCACGTCGCACACGTCTTTGTTCACGATCTCGTCGAGTGTCTTCTTGACGATGGCGATCGTGGCCTCGTCGGTGACGCGGAGGCCGTTGACGAAATTCGGTTTCAGGCCCGAGGCGTCCATCGCCCGGGTGATGGCCTTGCCGCCGCCGTGCACGACGACGACGTTGATGCCGACGGCCGCGAAGAACGCGAGGTCGGTGGCCACGCGCACGCGGACCGCCGGATCGGGATCATCCATGAAACTGCCGCCGTATTTCACGACGAAGGTGGAGCCGCGAAAATCCTGGATGTAAGGCAGGGCCTCCACCAGCACGCGTGCTTTGGCAATGACCTCGGTGACGTCCATCGGTCAGCGGAGGGAGGGAAGAATCGTTGGGTTGCTCATCAAAAGGCGGCGGGCAGAAAATTTGTTAAGGCATCGCGCGCAGATTTCACTCATAAAATGCGGGTGGCGCGACTCTGCTGTCGGGGCTGGGCCGCCCCTTGGGGCCGGGGCGCCTCGCGAACACCGAACGGCGCGCCGACCAGCGGCGGCCCGACAAAAAGCGGCCGGCTCACTCGCTCTTGTTGTAGTTCACGTAGCCCTCGCTGAGATCGGTCGCGAGCAGGCGGTAGCCGGCTTTGCCGAGGTGCAGGTTGAGCGTGACGGTGAAACGGCGGGCCCGCACGATTTCCTTCCACTTGGGCTTGAGGTCGGCGTGCGGTTTGCCGGCGGTCATCGCGGGGGTGTCGTTGTAGAAAATGTCGAGCTTGGCCTCGTTGAGTTTGGCGCCGGCGCAGCCGGCGGCGGCGGCGAGGCGGCCCCAGTTCGGGTCTTCGCCGTTCCAGGAGGATTTCACGAGGAGGGAATTGCCGATGGCGCGCGCGACCTTTTCGGCGTCCTCGCTCGAGGCGGCGCCGGCGACTCTCACCTCGACGACCTTGGTGATCTTCTCGCCGTCGGAGACGATCTTGTCGGCGAGGGCGTCGCAGGCTTTCCACACGGCCTCGGCGAAGAGGACGCGGAGTTCGCGCGGGCTTTTGTCGCCGACGCTGACGCCGGAGTAGCCGTTGGCGAGGATGAGCACGGTGTCGTTGGTGCTCATGTCGCCGTCGACCGAGATGCAGTTGAAGGTGCCGGCGACGGCCTCGGAGAGTGTTTTTTGGAGGAAGCTGCGCGGGACGGAGAAATCCGTGGCGAGGAACGCGAGCATGGTGGCCATGTTCGGCTGGATCATGCCGGCGCCTTTGGCGAGGCCGGCGACGACGTGCTTTTTGCCGTCGTAGGTGAAGGTGACGGTGACGGTCTTCGCGCGCGTGTCGGAGGTGAGGATGGCGTCGGCGGCCTTCCGGCCGTGGGCGGGGGTGCGGCCCTTCTCGGAGACCGCGCGTTCGAGGCCTTTGACGAGGCGGTCCATCGGCAGCGGCTGGCCGATGCGGCCGGTGGAGCAGACAAAGAAGGAGGAGGGCTTGAGGTTGAGCGAGGCGGCGGCGCGCTGCGCGGTGGCGTGCGCGTCGCGCAGGCCGTCGGCGCCGGTGCAGGCGTTGGCGTTGCCGCTGTTGGCGACGATGCCGTGGAACGTGCCGCCTTCCGCGAGGTGCTGTTCGCAGAGCAGCACGGGCGCGGCCTTGACGGTGTTCTTGGTGAAGGTGCCGGCGGCGGTGCAGGGCCGCAGGGAGAACAGCAACGCGAGGTCGAGGCGTTTGGGATCGTTCTTCTGGCGGAGGTCGCACGGCACGCCCGCGGCTTCAAAGCCGGGGACGTCGGTGATGCCCGCGGTGTCGGGGGTAACGGTCAGGTGTGTCATGGGGGGTGTGGAAACTGCCGAAAATCAGCCGAGCCCGGAAGTCTCGGGAAAGCCGCTCCAGAGATTCATGATCTGCACGGCCTGGCCGCTGGCGCCCTTCACCAAGTTGTCGAGGGCGGAGGTGAGGACGAAATTGCCGGTGCGGGGATCATGCACGGCGGCGAGATCGACGCGGTTGGTGCCGGTGACGTGGGCCGAATCGGGCGTCTCGCCCGCGTGGAGGACGGTCACGAACGGCCGGCCGGCGTAGGCGGCGTGCCAGGTGGCGTAGAGCGACTCGATCGTCGCCCCGGGGGCCGCGGGGACGGTGATGGTGGTGACGATGCCGCGGCGCATCGGGGCGAGGTGGGGGTTGAACTGCACGACGACCGGCGCGCCGGCGACGAGGGCGAGCTGCTCCTCGATCTCGGCCAGATGGCGGTGCTTCACGAGGCCATAGGCCTTGGCGCTCTCGGCGCGCGCGACGAAGAGGTAGTGCTCCTCGGTCTTCTTGCCGGCGCCGCTGACGCCGCTGAAGGAGTTGACGACGATGTGCTCGCGCGCGACCACCCCGGCCCGCAACAACGGCACGAGCGGCACGAGCGCGCTCGTCGGGTAGCAACCGGGAGCGGCGGCGAGCCGGATCTCGGTCTTCCATTTCGGATCGGTCAGCTCGGGCAACACGAAGCGCGCCACCGGCAGCAGCGCGGGGGCGTGATGGTGGCCGTAGTAGTTCTCGTAGGTCGCGAGATCGGCGATGCGGAAGTCGGCGCTCAGATCGATGACCTTGCGGCCGGCGGCGACGAGGTCGCGGGCGAATTCGGCCGCCGCGCCGTGCGGGAGCGCGAGAAACCACAGGTCGATGTCGGCGCGGGCGGCGAGCGCCGGGGCGGCGGAATCGCAGAAATGCAGTTTGTCCGCCAGGGTGCCGCGCAGGGCCGGCATGAGCTTCGAGACTGCTTTGCCGGCATGCTGGCGGGAGGTCACGGCCGCGAGCGTGACGTGCGGATGGGAGAGCAGGAGTTTAACGAGAACCTCGCCGGAGTAACCCGACGCACCGACAACACCGACTTTCATTTAGGGGAAGCGCAGGATTGGGGATTCCGGCGGCGGAATCGAGCAGTTTCGTGAGGAGCGAACAAAGAAGCGGAGGCCGGGGGGCGCTCCGCTTCGCGGCGAAAGGATGGGCGGGGCCGAGGGCTTAGCGCTTCGAGAACTGGAAGCGCTTGCGGGCGCCGGGCTGGCCGGCCTTCTTGCGCTCTTTCTCGCGGGGGTCGCGCGTGAGGTGGCCGGCCTTCTTGAGGGTGACGCGGAGCTCGGGGTTGAACTTGAGGAGCGCGCGAGCGATGCCGTGCGCGACCGCGCCGGACTGGCTGCTGATGCCGCCGCCGGCGACGTTCACCATGACGTCGAACTTCTCCCGGCTGTCGGCGGTGACGAGCGGGGCGAGGGCGCGCTTCACGAAATTGTCGTGCGTGAAATAGGACTCGAACTTGCGGTCGTTGACCGTGGTCTGGCCCGTGCCGGCGACGATCCGCACGCGGGCGGTGGAAGTCTTGCGCCGGCCGGTGCCGAGGAAAACGGAGGTGTCTGCGCTCATGGTTACTTAAGCTTGATGGGATTCTGGGCCGCGTGCGGGTGGGTCGCGCCGCCGAAGACGTGGAGCTTGGTCAGCATCGTGCGGGCGAGGCGATTCTTCGGGAGCATCCCCTTCACGGCATGCATAATGATGAATTCGGGCTTGTCGCGGCGGACATCGGCGAGCTTGCGGTATTTCTCGCCGCCGACATAGCCGGAGAACGACATATACTCGGTCGCTTCTTCCTTCTTGCCGGTGAGGACGACCTTGGCCGCGTTGATCACGATGACGTAGTCGCCGGTGTCGCAGTGCGGGGTGTAAATGGCCTTGTTACGGCCGCGGATGAGGTTGGCGAGCTTGACTGCGAGACGGCCCAGCACCTTGCCCTCGGCATCGATCAGATACCACTTGGGCTGCACCGTCTCTTTCTTGGCCAGATAGGTTTTCATTGCGGAAAGGGGCCAAAAGGAAGGATTCCGCTACCCCCTGTCAACCCAGAACCTGATACTTCCCGCAATTGAGTTCGCCGCCGGGCCGAAACGCTCAAAAGTCGAAGCTTACGCCGAGCGTCAGCCACAAATTCGACCGCGCCGGCCGCCCCGCCGCCGGCCACGCCGGACCGCGGCCGACTGTCGTCGTCGCCTGCACGCCGGCGATCACCGTCGTGTGCGCGCCGACGCGGTAAGGGATGCGCGCCTCGCCGCCGCCGTAGCCATAGCCGTCGCCCGCGCGCGGCCCGGCCGCGTCAGGCCGGGCGTTGCGCGCATCGCTCCAGCCTGCAAAGGCACCCAGCTCGAGAAACGCGCCGAGTTGCGGCAGCGCCACACTGTAGGCGAACGACGCCTGCACCGAATCGGCCTCGAGCCGGAAGTCGCGCCGCACCGCGATGCTCGGCGTGACTCCACCGACGGACGCGAAGGTCGCCGAGAGTGTCGCCTCCACACTGCTCGCCGCCGCACCGGCAGCCGGGCGCGTGAAACGGTAGCCGGTGAGTGCCAGCTCGACGTTGAGCTTTTCGCCGACTTGGCGGCCATACGCCGCGGTCAGGTCCGTCTCGCCGCTCTCGCCCCGGTGCAACGGCCGGCTCGTCCACACCCGGCCGCGAAAACCGTCGGCCGCGTATTCGACTGACGCTTGCGCCGAGCTGCCGGCGCGCTCGATGCCGCGGAACACGTAGCGCGACACGTAGCCGAAGTCCGCCGTCACTTTCGGTTCGCCGCCGTCCTGCGCGACCAGGCGGGCCGCTCCGGCGAGGAGCGCAAACACGGCGAGACGGGGGCGGGCGAGATTCATTTTGGCGGCGGCCACTGATGTGTTTGTTTTCGCTGCGGTTGTCCACACACTGCTTGCTCTGATGAACTCCCCCACCCGTTGGATCACAGTCGCGGCCGGCTTCTTCGGATTCACCGGCGCCGCCCTCGGCGCGTTCGGCGCCCACGCGCTCAGGGACGCCCTGACCGCCCGGGGCACGCTGCCCGTCTGGCAAACCGCCGTGCTTTACCAACTCCTCCACTCGGCCGCGCTGCTCGCCCTCGCGGGCTGGCGCGACTCCCACGCGGGTCCGTCGGCGAAAGTCGGCGCGTGCTGGGTCGCGGGCATCGTGCTGTTCTCGGGTTCGCTCTACGGTCTGGCCCTCGGCGGCCCGAAATTTCTCGGCCCCGTCACGCCACTCGGCGGCCTCGCCTTTCTCCTCGGCTGGGCGCTGATTTTCTGGAACGCCTTCCGCGCCCCCAAAGCATGAGGCTGCCGCCGCCACTCGTCGCCGCGCTGCAAGCCCTCCGCGCCGCGGGGGGCCGCCCGCATCTGGCCGGCGGCTGCGTGCGCGACTGGCTGCTCGGGCTCGAGCCCAAGGATTTCGACGTCGAGGTCTTCGGCCTGGATTACGAGACGATGGGGCGCGCGCTCGCGCCGTTCGGGGCGACCGATCTGGTCGGCCGCAGCTTCGGCGTGCTCAAGCTGCGTCTGGCCGGCACCGAATACGATTTCAGCCTCCCGCGCCGCGAGTCCAAGCGCGGCGCCGGCCACCGCGGCTTCGCCATCGCGCCCGATCCGCGCCTCACCGCGGCCGAGGCCGCCGCGCGCCGCGACTTCACGATCAACTCCATCGCCTACGATCCGCTCGCCGACCGCCTGATCGATCCGCACGGCGGCGCCGCCGACCTGAAAAAAAAGCTCCTCCGCCACACCGGCCCCGCGTTCGCCGAAGACCCGTTGCGCGTCCTGCGCGGCCTGCAGCTCGCCGCGCGCTTCGACCTGACGATGGCGCCCGAGACCGTCGCGCTCTGCCGCTCGATCCGCGACAGCTTCAAGGAGCTGCCCGTCGAGCGCGTCTGGGCCGAATGGGACAAGTGGGCGACGCTCGCCGTGAAACCCTCCGCCGGCCTCGCCGTGTTGCAGGCGACCAAGTGGATCATCCTCTTCAACGAGGTCGCCGCCATCGTCGATGTCCCCCAGGACGCCGAGTGGCATCCCGAGGGCGACGTGTTCGTCCATACCTGCCACTGTCTCGACGCGCTCGTCGCGCTGCCGGCGTGGCGCGACGGCCCGCCGCCCACGCGCCGCCTGCTCAGCTTCGCGGTGCTCGCGCACGATTTCGGCAAAGCCACCACGACGCACCAGGCCGTGCGCCAGGGCAAGATGCGCTGGATCAGCCCGGGCCACGAGGCCGCCGGCGGCCCGTTGACGGAAACTTTTCTCACGCGCCTCGGCGCGCCGCTCGAGCTCGTCCCCGCCGTGCGCCCGCTCGTGCTCCACCACCTCGCCCACCATCACGGCCAGACGGAGTTTCGCGCGACCACCGTCCGCCGCCTCGCGCGCAAGATCGCCCCGGCCACCATCGACGACCTCATCGCCGTGATGATGGCCGACCACCTCGGCCGCCCCCCGCTCGTCGCCCCCGACACCGTGGTGCGCATCGAGCAATTGCGCTCGCTCGCCCGGCAGCTCGCACTCGAGCACGCCGCGCCCAAGCCCATCATGCGGGGCCGCCACCTCGTCGGGCTCGGCGCGAAGCCGGGTCCGTCCTTCACCCCGGCGCTCGAAGCCGCCTTCGAGTCCCAGCTCGACGGCGCCTTCGCCGACGAGGCCGGCGGCATCGAATGGATGCGGAATTATTTGCGTGCCCACCCGCAGTTGGCCAAACAACCTGCAGCCCCCTTTATGAACACCCCGACCCAGCTCGAACAACTCAAACAGTTCACCGTCGTGGTCGCCGATACCGGCGACTTCGCCACCATCAAGGAATTCACCCCGCGCGACGCCACGACGAACCCCAGCCTCATTCTCAAAGCCGCCGCCCTGCCCGGCTACTCGCACCTGCTGGACAAGGCCATCGCCGACGCCGGCGCCGGCGCCTCCGCCGGCCACATCATGGACCGCGTGCTCGTGCTCTTCGGCTGCGAGATCCTCCGGATCGTCCCCGGCCGGGTCTCGACCGAAGTCGACGCGCGCCTGTCGTTCGACTGCGCCGGCTCCGTCGCCAAGGCCCGCGAGATCATCGCGCTCTACGAAAAGGCCGGCGTCTCCCGCGAACGCGTGCTGATCAAACTCGCCGCGACCTGGGAAGGCATCAAGGCCGCCGAGCAGCTCCATGCGGACAAAATCCACTGCAACCTCACGCTGCTGTTTTCCTTCGCCCAAGCCGTCGCCTGCGCCGAGGCCCGCGTGCAGCTCATCTCGCCGTTCGTCGGCCGCATCCTCGACTGGCACAAAAAAAACACCGGCCAAGATTTCGTCGGCGCCGCCGACCCGGGCGTGATCTCCGTCACCGAGATCTACACCTACTACAAGAAATTCGGCTACGCCACCGAGGTCATGGGCGCGTCGTTCCGCAACAAAGGCGAGATCACCGAGCTGGCCGGCTGCGACCTGCTGACGATCAGCCCGCAGCTCCTCGCCGAGCTCAAGGCCAGCACCGAGCCGCTCGCGCGCAAGCTCGACCCCGCCGCCGCCCAGACCGCGACCATCCCGAAAGTCACGTTCGACGAGAAGTCCTTCCGCTTCGCCTTCAACGAGGACCAGATGGCCACCGAGAAAACTTCCGAAGGCATCCGCGTCTTCGCCGCCGACGTCGTCAAGCTGGAGAAGATGATCCGGCAACGCCGCGGTTGAGTTCCGGGGCGGAGCCGCGGCGCCCCTGCCCGAGCGGGGGCGGCTGGCGGCGCGCGTGCAGTGCCGCGAGCAGCCGGTGAACTTGGTCAGCACGGAAGTGCCGCGTCTCGCGCAGAGCCGCGACGACATGGTCCGCCAGCTCAGCCGGAAGCTACTCCGGGCGCTGGAAGAGCAAATCGAGCAGCCCGAGGCCATGATCGAGACCCAGATCGCCGCCGATGCCACGCTCAAGCGCCAGAGCGAACGCCTGCAAAAGGTGCGAGGCGTCAGTCCCGCGACCGCCACGACGTTGCTGGCCGAGCTGCCCGAACTCGGCACGCTCAGTCGCAACGAGTCCGGGGCCTTGGCTGGGGTCGCCCCCTCCAACCAGGACTGCGGTGAGCACCGCGTCCGCCGCACCATCCGCGGCGGACGGGGAAGGTGCGGCAGGTCCTCTCCATGGCCGCCCGCGTCGCGAGCCGCTTCAACCCCATCCTGAAAGCGATCCATGACCGGCTCGTGGCGGCGGGTAAGCCCAAGAAAGTCGCCCTCACCGCCGTCATGCGCAAACTCGTCGTCCTCCTCAACCACCTCCTGAAACACCCTGAATTTAAGCTCGCCTGAAAGACCGTTGCTGACCCCGTTGGCTTGGCTCGCTTGGCGTCCCCGGGAACAACTCCTCAACCGCCGGCGACCCCCGGGAATTTTCTCAGCTTCGTCGCGGCCGCCTGGAACCGCGGCTCCCGCTCTTTCCCGGCCAGCCGGAAACGCCGCACGAATTGGCTCACGCTCGCCGGCTGCCCCATGGCGAGGCGCTCCGCCAGCCAGCCGTTGCTCACCGCCGTCGCCGCCTTCAGCACCGCCGCCAGCGCCACCTTTTCCGGCGCCGACTTCCGGGCGGGCAGCCTGCCGAGATCGATCTTCAGCGCCCTCGCCGCTTTCGACAAACGTTCCTCCCACCCGGCCTCGCGCAGTTCCCGCACTGCACCGGTGCCGAGGAGCTGTGCCTGGCCCAGATTCGCCCCGCGGGTCACAAGGTCTTTCTTCAACGCCTGCTTGAACTCCGCCGAACCCACCATCCAGCCGCGACTGAGCCGGCCGAACTTCTCGCCGCGCTTTCGCGGCTGTTCCTCCGCCAGCGCCGCGAGATAGGCCCGGTAGCTGCGCCAGCCCGCCGGCGTGTCCGCCAGTCCGCCGCTCTCCGCCAGGATCGTGTCGCCGACGAGAAAGGCCGGACAGTCCTTGCGGCCGAAGAGCCGCAGACTGCTCCACGGAAAACTTTCCAACTTCTCCGCTTTCACCACCCGCGCCCGCGCCGGGTTCAGGTGGATGTAGTGCGCGACCTGCGCGAGCGCGTGGCCGGGCTCCACGTGCAGCGCCTGCTATGGGGATATGAAGTCAAGCGTGCGCTGAGGTTTTTGTTTTCTGGTTACATGGTGTTGGTTTTTTCTTAGCGGCTCCGGTTGAGGAGCGAAAGGGGGGCGGGAGTTTGAAGCGGTTTCTCTCGGCAAGCGGTCCGGCTGCTCCGGGGCTCATCCTGCTATCCGCGCGTGGTGGGGCCAGCGCACTGTGACGAATTCGAGTCGGGGAGAGAAACGAGCTGGCACCCACACTTTTGGACGGGCTTCAAAGCCCGGGGGTCGGAACGGGTGCCAACCCGCTTCAAAGGGAAAAGGGAAGTATGATTTTGCGGCGGGGGGCGCGGGGTTACGCGGCGGCAGGTTGAGTTGCGGGAGCGGCAGCAGCGGCCGGGCCCGGCTGCTTGCCGCGCAGCACGTAGGCGGCCGGCCAGCTCATTTGCAGGCCCAGTTTTTCCGTCGTCGTCCGCCCGGTGCGGATCCGCCACCAGTCGACGATGAACTCGCGCGCGAGGCCGACGCAGAGTTTCTTGCGCGTCGCCTGGTCGCCCTTGCGCTTGGCCGTATCGAGGGCGGCCCGGCGTTTCTTGACGCCGCGATAATCGGGCTGGAAATGCTGCAGCCGCCAGCTCGTCTCGATGAGGACGTGGCGCACGCGCGGGTTGCCGTGCTTGGTGACCGCGCCGCGCCGACGCTGTTCGCCGGACGAACGCTCGCTGGGCACCAGGCCGTTGTAGCTGGCGATTTGGCGGCGGTTCTTGAACCGCCGCCAGTCGCCGATCTCGCGGTCGAGAATCTGGGCGGTGAGCGCCCCGAGGCCGGTGGGCAACTCTTCGGCCTGCGCGGCCTCGATGGCGGCGCTCAGGGTCTCGAGCTGTTCGTGCGCCAGCAGCGCGATTTGCTGCAAGCCCTCCAGGAGGCCGAACAAAAACTCCGGCAGTTCCGCGCGCAGCGCCGCGAACTTCTTGGCCCGCCACCATTCCTCGGGCAGGTCGTGGCCGTAGTAGCGCGCGCAGCCCAGTCCCTGCGCGGCGAGACGCTTGCGATGTTCCAGCATCTGCTCGCGCTGGCGGGTGACGCTGCGGGCCTGTTCCTCGGCCTCCGTCGGCACGCGGATGCTCGTCAGCGCCTCGGTGTTGCCGGCCACATACCGGTCCAGGCACGAGACCAAAGCGAGGGCATCGCGCCGGTCGGTCTTCACTTTCTTGCCGTATTCGTCCCAGTTGCGCGGCCGCACCACGAGGTTCTTCACGCCCAGGCGCTCCAGGCGCCGGTGGAGCACGAAGCCGAACGGACCGGCCTCGTAGCAGCAATGCACCACGTCGGCCTGCTGCACCTGCTTGGCGACCCAGGCGACAAACGCCTCGGGGGCGAAGCGCTGCGCCGGTTGCGGCGCCTGGCCGTCGATCTGCCGGACGACGACATGCTCGCGCCAGTGCACATCGACGCCGAGCTTGATCAGCCGGTGCGGTTTGAGGCCTTGCGGGGCGGCTTGCGACGCGGGGGAGGAGATATTTTCAGGGATCATCGTGGCGGTCAGTGTGCGCCTCAGCGCCCGCCTGACCACCCCATGTCACTTTTTCTCGACCCACCATCTTCGCGCTGCCGCGCTGCGTCGCTGGTGCCGGCCCCCATGGTGGCGATCGTGACATTGCCGCGGGCATCGTAGGCCATGGACTTCACGTTGCCGAAATGGTCGGTCTCGGTGCGGACGCGGTCGGTGTCGGGAGAATAACTGTAGACGGCCTGAGGGCCGAGTATTGCCAGAATGACGAGCGGGAGGATTCTGGTGGTGATGAGCCTCACATGATTCTCCAGAAATAGCCGCGCAGTTGGCATCTGGTCCGCGCCCCGCTATGGTTGGCCCGTGGGTTCATGAGTTGGCCCGTGGGTTCAAGGCTCAAAAGATCACCAGTTCCCCAGAGGGGACACCTAGAGTGCCCTTCTGCATCCACTGCTTATCAACAGACTCCCCCTTCCAACCGCAAGGGAAGTGACCCGATTCGTAAACTGGCAGTAACCGCTCGGAGAAGAAGCGCAGGCTTAGTTCCTCCGGGTGCTGTGCCTCTAGGCAAATCCATCTAAAGTGGATGACGAATTCACAATGAATGCAGGGAGACTCGTTGCCAGCATCTCTCTTGATTTTATCCCAACAACGACGCGCGATACCCTCAAGTGCCTGATCAACTTCAGATGTATAGTCCCATGCGGCGGGATTTTTCTCTCGCAGTGGCTTCAAAGCTTCAAGGTTGTAGAAGTTAATGACGGCGTCCTCTAAATCGCGCCACCGTCGTTTTCGAATCTCTTTTGCTGCCATGTTCCAATCACGGACATGGCTATTCAATTCACCAACCTTGGAAAAAAGATCGATTCCGCCAAGTTGTTGAAGAGCGATTATAGTGTCTTGAGATAGGGTTTTCATTTACCGACTCCTGAGGTTACAAGAGGCACGAGATCATCAAGCGCATAGAACAAGCGTGCCTGACTCTCTGCGGCTTCAGCGAGAAGCAAAGCCCGGGCTGGATCAATGCCAGCATTCATTAGTGCATCCGGTAGGACTTCGTTGGTAAATTGCCGCACGGTAAGTTTAGTGTTACTGGCTAGGGCGTAGTGCATCCTGTTATCGATGGCCGCATGAAATAGTCCATGCTCAGTTTGAATCGAATTCTTGGAGCCCTGCATTGCTACTGCAATGATGCCGTCTTCGGGAATCCTCTGAAAGATCGACTTAGGCAATAGATGGTTAGCTTCGTAACCGACAGGGAGTTTACCGGACAGATACCGGTATAGGTTCACCGGCCGGCCCGCAAATTGTGAAATGCCTCGCAATCTTGTAACCCCGCCAGGAAACCGGTTCGCAATTCTCTCAATTGATCTCGCCGCAAATCCCCATGAATACCGAAAAACAGAACCGGCAACGATGAAGACAGCACCAACACCTGCCTGCGTGGCAATTGAGGTTAAACCCGCATTCCCGCCGTGGATGATTTGATCGGCGAAGGCCAATCCAATCGTTCCTTCGATACTTGCTAGAATGGTTTGCACCGATGACACAACCTGCATTTCAAACAGAGAAATCTTTCCGCTCGGATCGAAACCCATGACCGGGTCAGCACCTGCGTAGAGGTATTTATGCAGCGACATCGGATCGCTTGAGTTGCCTTCATAAGTATCCGCATTCCAGAATCGGCCGGTGGCTTGGTTGTAGAACCGCGCACGCAGCGAATACATCCCCAAATCCGGATCGAACTGCTCGCCGCGATAGAGGTAATTATTCGCCGTCGTGCCCGTGCGCGCGATCAAGACACCGAAGGCATCATAGTCCCAGGTGTCGGTGACGGCACCGGAGGCGTTCGTGAGCGCACGCACGCTGCCCAGGCCATCGTATGCGAAATAGCTGAGAGTTGAGAGCTGAGAGTTGAGTGAGACGGCCTGACTAATGAGATCGGAGCCGTAAGTATAAACCGTCGCGGTCGTGCCGGAGGCGGAATTCTGGTATTCCTCGACCACCTGGGCGTAGCCCGTGGGATTGTTTGAATCGACCAGATAGCCGATGGCACTCACGGGCACGGAAGAGGTGTTGAAGATCGTCTTTTGAACGCGAATACCGTCAGCATTGTAGCCGAGGTTGATCGTGGTGCCGTCCGGTTTCTGGCGGATGATCAGCCGGTCCTCGAAGTCGTAGATATCCGGAGAAGTCAGAATCCCGAATCCAGAATCCAGGGAAGTAGTCAGCGTGTTGCCATTCGCATCATAGGTGTCCGAGGCGAGCCAGTCGCGGGCGCTGTATGAGAAGTTCTGGCTGGGCAGCGCAGCCAGTGGAGACAACCGGGAGAGTCGGTTGCCAACTTTATCGAGCACGTAGCTCGTTGCTCCATTCTGCCCGGTCGGGTCGCCCGTGATAGTTTCGCCCGTCAGGCGGTAAATTTCATCGTAGGCGTAATGCACGGTCCGGCCATTGCCCTCGGCCACCTGCTGGCGATGCCCGCTGGCGCGAAGCGTGTAAGTGTAGGAATGCAGAACTTGGGACGGCAGCTTGGAGACGGAAAGCGACTGGAGCCGGTTCAGCGTGTCGTATTGATAGGCGTGGCGGACCGCGTTCGGCGTTGTCATCGTCTCCAGGCTGCCGACGGCGGTGTAAGTATAGGCCGTCGTGCGCAGCGGCGCACCGGGCGCGTCGGGGCCGGAAGCGTCGTCCACAAAGGCAAGCCGGTTGAGCGCATCATACCGATAGCCGACGTTCACTCCGCTCGCGTTGGAAGAGACCATGTCCTTAAGGAGCCCGTTGGCATAGTATTCATAGCTCAGGGCACCCAGCGGTGTGGTCTTCCCGGTTACGCGACCGAGCAAGTCGCGCGGGGTCGCCTCGCTGTAGAGCTGGGTGTTGCTGGCGTTGAACGTGCGGGCGGCGATGCGGGCGCCGCTGGCGTCGTAGTCGTATTCCACGCGCGCAATGGCGTGCGAATAGATGAGCGAAGGATGCGAAGGAGACGCGGTCTTCGACTTCAGGCGGTTCAGGGTGTCGTAAGCGAATGTGGTCGTCCGGCCAGCGAAGTCCGTCTTGGCCGTGAGGCTGCCGACGGAATTGTAGGCATAGGTTTCGGCTGCCCCGTCGGGGAGCGTGCGCTTCACGCGGCGACCGAGGGAGTCGTATTCGTAGCGGGTGAGGCGGTCGAGGGCGTCGGTCTGGGTGACTTGGTGGCCGAGCTCATCGTAACCATACTTGGTTACGATGAGTCGAGAGTTGAGAGCTGAAAGTTGAAAGTCGGAATCAGAAGCAGCCGCAGCAGAATCCAGATACTGGCGGACTTCGACGAGGCGACCCAACGCATCGTAGCGGTAACGGGCGATCTTCCCTTCCTGATCGGTCGCGGCGATTTTGCGCCCCAGCGTGTCGTAACTCGTGACCTGCGTCGTGCCGTCGGGGAACGTGACCGTGGTCCGCTGGCCGCGATTGTCATAGGTGTAGCCAGTGGTGCGACTGAGTGAGTCGGTGAACGACAACTGGTTGCCCGCCGCGTCGAAGATGGAGGTGGTCGTCTGGTTGAGTGCATCTCTCACCGAAGTGCGCCGGTTGGCATTATCGTAGCCGAAGGTGGTCACATTGCCGCGCGCATCCGTGGTGGAGGTCACACGCCCGGCGGAATCATAGGCCGTCTGCGTGAAGGTGCCATCGGCGGCGGTCACGCGCGTGGCGCGGTCGAGGACATCATAAGTCGTGGTCGTGGTGCGACCGAGGCGGTCGGTGGTGGAGGTGACGCGATTTTCGAGGTCGTAAGCCGTCGTCTCGAAAGTCGCATCAGGATAATCGGTGCGCGTGAGGTTGCCGCGCGCGTCGTAAGTGAAGCTGGTCACGCGGCCGAGCTGATCCTTGGTCGTGGCCGTCTTGCCAAAGCTGTTGTAGCTGGTCTCGACAAAGCTGCCATCGGGGAGCGTGGTTTTGGTCAGGCGGTTCTCGGCATCATAGACGTTACCCGTGGCCTCGGTGACGGTCGTGTTGTCGGTCTTGGTGCGCTTGACGGTCTGCGTTAGGCGGTTGCCGTTGGCATCATACGTCCACGAAGTCGTGTGACCGAGAGCATTGGTCATCGACGCCGGCCGGCCATCGGCCCCGTAGGCGGTGGTCGTGATTTGATTCAACGCGTCCCTGGTCTGCGTGAGTCGTCCGGTAGAATCATAGGTAAACTCCGTGACGGCACCCGTTGGATCGATGGTCCTGGTGAGGTTGCCGGTCGCGTTGTATTCGTTGGTCGTCACCTTGCCACGCAGATCGGTGATGGTGAGCGGCAAGCTGAGCGCGTCGTAGGCCATGGACTTGATGGCCAGCAGCGCGAGCAACAAGATCAGCGGCATGGGGTGAGATTCAGCTTGTGCAGCTCTCAGGCGCAAACCTCAATGTCGCCCACCTAGCTTGGGCAGTCGCATCCCTACTTTAGTTGGACTCGGATTCATCGCGGATTAAAGCGGCCGCGGGTTTCCCCGGGGTTGACCATCCGCCGTCGCCGGGCCGATGGCGAACAGGCAAGCGGCACTTGGCGGGCACCTGTCGTCCGTAGGCTTGGCGCAGGATGAAGGCGTTGGGGTGTTCAGTCAGACGTAGGTGAAAATTTCTTCCATTTGTGAAGGTTCGATAACCGATCCGCCGCCGCCAAGGCTGTGGCGCGACAAGGAAAGCTGCTCAGTGACGATCTCTATTCTTTGGCACACTGGTCTTCATCGTGCTTTGGTTGGCTTGTGGGGTTCACTCAAGGGTTCATTTTTTAACACTTTGGTGCACAGCCGTCCCACAGCGGGTGGTGATTTAGGGCGGAAAGAGAGCGGCTCGGTTGCGTGAGTTCCGATTACCTGCCAGAGGGCAGGGATGAAAAAAAGAAAACCCAAACTACCGAGCCGGCCGCAGGCTACGGTTATCCGC
>JACQFT010000235.1 GCA_016199925.1 Opitutia bacterium | reverse complement strand
TTTTCTCTACGACATCGCCACCGGCCGGACCGCGCCCATCGCCATCACGCTCGCGTCGGACTTCGACCAGTGGCGCGAGACGTGGGTGAACAAGCCCGCGGATTTCCTCAGCGGCTTCAACCTCTCGCCCGACGGCGACCGCCTCACACTCACGGTGCGCGGACAAGTCTTCGTCGCGCCCGCCGGACAAGGCCGCCTCGCCGAAATCACGCGCAAAGACGGCGTGCGCTATCGCTCGTCGGCGTTCCTGCCCGACGGCAAGTCGCTGCTCGTGCTTTCCGACGAGTCCGGCGAAGTCGAGTTCTGGCGCGCGCCGGCGAACGGCGTCGGCCCCCTCGAGCAGGTCACGAAGGACGGCCACGCGCTGCGGATGTTCAGCCTCGTTTCCCCCGACGGCAAATGGCTCGCCTACACCGAGCACAACCAGGACCTGCTGCTCTACAACTTCGAGAAAAAGGAGACCCGCCGGATCGCGCACTCGAACGCTGGCGAGTTCGACACGCCCGCGCTCGACTGGTCGCCCGACGGCAAGTGGCTCGCCTACCCGCTCACCGCCGCCACCGGCAACAGCCGCCTCCTGCTCTACAACGTCGACACCGACACCTCGACCCCCGTCACCAGCGAGCGCGTGAACAGCGGCGATCCGGCCTTCAGCCCCGACGGCAAGTGGCTGTATTTCCTCTCCGACCGCACGTTCGTCACGACCGTCGGCGCCCCGTGGGGCCCGCGCCAGCCCGAGCCGTTCCTCGACAAGCCCACGAAAATCTACCAGCTCGCGCTCGGGCTGGAAAAACGCTCGCCGTTCCAACCCAACGACGAACTCGCCGACCCCGAGAAAACCGCCGCGGCCGACGCGAAGCCCGCTCCCGCCCAGAAACCCGCGCCCGAAGGCATCGCCAAGCCCAAGGCCCCCGCGCCGACCGTCGTCGTGCTCGACGGCCTCCAGGATCGCCTCTGGGAAGTCCCGGTCCCCGCCGGCAACTACGACCAGCTCCGCGCGACCGACAAAGCACTCTTCGCCACCGACCGCGACGCCGGCCCCGCCACCGCCGAGCCGCGGCTGCGCCTCGTCGGCGTCGAGATCAGGAACAAGGACATCGAGGTCGCGACGATTCTCAACGGCGTCACCGCCTACCGGCTCTCGGCCGACGGCAAGAAACTCGCCGTGCAGCAGAAGGAGGATTTCCTCGTCGTCGACGCCGCCGCCAAGCCCGCCGGCGACACCACGACGGCCAAGGTGAATCTCGCCGCGCTCAAGTTCGCCTACTCGCCGCGCGAAAGCTGGCGCCAGATGTTCACCGACGCGTGGCGGATGCACCGCGACTATTATTACGACAAGAAGATGCACGGCGTCGACTGGCCGGCCAATCTCGCCAAGCACCTGCCGCTCGTCGAGCGCCTCACCGACCGCTCCGAGCTGAACGACCTCATCAACTACCTCGTGAGCGAACTCTCCTCGCTGCACACCGACGCCCGCGGCGGCGATTTCCGCAAGGGCGACACCGAGATCGCCGTCGCCACGCTCGGCGCCCGCTGGACCCGCGACGCGCAAGCCGGCGGCTACCGCCTCGACCACATTTACGTCGGCGACCCCGATTTCCCCGAGCGCCTCGGCCCGCTCCTCAAGCCCGGCGTCGGCCTCCGCGACGGCGACGTGATCCTCGAGATCAACGGCACGCCGACCCTGAGCGTGCCCGACGCCGAGATGCTGCTCCGCCACCAGGCCGGCCGCCAGGTCTTGCTGCGCGTGCAACCCGGCGCCGGCGGCGCGGCGTTCTCGCGCGTCGTCGTGGCCGCAGCCGCGACCGAGGCGGCAAACCTGCGCTACTCCGACTGGGAATACACCCGCCTGAAGTCGGTCGCGGAGAAATCTTCCGACCAGATCGGTTATGTTCACCTCCGCGCGATGGGCGCGGCCAACTACTCCGAGTGGGCGCGCAACTACTACGCCAACCTCAACCGCGCCGGCCTCATCCTCGACCTGCGCCACAACCAGGGCGGCAACATCGACAGCTGGATCATGTCGCGCCTCCTGCGCCCCGCCTGGATGTGGTGGAGCGCGCGCGACGGCGAGCCGTATCCGAATTTCCAGAACGCCTTCCGCGGGCACCTCGTCGTGCTCGTCGATGCGTGGACAGCCTCCGACGGCGAAACGATGGCCAACGGCGTGCGCCACCTCGGCCTCGGCAAAATCATGGGCGTGCGCACCTGGGGCGGCGGCATCTGGCTGAGCGGGTCGAACTTCCTCGTCGACCGCGGCCTCGCCCGCGCGGCGGAATACGGCTCCTTCATCCCCGGCGAAGGCTGGGTCGTCGAGGGCGACGGCGTGACGCCCGACCTCATCGTCGACAACAATCCGGCCGCGGCCTTCACCGGCGAGGACCAGCAGCTCGCGGCGGCCGTCCAGCACTTGCAGGCGCTGATCAAGGCGGACCCCAAGCACCTCATCCCGACGCCCCCGCCCTACCCCGACAAGTCGCTGAAGAAGTGATCCCCGACTGACCGGCCCGCCGCACCCATGCTCCTGTCATCCGTCGAGCGCCTGAAGCTCAACCTCCTCCTGCTCGTCTTCGGGTGGAAAGACGTCCCGCTCATCGGCGCCGCCGGCGTGCGGCTAGTCGAGTTGGACGACGCGCGCTGCGTCGTCTGCGTCCCGCTGAAACGGCGGAACAAGAATCACCTCGGCTCGATGTATTTCGGCGCGCTCGCCATCGGCGCCGATTGCGCCGGCGCGATGATGGCGTTCTTCGAGAACCGCCGCCGCGGCTACCCGGTGAATTTTGTCTTCAAGGATTTTCATGCCGACTTCATCAAACGCCCGGAGGCCGACACCCTCTTCACCTGCGCCGAGGTCGCCGCCGTGCGCGCGGCGTTCGACGAGACCCAGCGCACCGGCGAACGCGTCAACGTGCCGCTGCGCGTCACCGCGACGACTCCGGCGAAACTTGGGACGGAACCGGTGGCCGTTTTTCAGCTCACACTCTCTTTGAAAAAGAAAGCCGCTCGAAAGTAAGCGGCTCCGGAGCCGGCTCCGGGACCTCCGACCCATGCCCATGCCATTCACGACCGTCGCCCCACCCGGGAAGGATTCCGCCGGCCGGCAGCACGCGGTCTCGGGCCCGCGGCGAATGAGCGGGAGTGCGATCCGTCGCATCGGGCTGATCGCGGCGTTCGTCGCGCTGGCCATCGGCGGCGCCGGCTGCGTGCTGATGGCGCGCGGAGTTCCCGGGTCCGAAGGCCTGCCGAATTTCGGCCGCGTCGACCGCACGCTCTGGCGCGGGGCCCAACCGGACGCGCACGGGCTGGAGACTCTCCACCGCCTCGGCGTCGCGACGATCATCAACCTGCGGATGGCCGATGACGTCGTCCCCGGGGAGGAGGCCACGGCCCGGCGCCTCGGGATCGGTTACGTCAACGTGCCGCTGCACGGTTTCAGCGGACCGAGCGACGCTGAGGTCGACCGCGTGCTCGCGCTGATCGCGTCGTCGCCGCCGCCGGTTTTCGTGCATTGCCGGCACGGCGCGGACCGGACCGGCGTCATCGTCGCGTGTTACCGGATGCGGCACGACGGCTGGCCGACCGCGCAGGCGATGGCCGAGGCGGAGCACTACGGCATCTCCGCGTTGCAAGTCGGCATGAAACGCTACCTCCGCACGTTTGCCGCGCGCGGAAAATAGCGGTGCAGGGAGAGGCGCAGCTCGGTTTGCCCGCGCCAACGGTTCTCCCGTGGGTCAGCGCGCCTGCGCGCGCTGGCCCAGACTCACGAAACCGAACCGGAAAGCCGCGGCGCGCAGGAGAGGCGTGTGTTTCCTCCTCGTCACGGCGGAGCCCCCCGGCTATTCATCGCGGCCATGCCTGCCGATCCCCACGCCCAGTTCGACGAAACCGTCTTGGAAATGATTGAGCGCAGCCCGGTCGGCGCCGTGCCCCACACGCCGGCCTATGCGGACTCGCTCGGCCGGCTCTACGCCAAGCAGAAAATCTATCACGACGCCGACCACAAGGACGGGCACGTCACGGCGCGCTCGCTCGCGCAGTTGCCGCATTTCCAGGCGGAAAATCTCGCTGCCTATGCGGCCGGGCAGATCGATTCGGCGGAGCTCGAGTCAAACGAGAGCATCTTCGAGCGCTACGTGCAGTCGCTCCACGTCGATGTGCGCGCCAAGGCGATGGGGTTCAAGCTCAAGGCCGCCGGCAAACCGGTGCATCACCGGCACAAGTCCGGCGAGCACGCCGTGATTCACGATCCGGTGCACACGCTCTTCCTCGTGCCCGGGACCGGCCCCAACCGCGGGCTGCCCGGCAACTATCTGCACGGCTCCGTGCTCGAACTGAGCGTCGACCCGGGCGCGTGGTCGTTGCATCTGCATGACAGCGACGACGGCGCCGCGGTGTTCGACGCGCCGACTCTGCCCGAGACCGTGGCGAAGTTGCTGGAAGTGTTCGAGAGCGCGCCGTTTCATTTGCACGAGCTCGAAGCGCTCGGCTTCAAGCTGCTCTGATGGCGGCGGCCGTGGCCGCGGGCGCATCTCGGTTTTCGCGCGGGGGCGAGGCTGCCGCGTGCCGGCGCGTCGGGACGACTCCTCGTGCTCCGTGGCACGGCGAGAAGCGCCGGCCCAAAGTTCGCGCGCGCTGCCGGTGGCGACCGCGGGCGCTTTTTTTGACCCCGGATTTCACGGATGAGGGCGGATCGAGGATTGTATCCGTCTGAATCCGTGGAATCCGTGGTGAAAAAGATGCATGGCCGCGGCGCGGCGAGGGCGGGCGCGCCGCAGCCTCGCGAGGCCCGGCGGCGTCCGTCGATTCGCTCCGCTCGGGCCAAACGGAGCCGGCCCCTCCCTCTCGCCCCTTACGGCGCTACGACCGGGATGATCGCATATTTGGCCGGCGGGCTTTTCCAATTCTCCCACGACCCGGACCAATCGATCTTCTTCCCTTCAAAATCGACGTCGCCGGCCTCGCCGCCACGAAACGCGACGCGCACGCGGATGATGCACTCGGAACCGGCCGGGCCAGGCACAAAGGTCGCGACTTGCGCCGAGCGCGCCCCCACGTCCTGCGCGTAACAAAATCCCGTCCAAGTCTTGCCTCCATCCGTCGAGACGTCCGCGTGGAAAAATCCGATCTGCTCGCCCGCGCCCGCATCTGTGGACACCGTGACGGGCACCTTCAGCTCCACGCCGGGCGCGGCAGTCTCCGGCGCTGCGATCTTGACGACCCGATTGGCCGCGAATCCGGACGTGCCGGCGATCCCGGCGGTCGCCAGTGTCAGCACCAACAACCCGGTCCGGCAAAAACTCCGGAGACTGCGGGCGGCGGGCGCGGGAACTGCGAAAATCTGCGAGTGAATAGTGTGCATGGATAAGCCGGACTAAGACCCGACGCGGCCCCAGTTGTCAACCTCGCCTCTCGTCGGCGGGCGCGCGGGCAACGCCTGCTCGCGAAAAGGAAAAACTGCCCGGCGGTTGCGCCGCGAATAGACACAAAAAAACAACCTCTCCGGAGCAAGCTCCGGAGCAATTCGTCATGACCACCGCTTTCCGACCTTCCCTGCGGGAGCACTCTCGGCCGCGACTCGCCCGCGAATCGTCGCGCGCCGGCTCGCTCCCGCCGCCGCGCCTTCAAGCCGCAGCCAACATTTTGTCTGCGCTGTCCGCGCCACGCGGTGGCGACGCCGGCTTCCGCCGGGCGGGTTCGCAACCGTTTCCCGATGGGGCTCCCCAATCTCCCGGAGGCGGCCGGGCCCTTTCTCGCGGGGAGGCGGAAGTCCACCCCGCCCGCCGCCGGCGCCCTGCGCGTCCCGGTCGGCGGAAACCGCGCGCGTCCGACGGCGTCTCTTCGCCCGGTGGCGGCTCCGGCGCGGAATAATTTGCTCCGGAGGCCGTCGCCCGTCCAACCTTCCGCTTCATGGCTTCCTCCGGCAAAACCCGTGTCCTCGTCGTCAGCGCCGCGCTCCTCGCGCTCGCCGCCGCCGCCTATTTCTACGTCCGGCGCGAACGCGAGGCGGACCGGCTCCCCGAATACACCACGACCACCGTCACCCGGGGCGACATCGTGCAAACTGTCACCGCGACCGGCCAGCTCGACGCGGTGCTCTCCGTCGACGTGGGCAGCCAGGTCTCCGGCCTCATCACGAAACTCTACGCCGACTTCAACACCCGCGTGACCGCCGGGCAGAAACTCGCCGAGATCGACCCGGCCACCTTTCAGCAAAGGCTCCGGCAGGCCGAGGCCAACCTCGCCTCGGCCGAAGCGAGCTACTTCCTCGCCGACCTGAACGCGAAGCGCACGCAGGAGCTCTTCACCAAATCGCTCGTGACCCAGCAGGACAGCGACCAGGCGCAGGCGCAGCTCAAGCAGGCCGCCGCGCAGTTGCTGATCAACAAAGCCTCCGTTGAAAATGCGCGCGTCGATCTCGGCCGCTGCACCATTTTCTCGCCGATCGCCGGCATCGTGATTTCCAAACAGACCGAAGTCGGCAAGACCGTCGCCTCCAGCCTCAACGTCCCCACCCTCTTCACCATCGCCAACGATCTGGCGAAAATGCAGATCACCGCCGCCGTCGCCGAGGCCGACATCGGCGCCGTCGATACCGGCCAGGCCGTCACCTTCACCGTCGATGCCTTTCCCACCCGCACCTTCAGCGGCGTGATCACGCAGGTCCGCAACGCCCCGAAGAACACCAACAACGTCGTCACCTACGAGACCATCATCAGCGTCGACAACCACGACCTGAAGCTGCGCCCCGGCATGACGGCCAGCGTCGCCATCGTCGTCGCGCGGCGCGACGGCGTCTTGCGCGTCCCGAATGCCGCCCTGCGCGTGCGCCTGCCCGAAGGCTTCGCCGTGGTCGCGCCGGCCGCTTCCGCCCCGCCGGATGCTGGCGCGGGCGCCGCGCCCTCCGCGGCGACTCCCGCTCCCGGCGCCGAGCCCCGCGGCGGCGGACGCGGCGGAATGTTCGGCAACCTCCCGCCCGAGCAACAGCAGAAGATGCGCGAGATCATGGCCGAGGTCGGCTATGTCCGCGGCGCCGGCGGACCCCCGACGCCCGAGCAGCGCGAGCAGATCCGCAAGCTCATGCTCGAGCGCGGACTCACCCCGCCCGAGCCCCCGCCCGCCCGTCCCGGCGAAGTCACTTACACCAACCGCGTCGTCTATCGCCTCCCCGGCGGCAACCCGCGCGCCGTGCCCGAAGCGGTGCCGGTTCGGGTCGGCATCACCGACGGCCTCGCCTCGGAAATCGCCGGCGCCGTCAAAGCGGGCGATGTCCTCCTCACCAGTGTCTCGGTGCCAAACGCAAAGCCCGCCGCCGGTCCGGCGAACAATCCCTTCGGCGGCGGACGCCGCTTCTGACCGCCCCATGCCCGCCGTCGTGCAGTTGGACGAGGTCCACAAAATCTACGAATCCGGCGAGATTCCCGTCCACGCCGTGCGCGGCGTCTCGCTCACGATTGAACCCGGGGATTTCGTCGCCGTCATGGGCGCGTCCGGCTCCGGCAAATCCACGCTGATGAATCTGCTCGGCTGCCTCGACCGTCCGACCAAGGGCCGTTACCTGCTCGACGGCACCGATGCCTCGTCGCTCGACCGCAACCAGCTCGCCGACATCCGCAACCGGAAACTCGGCTTCGTCTTCCAGGGTTTCAACCTCCTCGCCCGCACGACCGCGCTCGAGAACGTCGAGCTGCCGATGCTCTATGCGAAGACCCGCGTCGCCGCGCGCACCATGCGCGCGCGCGCCCTGCGTTGCCTCGACCTCGTCGGGCTCACCAACCGCGCGGACCATTTCCCGAGCCAGCTCTCGGGCGGCCAGCAGCAGCGCGTCGCCATCGCGCGCGCCCTGGTGAACGACCCGCAGTTGCTCCTCGCCGACGAACCGACGGGCAACCTCGACTCGAAAACCTCCGTCGAGATCATGGGCGTCTTCCAGCAGCTCAACGCGCAGGGGATCACCATCGTCATGGTCACGCACGAGCTCGACATCGCGCGCTACAGCCGGCGCAACCTCGTCATGCGCGACGGGCGGCTCGTGAGCGACACCCCCGTGGCCGGCCGGCTCACCGCCGCCGCCGAGCTGCAGCGCATCCTCGAAGCCGAGTCCGCCGCCCAACTCACGGCCTGACCATGCGCCTCCTCAGCACGATCAAGGTTTCCCTGCGCGCGCTCCGGCGCAACGCCCTGCGCTCCGTGCTCACCGCCCTCGGCATCATCATCGGCGTCGCGGCCGTCATCGCGATGGTGAGCATCGGGAACGGCGCCAAGGCCCAGGTCGAGGCCTCGATCGCGAGCCTCGGCCAGAACATCATCAGCGTGTTCCCCGGCAACTTCACGGCGGGCGGCGTGCGCGGCGGCTTCGGCACCGCGAGCACCCTCACCGTCGAGGACGCCCTCGCCATCCGCCACGAGATCGCCGGCGTGGTCAATCTCAGCCCCGAGATGCGCGACCGCGCGCAGATCCTCGCCCACGGCCTCAACTGGAACACCCTCGTCGTCGGCGAAGACGTCAGCTACCTCGACATCCGCATCTGGCCGGTCGCCGCGGGCGCGATGTTCAGCGAGGCCGACGTGCGCAGCGCCGCCAAGGTGTGCGTCATCGGCCAGACCGTCGCCGACCAGCTCTTCCAGGGCCAGGACCCGGTCGGGCAGACGCTGCGCATCCGCAACATCCCGTTCAAGGTCGTCGGCCTCCTGGCTCGCAAAGGCTTCAACTATTTCGGGCAAGACCAGGATGACGCCGTGATCATCCCCTACACGAGCCATCTGAAGCGGCTCGCGCGGCGGCCGTTCCTCAACTCCATCGTCATCCAGGCGGCGAGCCCCGACCAGATGGCGCGCATCCAGCAGGACATCACCGATCTGCTCCTCCAGCGGCGCAACGGCCGCGAACAGGACTTCACCGTCCGCAACCAGCTCGAGCTCGCGCAGGCCGCGACCGCCACGACCAAGACCATGACCGTCCTCCTCGGCGCGATCGCGGGCGTGTCGCTCGTCGTCGGCGGCATCGGCATCATGAACATCATGCTCGTGAGCGTCACCGAGCGCACCCGCGAGATCGGCATCCGCCTCGCCGTCGGCGCGCACGGGCGCGATGTGCTGCTGCAGTTCCTCACCGAAGCGATCATCCTCAGCTCGATGGGCGGCGCCCTCGGCGTCGTTCTCGGCGTCGGCAGCTCGCAGTTGATCTCCCGCCTGAACCACTGGCCCGTGCTCGTCTCCGCCGATGCCATCCTCGGCGCCGTCGCGTTCAGCGCCGTCATCGGCGTGTTCTTCGGATTCTACCCCGCGCGCAAAGCCGCCGAGCTCGATCCGATTGAGGCGCTGCGCTACGAGTGAGGCGCCGCGGCTGGCGGGACGACCGCCGTGTCGTCCAGTCGCGCTCGCGCTCCGGGATCGATCCGTCCCCGTCCGTGGCATCCGTTGTCAATGGCAACTTCCACCGCCGGCGCCCGCCGCAGGGCAGGGTCAAAGTCGTTCTGCAATCTTTCCTCTTCCTCTCGATCTTTCTCTTTCGTCAGGGTTTGTCGGCCAGAGAGAAAGAATAAGAGAAAGAGGAAAGAGAAAGATCGCTGGGCGCGAAACGCACTTTGACCCCGCGCGGCGCCCGCCGCGTCCGCAAACGTCGCTCCCCCCTCGCGCCGTCCGAGCGCGCTTCGTCCCGCTTCCGGGAATCATTCATCCCGCGTCTGCACCGCCACGCGCCGGGCGAGGCCGCGCCAGAAACCACCGGCGGAAACTTATCTGCATGGCCGGCGCCCGGTTGGCTGCTGCGCCCGCCGCTTGGCACGGCGCTTGCGCTGTCGTCCGCCACCACCCTCGCCCGTCATGAAAAAATCGTCCCCCGTCAGGTCCTCCCTTTTCGCCGTCGCCGCCGCCGTCGCCGGCGGTGCCGCGCTTTTCCAATTCGGCAGCGCGCCCATCGCCGCCGGCCTCAACGGCGAGATCGTCCTCGCGGTCGCCGCGTCGGTTGCCGCGCTGCTCTTCGCCGCCTCCGACTACTCGCGCCGCATCGGGTCGCTGCGCGGCGTCACTCCGCTGCTGCGACCCTCGCGGCCGAGCCGCCAGACGACGCGGCCCTCGGCCTGCGCCGACCCTCGCGTCCGCCGGTCCGCCATCGTGGACCGCGCGGCCTGAAGCGTCGGCGCCGCGTGGGCCGGCGAGCTCGCTCGCGCCGGCGCCAGCCGCTCCCGTCTCCGGCACTCTTGACACTTTTGCCCGACCACTCGTCACTTCCCCCGATGGCAGCCAACGACCCCGCGCCCCACCGCCTCCTTGTTGCGGACGACCAAACCGATGTGCTCGAAGCCCTGCGCCTGCTCCTCAAGGCCGAGGGCTACCAGATCGACACCGTCAAATCTCCGGCCGCGGTGCTGAAAGCTGTCGAGCAGCGGGATTACGCGCTCGCCCTGATCGACCTCAACTACGCCCGCGACACCACCTCCGGCCAGGAAGGCCTCGACCTCCTGATGAAACTCCAGGCCGCCGACGTCAGCCTGCCGGTCGTCGTCATGACGGCGTGGGCGAGCGTCGATGTCGCCGTCGAAGCCATGCGCCGCGGCGCCAAAGATTTTGTAACCAAGCCGTGGGACAACCCCCGCCTGCTCGCCATCGTCAAGAACCAGGTCGAGTTCGCCGGCGCCGTGCGCGCCTACCGGCGCCTCGAACAGGAAAACCAGATCCTGCGCGGCAAGGGCGGCCCCACCCTCATCGCACAGTCGCCCGCGATGCGCCCGGTGCTCGAGATGATCGCCCGCGTCGGCCCCTCCGACGCAAACGTGCTCATCACCGGCGAAAACGGCACCGGCAAAGGCGTCGTCGCGCAGGCGCTGCACACCGTCTCGGCGCGCGCCGCGAAACCGTTCATCTCGGTCAACATGGGCGGCCTGCCCGAGGGCGTGTTCGAGAGCGAACTCTTCGGCCACGTCCGCGGCGCGTTCACCGACGCGAAATCCGACCGCGCCGGCCGCTTCGAGCTCGCCGACTGCGGCACGCTGTTCATGGACGAGATCGGCAACATCCCGCTCGGCGGCCAGGCGAAAATCCTCCGCACCCTCGAGACCGGCGAATACGAGCGCGTCGGCTCCTCGCGCACCTACCGGGTCAACGTCCGCCTGATCTCCGCCACCAACTCCGACCTGCCCACCGAGGTCGCCGCCGGAAAATTCCGCCAGGACCTGCTCTTCCGCCTCAACACGATTCACCTGCACCTGCCGCCCGTGCGCGAGCGCCGCGAGGACATCCCGCTGCTCGCCCAGCATTTTCTCAAGCAGCACGTCGCGCACTACCGCAAACCGATCACCGGCTTCGAGGACGGCGCCCTCGAGGCGATGCGCGGCTACCCGTGGCCGGGCAACGTCCGCGAACTCGACCACTCCGTCGAGCGCGGCGTGCTGATGGCGCAGGGGAAACTCTTGCGCGCCCCCGATCTCGGCCTCAACGCCGGCCAGGCCGCCCCGCCCCTGGAGGACATGAGCCTCGAGGAAGTGGAGGCCTTCCTCATCAAAAAGACCCTCGCCCGCTGCGACGGCAACGCCCGCAAAGCCGCCGAGCAGCTCGGCCTCAGCCGCAGCGCCTTCTACCGCCGTTTGGAAAGATACGGCCTCTGATTTTGTTGCCGCAATAAGTTGCCGGGGACACAAGAAAAAGATGCATGAAAGACGACATCTTCCTTCTTTGTGATCGAGTTCGCGAAGCAGGCTTCGCCCTGCACCAGCATCTCCGCCACGGCCACGTCGAAAAAGTTTATGAGAACGGTCTGGCCAACCGTCTTTGCAAACTGCCCTTGTCGGTCGTGCAGCAGCATCCCCTGAATGTCTTCGACGAAGACGGCACCTTGCTCGGCGACTTCTTCGCCGACTTGTTTGTCGAAGGCCAACTGATCGTGGAACTCAAAGCTTGCCGGGCGCTCGCCGACGAGCACGTCGCGCAACTGCTCGGCTATTTGCGCGCTTCGCGCTGGGAGCACGGACTGCTGATCAATTTCGGCGCTCCCCGTCTGGAGATTCGCAAATCCGCGTTGTCCCAGCTCTAATTTTCCGGCTCCGACCGGCCGCGAACTTCGTCCCCAAGAAAAACCGTATGGCCGCAAAAAGGCGCAAACTCTCGCCGACAACCGCAGCCCCCAAGGCGCCTATAGGCGCGCGGAAGTCCTTCGAGCGCGGTCGCGATGCTTCTTGCGCCTTTTTGCGGCCCACAATTCCGTGGTTCGATCCCTGCAACCGCCGCGCAAGGACCGACTAGCCTGCGACTGCTCACAAGTCATGCCCCCGCCCAGACCACGCCGCCTCGCCCACGAGCAGCGGATTTTCCTCGAGACGCTCGTCGCGGGCCTGCCGGCGGTGTTCATTTCGCTCTTTCTGCTCTGGACCGGCGACTACAGCCCGAAGGTCCAGTGGACGCTGACCCTGCTCGTGCTCAGCTTCTGGCTCGGCTACGGCCTCACCGTGCGCGAACACGTCACGCGCCCGCTCCAGACGATGGCCAACTTGCTCACCGCCCTGCGCGAAGGCGACTTCTCGGTGCGCGCGCGCGGCGCCAACCGCGACGAACCCCTCGGCGACGTGCTCGCGGAGATCAACCAGCTCGGCGGCGTGCTCCAGGAACAGCGGCTCGGCGCCCTCGAAGCCACCGCACTGCTGCGCACCGTCATGGAAGAAATCGACGTGGCGATCTTTGCCTTCGACTCCAGCGAGACGCTGCGCCTCGTCAATCGTTCCGGCCAGGAGCTGCTCGCCCAACCCGCCGAGCGCATCCTCGGCCGCGCGGCCGGCGAACTCGGTCTGAGCGACTGCCTCGGCGGCGAACCGATGCGCGTGCTCACGCGGACGTTCGCCGGCGGCGCGGGCCGCTGGGGCATGCGCCGCACCTCGTTTCGCGAAGGAGGCCTGCCCCACTCGCTCGTCGTCATCGCCGACCTCAGCCAGCCGTTGCGCGAGGAAGAGCTCAAGGCCTGGCAGCGCCTCGTGCGCGTCATCGGCCACGAGTTGAACAACTCCCTCGCGCCGATCAAGTCCATCGCCGGCAGTCTGCACACCATGCTGCGCCGCCCCCGGCGCCCGCCGGATTGGGAGGCCGACATGTTCTCCGGGCTGGACATCATCGCCGCCCGCGCCGAGGGCTTGAACCAGTTCATGCAATCCTACGCGCGGCTCGCCAAGCTCCCCCCGCCCACGCGCACCCCCGTCGAACTCGCGCCGCTGCTGCGCCGCCTCGCCTCCCTCGAAACCCGGCTGCCCGTCCAGGTGCTCGCGAGCCCGGAGATCCTCGCCCACATCGACGCCGCGCAGATCGAGCAGGTCGTCATCAACCTCGTGAAAAACGCCGTCGATGCCGCGCTCGAGACCGGCGGCGGCGTGCGCGTGAGTTGGCGCAAGCCCTCCGGCCAGGCCGAAATCCTCATCGAAGACGACGGCCCCGGCATCGCCAACGCGCAGAACCTCTTCGTGCCGTTCTTCACCACCAAACCGGCGGGCTCCGGCATCGGCCTCGTGCTTTGCCGCCAGATCGCCGAGAACCACGGCGGCAGCCTGGCGCTGCAAAACCGGGCCGACGCCGCCGGTTGCGTCGCCCGCTTGCGCCTGCCGGTCTGAGCGCCGGGCCCGGCCCGGCGCCGCGGCGCTTCCCGTTTCTGGGACGGCCGCTTCCCGTCTTCGCGCGCGCCGCCGGGCGGACCCGAGCCGCGTTTCCGATCTAACCTGTCGCCCGCAGCCACTTAAAGCTTTGCCCGCACTTGGCACGACCGGTGCAATCAGGCCGGGCACAATCTCGCTCCACGCATGGATATTCCCCGCCCCAACGCCGCCAAAGAAAAACGCCGGAAGCGCATCATTTACGGCCTCGTCGCCGCCGTCGTCCTCACCGGCATCACGGTCGCACTCTCGCGCCTCAAGCCCGCGGCGCCCACCGTCGAGCGCAACCTCGTGTGGATCGACACCGTGAAGCGCGGCCCGATGGTCCGCCAGGTCCGCGGCCTCGGCACGCTCGTGCCGGAAGAAATCCGCTGGATCGCCGCCCGCACCCAGGGGCGCGTCGACAAAATCGTCCTCCGCCCCGGCGCGAACGTCGAGCCCGGCAGCCTGATTCTCCAGCTCACCAATCCCGACGTCGTGTCGAACGCGGCCAACGCCGACTCGCAGCTCCGCGCCGCCGAGGCACAGTTGACCAACCTCCGCGTCCAGCTCCAGAGCCAGCTCCTCGCCTCCGAGTCCACCGCCGCCAACGCCCGCGCCACTTACGAGCAGGCCCGCCTCACCGCCGAGGTGAACGACGAACTGTTCAAAGACGGCCTCGTCTCGCCGATGCAGCTCAAGCTCTCCAAGGTCAACGCCGACGAAGCCTCGACCCGAAACGAGATCGAAAAGAAACGCTACGTCTTCGCGCAAGATTCCATCACCCCCCAGCTCGCCGTGCAGGAAGCCCAGGTCGAGCGCCTCCGCTCCCAGGCCAAACTCCGGCACGACGAGCTCGACGCCCTCCAGGTCCGCG
>JACQFT010000002.1 GCA_016199925.1 Opitutia bacterium | reverse complement strand
GGCGGAATCAGTTCGACCAACTGGCGGATAACCGTAGCCTGCGGCCGGCTCGGTAGTTTGGGTTTTCTTTTTTTCATCCCTGCCCTCTGGCAGGTAATCGGAACTCACGCAACCGAGCCGCTCTCTTTCCGCCCTAAATCAGCACCCGCTGTGGGACGGCTGTGTTTATTTTTTGTTTTTCCCGGCGGAATTGCCGGGAAAAGGGTTCGAGATTCAGTGGTCAGCGCGGCGTTGGGCGGTTGTCCTGCGGGTTGAGCCAGGCGCTGGCGTCTTCGTAGAAAAGCTGGAGCACGCTGCGCCGGGCGACGAGGAAGCGGGCCGAGAGAGTGAGACCCTTCTTGAGTTCGCCGCGCAGGCCGTTGGGCAGGGCGAGGAAGGTGGCCGCCGGACGGACGAGGACTTTGAAGCCGGCGGGAGTTGGGCCGCCGTTCCCGTTCGCGGCGTTGGGGGCAACGCCGCCCACCAAGTCGCCGCTGATCGCGGTGACGGTGCCGTCGAGCGTGACCCACTGCGTGTAGCCACAGGCCTCCGTGCCGGGGGTGTTCCAGCAGGCACTCTGCCGGCAGCAGAGTGCCGCTACGCGCTAAACCGCCACTCACTCCGCTCGCAACAGCGTGAGCGGATCCACTTTCGCCGCGCGTCGCGCGGGCAACAGCCCGCCAGCCACCGCCGCACCGAGTCCGGCCGCCGCCGCCACGGCGATCGCCGCCCAGTCGGTTTGCAGGCCCGTCATCATCCACGAACCGAGCACGCGCGGCAGCACGGCCGCGAGCACGAAGCCGCTGCCGGCGCCGGCGAGTCCGAGCCGGAGCGCATCACCCACGATCTCGCGCCAGATGCGTTTCGGTTCCGCCCCAATCGCCAGCCGCACGGCAATCTCGCGCGACCGGCTCGCGACCAGATAACCCAGCGCACCGAGCACGCCGATGATCGCGAGCAGCAGCGCGAGCGCACCGAACCCTGCGGTCAGCCGCACCGCCGCGAGATCGTTGCGCAGCCAGCGCTGCACGCGTTCCTCAAGAGTGAACCAGTTCGCGAACAGCAGCCCGGGCTCCGCCGCCGAAATCGTGCGCCGCAACGTTTCCTTCGCCGCCGAGGCGTCGCCTGCGACGCGCACGACCATGAAACCGGCCTGCGGGTTGAATTGCGGCAGCGGCACGTAATACATCGCCGGCGGCTCCTCGCGCACGCCGTTCACCCGCGCGTCGGGCGCGATCCCGATGATCTGCCAGTCGTTCTCCGCCGCGTTCTGGTCGAAGCCGAACCGCCGGCCGATCGGATCGGCGTCGCCGAACACCTCGCGCGCCAGCCGCTGCGTGATGATCGCCACACGCGGGGATTTGTCGGTGTCGGCCGCGGTGAAATTCCGCCCGCGCACCAAGGCGAGGCCGAGGGCGTTGAAATAATTCTCGTCAATGCTCTCCGTCTGCACGTTGCCCGCCGGCTGATGCACGCCGTCGCCGCGGAAGTAGGAGCCGCTGGCCGACCGGCTGCCGCTGAGCGGACCGCTGGCGGCAAAACCCACCGCGCGCACCTGCGGCAGCGTCTCGGCCGCCGCCCGCAGCCGGGCGCGAACCGCGGGTTGGGCGTCGAGGCCGATCCCCGCCGCGCTGAAATCGAAAAACGTCCCGAGGGTCGTCTCGCGCGCGAAGCCGAGGTTCGAGTTCAGCACGCGGCGCAAGTCCAACGCGAGCGCACCGACGACCGCGATGAGCATGACCGACAGCGCCAACTGAAGCACGATGAGCGTGCGGCCGAGGCGCATCGAGCCGCGCCCGCCGCCACTGCGTTGCTGCAAGATCGTCTGCGGCGACAACCGCGCGCTGAGCCACGCCGGCGCCGCGCCGAGCGCGAGCCCGAGCATGACGGCGAAGCCGGCGAGCGCTCCGACCAGCCGCCAGTCGAGCCCGGGCAGCGCATCAACGGTGCCGGGCACAAACCACTCCGCCAGCAGCGGCAGGAGCCAAAGGCCGAGCAACAACCCGGCGGCGGCGCCGGCGAGCGAGAGCATCAGGCCCTCCATCAGCGCGCCCCGGGCCAGCCGCCCGCGCCCCGCCCCGAGCGCCAGCCGCACGCCGAGTTCGCGCGTGCGCGAGAGCATGCGCAGCAGCAGCAGCGTGGAAGTGTTTGCGACCGTCACCAGCACGACGGCCGCCACCAGCAGGGAAAGCGTGAGTCCGACGCGACGGAAACTGTCGCGCGCGCTGGAGAACCCTTGCGGGCTGGGCACCAGCCGCGGCTTGTTGCGCGCAAACTCGGCGCCGATTTTGTCGTCGCCGATGGCATCGAGTGCGGCGGCCAACTGCGGTTGCCACGCGGCCTCGACCGCCCCCTGCGCGGCGGTGCCAGGGGGCAGACGCAGCATCATGTTCAGCCAAGCCACATGGTCCTCGCGCACCCAGTCAGCCAGTTTCGGATCTTCGTCCTTCGAGATGGTCATCGCCGAAGGCGCCGAACCCAACGTCGCATGCAGGCCCGCCGGCAACCACGCCTCGACTCCGTCGCCGAGCGTGACGCCGGTGAACGCCGGCGGTGTGACGCCGACGATGGTCACCGCGGTGCCGTTCAGGCGCAGCGTGCGACCGATGGCGGCGGGGTCGCCGTTGAGCCGGCGTTTCCACCAATGATACGACACGACCGCCACCGGATGCGGTGCGCCGAGCACGTCGTCGGCCGGGCTGAGCGTGCGGCCGAGGTGTGCTCCGAGCTGAAGCGCGGGAAAAAATTCGCCTTGCACGAACTGCACGCGAAACGGTTCCGCCGGTGAGTCTCCGATCCGCAACGCCGCGCCGGTCTGGCTGCTGTAGGCGGCCACCCGGCCGCGAAATCCGTTGTCGGCCAGCCGCTGCACGGTGGGGAGGCTGAAAAGAAACGGGTCGCCGCGGGTGTTGACCGCCAAGCGGAGTTCGTCCGGCTGGTTCACCGGCAGCGGCTCCCACAGCACGCCGCGCAGGAGGGAAAAAATCGCGGTCGTCACGCCGAGGCCGAGCGCGAGAATCAAGACGAGGCTGAGCGCAAACGCCGGCCGGCGCGTGAGACTGCGCGCGGCGACCCGGGCGTCGTGCCACCACGATTCCAAGGCGGGCCAGCCGAGCGCGTCCTCGGTCTCCTCGCGGGTCGAGAGCAGATTGCCGAACGCGAGGTGCGCCTGCCGGCGCGCTTCCGTCGCGTCCATCCCGCGGCGGAGGTTTTCTTCCACGAGCAGGTCGAGATGCGTCCGCATCTCTTCCTCGGGCATGGGATGGGTCGAACGCCCCGGGGCTTGCCGCGAGGACCTTCACTCCGCCTCCAGCACGGTGTTGACCAGCAGCGCCACGCGCTTCCAGTCGGCGATTTCTTCCTTCAATTGCTTCCGCCCCGCGGCGGTGAGGCGGTAGAAGCGCGCGCGGCGGTTGTTGTCGCTCGTGCCCCACTCCGAGCCGATCCAGCCGCGGTCTTCGAGCCGCACCAGCGCCGGATAGATCGTGCCCTGGTTCAGCAGCACGGTGTCGCCCGACACCTGCTCGATGCGCCGGGCGAGGCCGAAACCGTGTTGCGGCCCGAGGGTGGAGAGGGTTTTCAGCACCAGCAGGTCGAGGGTGCCCTGCAGGAGGTCGGTCTTCGCGAGGTCGCTCATGTGGACCTACAACAGGAGACTCCTGTGGAAAGTCAACACGAGACCGGGGGGCGGGCCGGCGCGGCGAACCGGCCGGGCGAACCGCCGCCGCCCGGCCCCAGGAACGGAGCGGCGCCCCGCGCGCTCGGCGTTCACGGTTGCGCGAACGGCGGTGTCTTCCCGCCGAGCAGCTCGCGCGCGCCCTCGATGACCTTGTCCCACTGGAAGGCGGGGCCGGGGTCGATCTTGTTCGTCTGGACGTGGAAGTGGCCGAGGAGACCGCGGTAGTTTGCGAGGCCGGCGTCGGGGAGTTTGTGCCGGATGAGTTTGCCTGCGGCGTCGCGCGGGTAGGCGCAGACGAGGTTGGGAAACACCCGGCAGAGGGCGGCGGTGAGCTTGATCAGCGCCGCGTATTGCTCGGGCGTGTAGTCGTATTGTTCGAGAGGAAGATGCTGCACGACGCCCGCCACCGGCGTGTCGCGCGCGGGGCGGCCGACGAAGCCGGGGGTGCGGAACAGCGGATCGCCCTCGGACTTTGGCACGCGGAGGTAGGTCCGCCCCCGCGCGTCGCGGCGATACCAGGCGGCGAGTTCGGTGGTGTCGCCGGGTGCGAAGGCGCCGATGTTGGCGATCTCGATGCCGACGGAGCGGCTGTTCGCGGTCGTGGCGTGCCACGCGCGCTCCTTGAGGTCGAGCGTCTGGTAGACGGTGCCGTCGAGATCCAACATGAAGTGCACGCTCAGTCCGCGTTGGTCGTGCAGCACGGCGAAGCAGGTTTTGCTCAGCCCCACTTGGTCGTAGTGCAGCACGAACTGGTCGACGGTCCGCTGCAACGCCGGCAAGTCCGCGCCACCCGGGCGAGCGTCGAACCACTTCGTCGGAAACGGGGCGGGTTTTTTCCCTTTCTCCGGCGGCGGCGACGGAAACCGCGGCCCGGGGCGGTAGGCGTCGTAGCCACCCGGGTCCATCCACGTCACGACGCGCGTGCCGGTGTGGAAAAATTGTCCGGCCACCACGATCTCGTCGCCGCGGCGCGCTACGGGTGCCGGCGCAGCGGGTGCGGGGGGAGCTTTCGGGACCGTGCGGCAACCAGCGAGGACCGCGACAAACAGGAGCGCGCCCACCGCCAGCAACCGACCGACTCCGAGGCGGGGGCGGCTTTCCCCAACCGCCCTGGTCCGTTCCCTTTCCCGCCCCGCTATGATTCGAACACCCATGGCCACTCTTGTGCGCGGACGACCGGGCTTTGGCGAACCGGATTTTCGCGGATGGAGGCCGCTTTCTTTTGCCACTGCTCGCCGCCGCGCAAGCGGTGCTCGAAAACGCCGCGCGGCGGCGCAGCCCCGAGCGTGAAGAAGGAGAGCGAACCCGGGCGGCACGGCGACAAGCGCCGGCCCTGCGTCCCGAAGCTTTTGGTTCGCCTCCGTTCCGCCCCGCTCACGCAGGGCCGAGGGTGAAGCCGTTTTTGCGCAGCGCGCGGCGGAGGTCGCGGATGTGGCCGTGATCGCGGGTCTCGAGCGTGCACACGGCGTCGACCGCGTGGATGTCGGGGCCGTTGAAGGCACGGTCGTGCTCGATGTCCCTGAAGCTCGCGCCGCTCTCGGCGATCACGCGGGCGAGGGCGGCGAGGCCGCCGGGGCGGTCGCTGATGGTGATGCGCAGGCGCGTCACGCGGCCGTCGCGCACGAGGCCTTTCTCGATGACGCGGCTGAGAATGGCGGGGTCGATGTTGCCGCCGCAGGTGACGAGCACGACTTTTTGGCCGGCGAGTTTCGGGAGGAGCCCGGCCAGCAGCGCGGCGAGCGGCGTGGCGGCGGCGCCTTCGACGACGGATTTCTCGAGTTCGACCAGGCGGAGGATGGCGAGCGCGATCCAGTCCTCGGAAACTTTCACGACCTGGTCGACGTGGCGGCGCGCGAGGGCGAAGGCGTTGGCGCCGACCGTGAGCGTGGCGAGACCGTCGGCGAGGGTCGGGCGGCGCGGCATGGTGACCGGTTTGCCGGCGCGGAGCGCGGCGGAGAAGTTGCCCGTCGCGACGCTCTCGACGCCAATGACCTGCACGCGCGGGCGGACCGATTTGACGGCGAGCGCGACGCCCGCGAGCAAGCCGCCGCCGCCGACCGGGCAGACGATGGCGTCGACGTCGCGCACTTGCTCGAGAATTTCCAGCCCGAGCGTGCCCTGGCCGGCGATGATGTCGGGCGCGTCGAAGCCGTGGATGTAGGTGAGGCCGGCGCTCGCGACGAGCGCGTCGGCGTGGGCGCGGGCCTCGGTGAAATCGCGCCCGCGGATGAGGACGGTGGCGCCGAGCCGGCGGCAGGTGCTGACTTTGATGAGCGGGGCGTAGTCGGGCATGACGACCGTCACGGGTAGGCCGAGCAGGCGCCCGTGATAAGCGAGGCCGAGCGCGTGGTTGCCGGCGGAGGCCGCGATGACCCCGCGCCGGCGTTGCGCGGCGGTGAGGCGGAGGAGCGCGTTGCGGGCGCCGCGTTCCTTGAACGAGCCGGTGCGCTGGAGATAGTCGCGCTTGCAGTAGATGCGCGCGCCGGTGATTTCGGAGAGCGGGATCGACTCGGTGCAGGGCGTGACGATGACGCCGCCGGCGATGCGGCGGCGGGCGGAGCGGATGGCGGCGAGCGTGACGGGCATGGCGGCGATGGCGCTGTTGTAGCGGCGATGAATGCGCGCGCAACAAAGATGCGGGCGGGGCGGGCGCGCGGGGGCCCGCGCCGTGATTAACGTTGCTGACTGCATTGCGGAAGCTAGAGATATTCCCCTCGGGGCCGCCGAATTCCCCGCCGGGCGGCCGCCCCGAACCCACGCCATGTATCAAGTCACTTTTTCCGAACAGAGCATGCACGAGCTGAACAAGCTCGACACCCTGGCGCAGATGGCGGCGATCGAGCCGATCAGCAAAGTGCGCCCCGAGGACCTGGCCAACCCGCGCGAGCCGCTCGGCAAGTTTCACCGCAACGGCAAGGATTTCTACCGGCTGCGCTCGGGCGATTCGCGGTTCTATTTCACGGTGTCGGGCGAAAATCTCCACACCCACTACATCCTCCACAAGTCGTCGCTGGAGGACGCGCTCTTCCGCATGAAGCTGCCGGTCTCCGAGCAGCAGCTCTTCGAGCAGCAGTCGAAATTCTGGCGCTACCTCGAAAGCCTCACCAAGTAAGCGCCGCGCCACCCCGCTGATGCCCGATCTCGAACAACGCAACAACCCCTACAACGTCACGCAGGCGAGCCGGATTTATTTCCTGCCGAACCTGATGACGGCGGGGAATCTCTTCTGCGGATTCGCCGCGGTCATCAAGTGCATCCAGGCGCGCCTCCTCACCGACGCCGGGGAATACGCCTCGCTGCACGCCGGGCAGTCGTGGATGACGCTCTACACCCAGGCGGTGTGGCTGATCCTCGCCGCCGTCATCTTTGACTCGCTCGACGGCCGGCTGGCGCGCCTCGGCGGGCGCACCTCGCTGTTCGGGGCCGAGTTTGACTCGCTGGCGGACGTCATCTCGTTCGGCTTCGCGCCGACGCTGATGGTGTTCTTCCTCATCCTCGCCCCGCGCGAGGAATACCAGTGGTTCCGCGAGCTGGGCTGGCTGATCGCGTTCGTCTATCTCCTCTGTGCGGCGGTCCGTCTCGCACGCTTCAACGTCATCACCAACCCGCTCCTCCACCGCGCGACCGCGGACTCCAGCAAGGACTTCGTGGGTCTGCCCGTGCCCGCGGCGGCCGGCACGGTCGTGTCGCTGGTCCTCTTCCTGCTCAACCTCACCGCGAACGACAAATCGCTCCAGAAGTGGACGCTCACCCTGCCGCTGCTGCTCGTGCTCATCTCGTTTCTCATGGTCAGCACGATTCGCTACCCGAGCTTCAAGCAGGTCGACTGGCAGTTCAAGACCCGCGTCCGCACCTTCGTGCTCGTCTTCATCGCCGCGGCCCTGATCTGGCGCCTCCAGGAGATCGCCTTCCTGTTCCTGTTTCTCGGCTACATCGGCTACGGGCTCTTCGCCCACTACCAGCGCGGCGTGCGCCACGCCCAGATGCGCGCCCTGCGCCGAAAGCTGGTGAAAATGAAGCAGGGAACTTCCGAATAACTTTCCGGTGTGAACAACCCCGCGGTTATCCGCCGCCGGCCCGCCGTTGCTCACACCGCCCGCCTCCGCCCCGCTCATTCGGAAAACGTCCGGTTACTCTGATCTTCGCCGACCATAATAATACGGATACTTCCTTATTGAATCTCTCTCTAATCATCCTTTGTTAGTTAACCGCGTCCCAACGACCCCCGCCCGATGAAATTCAAAATCAACCGCGACCACTTCAGCAACGGCTTGGCCCAAGTCCTCAACGTCGTGGGCTCCAAGGCCGCGATGCCGATCCTGAGCAACGTGCTCATCGAAGCGGAAAAGGACCAAATCTCGCTCACCACGACCAACCTCGATCTCGGCATCCGCTGCAAGATCAAGGCCGAGGTCAAGGAACCCGGCACCGTCACGCTCCCCGTCAAGCGCCTCGCCACCATCGTGCGCGAACTGCCCAACGTCGATGTCACCGTCGATGCCGGCACCAACCACCAGGTCAAGATCGCCTCGGGCGGCTCGCATTTCAAGATCATGGGCATCGGCGCCGAGGAGTTCCCCAAACTGCCGGACTCGGACGACGACAAGAGCTTCACCCTCGAACAGGGCGAACTCACGACGATGCTCAGCAACGTCGCCTACGCCCAGTCGACCGACGAGACGCGCTACATCCTCAACGGCGTCTATTTCAATTTCAAGGACGGCAAGCTCGCGCTCGTCGCCACCGACGGCCGCCGCCTCGCGCTCGTCAGCAAAGAGATGCCCGTGCCCGCCGCCAGCGCCGGCGCGATCATCCTCCCCGCCAACCCCGTCGCCGAGATCCTCCGCCTCCTCGGCAAGGGCGAGCAGCTCAAGATCGCCTTCAACGAGCGCCGCGCGGCCTTCCAGATCGAGACCGGCAAGGACAACAGCGGCCTCGTCGACAGCATCTATCTCTTCTCGAAGGTCGTGGAGGGGAACTACCCGAATTACCACCAGGTCATCCCGAAGGAGACGCACCAGCGCATCAAGCTCGAGCGCGAACTCTTCCTCCAGTGCGTCCACCGCGCCGCGCTCGTCACGTCGGAGAAATCGAATTCGGTGAAGATCAAGCTCACCGCCAATCTCCTCGAGATCAGCGCGTCGAGCCCGGACTTCGGCGAGTCGCACGAGTCGATGGCGATTTCCTACAGCGGCCCCGAGCTGCAGGTCGCGTTCAACCCGCAGTTCGTGATGGACCCGCTCCGCGCGCTCACGAAGGACGAAGTGTTTTTCGAGCTGAAGGACGAGGTCAGCCCGGGCGTGTTCAAGACCCTCGAAAGTTTCGTCTGCGTCATCATGCCCGTGCGGCTGAGCTGAGGGCCCGAACATGAACCCGACGGTGGAGCGGCTTGCCCCCGAGACGCTCGCGAGAGCGTCGGCGCCGCCGGGCCGGGCGCACGCCCCGCGCCCCGCCGCCTGATAGCCGATGGAAACGCTCTCCCTCTTCCTGAGCCCGGCGGTCGCAGTCCTGCTGCTGCTGTTCTACATCAACCTGCGCGTGGCGTCGCCCATCCTCGCCATCCCGATCCGCTGGCTGCGCTGGATTCTATTTTCGCTGTTCGCGGCCGAGACGAGCGACCGCTTCGGCTGGATCGACCGGCCGTTCTGGGTCGTGGCGGTCTCGGCGTTCCTCGGGTGGTTTTTGCTCGAGTCGGTTTTCAACTGGGTGCGCGTGAGCGCCATCAGCCTCAGCCCGATGCCGCTCTTCCCGAAGTTCACCGCCAACACCAGCGGCGACGAGTGGCCGACGCAGAAGCGCCTGCTCAAGATCCGCGATTGGCTCCGCGCGAACCGCTTCACCCAACTGCAGGCGCTCAAGGCCGAGGTTGGCGGCGGCATCTGGCTGCGCGTCTCGATCTACCAGAGCCACGACCAGACGCTGCGCGTGCAGGTGGCTTTCCTGCCGCAGGACAGCGGGGCGATCACTGCCTGCACGAGCCTCTCCACGCAGACGGCGGGCGGCGGGCGCTATGTCACGGATAATTTCTTCCTGCCCTTCGGCGGATTTTATCCCGAGAATTGGATCGTCGAACGCGCGCCCTGGCGCCGTTCGCTGCCGCGCCTCGTCGCCCGCCACCGCGCCGCCATCGCGAAGGCCGGTGCGACGCCGATCGCCTGGGAAACCGAGCCGCTCGACGATCTCAACCAGCAGCAGCAGCTCATGGAGCAGATCAACACCGAGCTCGGCTTTCTGCTCCCGCACGCCGAGCGCGAAGAGCACGGCAAGATCACCCCCGAAGGCCGCTTCCGCGTCTGGAAAGAAGCGTGGCTCCTCGACTACCTCGGCGTCGCCGCGCGGTATGTATAGCCTAGAGAAAGCAGTTGAAACCACGGTTTTCGCGGATGACACGGATTATCTATTGCCTCCGGATTTTTGGTCTGTCACCCGTTTGGTGCGCGGATTTAAGACGGCTGTTTCCAGGCAAATTTCTGGATCCGGGCGATCGGCGAAATCCGTGGTTAAATTGAACTGCTGAAATTAGGTTTAGTCCTGTTCCAACATGAAAATCGCCCGACTCCTGCTTCTTACCGCAGTGTGCGCCGTTTCGTTGCGCGCCGCTGAACTCACTTGGTGGACCGACCTCGCCGCCGCCCGGCAGCTCGCGGCACGCGAGCACAAACAGCTCCTCGTCGATTTCACCGGCTCGGCCTGGTGTCCGCCGTGCATCGCGTTGCACCGCGAGGTGCTGACGACCGCCGCTTTCGCCGAGTATGCCAAGAACTATGTGCTCGTGAAACTCGACTACCCGCGGCGCGCCGACCGCACGCCCGCGAAGATCGCCGCCGATCCGGCGTTGAAGAAACTCATGGAACTCAAGGAACGCTACGGCATCGAGGGTTATCCGACGCTGTTGTTCCTCTCGCCGGCGGACGAAGACAAGGGCCGTCTGGTCGGCTACGACGAAGGCCAGGGCCCGGAGAAATACCTCGCGCAGCTCGACCGCAAGCGGAACTGATTTTGCCGGTCGCGGCCGTTGGTCAAACGCCGGCTAAACCCGCGCGCGGCGGCAAAAATGATTCGTCTCGCCGGCCTTTCCGGCTATCGGTGGTCGCATGCTGCCGCTCGCCGCTTCTGCGCTGGAGACGATGAAGACCCTGCCGACCGACACATGGCTGAAGATCGGGATCGCCGTCGCGTCGCTCGTCGTCGCGGTCATCGTGCTGCGCAAGCTCGCCGGGATGAACAAGGTCATCATGGGCGTGGTCGTCTTCGTCGTCATGACGGTCGTGTTCTTCTCGTGGGTCTATAACCGGAACGAGCCGAAGTTCCTGACGCCCCTCGTCGAGAAACTGGCCCCCTTCTTCCCCAGCGCCGGTTCCTACAACGCCAAGAAGAACGCCAACCCGAACCCGTAAGCCTGGGTCTCGCGAACTGGTGCCGCGCCGCCGAGGCTGACGCGCTCGTCGCCGCCCCCCGGCGCGGGCGCCCCCCGAAGGCGGCAGTGGCGAACCAAAGGTCCTCCGACACGGGTTATTCTCAATATTACGGTGGTGTTTGTTGAGCCCGCCGTCTACGAACTCGGGGATGGCAATACCCCAATCTGACATCGGACTCGTTGGTCTGGCCGTGATGGGCCAGAACCTCGCGCTCAACATCGCCGACCACGGCTTCGGCATCTCCGTCTATAACCGCACGGTGGAGAAAACCGAGGAATTCGTCGCCGCTCACGGCGACACCCCGGGCAAACTTTTCGGCGCCAAGACGCCCGAGGAGCTCGTCCAGTCGCTCAAACTACCCCGCAAAATCGTCATCCTCGTCCAGGCCGGCAAACCGACCGACGCCGTGATCGACAGCCTCACCCCGCTCCTCGCGGCCGGCGACATCATCATCGACGGCGGCAACGCCCTCTGGACGGATACCATCCGCCGCGAAAAAGCCCTGAAGGAAAAAGGCCTCCGCTTCGTCGGCTCCGGCGTGTCCGGCGGCGAGGAGGGCGCGCGCTTCGGCCCGTCGCTCATGCCCGCCGGCGACCTCGGGGCGTGGAACGAGTTGAAACCCATCTGGGAAGCCATCGCCGCCAAAGTCGATGCCAAGACCGGCAAGCCGATCCCCGGCGCCAAGCCCGGCCATCCCGTCACCGGCGGCGTGCCCTGCACCGCCTATATTTCCGAGAACGGCGCCGGCCACTACGTCAAGATGGTCCACAACGGCATCGAGTATGGCGACATGCAGATGATCTGTGAGGCCTACGCGCTCATGAAGGGCCTCCTCGGCCTCAAGCCCGCCGAGATGGGTGCCATCCTCAGCGAATGGAACCAGGGCGCGCTCGACAGCTTCCTCGTCGAAATCTCCGCCGACATTCTCAAGCAGAAGGACCCCGTCACCAAAAAACCCTTCGTCGACATCGTCCTCGACACCGCCGGCCAGAAGGGCACGGGCAAATGGACCTCGGTCAACGCGCTCGACATGGGCGTGCCGGCGCCGACCGTCTCCGAAGCCGTCTTCGCCCGCTGCCTCAGCGCCGTGAAGGAAGAACGCGTCGCCGCCTCGAAGATTCTCAAGGGCCCGAAGAAAAAATACCGCGGCTCCAAGAAGGCCCTCGTGCAGGCCGTGCGCGACGCCCTCTACTGCTCGAAGATCTGCTCCTACGCGCAAGGCTTCCAGCTCATGCGCGCCGCGCAGGCCGAATACAACTGGAAGTTCAACTTCGGCGAGATCGCCCAGATCTGGCGCGGCGGTTGCATCATCCGCGCGGCCTTCCTGCAAAAAATCACCGAGGCCTACGCCCGCAACCCCGGCCTCGCCAACCTGCTCCTCGACCCGTATTTCAACAAGACCGTCAAACAGGCGCAGGAGAACTGGCGCAAAGTCGTCGCCCTCGCCGCCGAGTGCGGCGTGCCCGTCCCGACGTTCAGCTCCGCGCTGACCTACTACGACGGCTACCGCTCCGCCCGCGTGCCGGCCAACCTCCTCCAGGCCCAGCGCGACTACTTCGGCTCGCACACCTACGAGCGCACCGACAAACCGCGCGGCAAGTTCTACCACCTCGAGTGGACGACCCCCGGCCGCCCGCAGAAAGAGATCGTCAAGGCGAAGAAGTAATTCTCGCCGCGAAATCTCGCGCAGTTTTTCAAACCCGCCCTCCCCGGCGGGTTTTTTCTTTGGGCCGGAAGAGGAGCCCGTGAGCCAGCGAGCTCGCGCGCGCTTTTTCTCCGCTGCGCGCGGGAGGGACGACCTCCGTGTCGTCCTTTAGGTTCAATACCCCGGAGTTTGCGCCGGCTTGGCTGGGCTGTGGGAGCGTGCTTGCACGCGACTCAGCGTGTGTGCGTGTCGCGACCAAGGTCGCTCCCACAAAGACCGTGGACGGGTTTCTGGAATGCCCCGGAGCTAGCTCCGGGGATCTTGATTAGCCGGGAAGCCGAGGCCCCGAAACTTGCCCGCCGCAGCGGGCGGCTTCGGCTTGGCTGGGATCGGATAAATCCGGGGTGCGCACGCGGACGCCTCAAGCCAGCTCCGGCAGCAGCAAATCGGGCCACAGCGAAGTCCGCGCGTCCTTGCGGAAAAAACCAAAGTGCCCGATCCGCGCCACGCCGGCCTCGGCCGGCGAAAACCGCCGCATCGTGCGCGGCGCATTCGTGTAGAAAGAGTGGAGCGACTCGATGTTGCGCGCCGACATCATCTCGTCGTCCGTGAACGACAGCGAAGTGATCGGCGTGCGCACCGCGGCGTATTCCGCCCGGGCCCCCGCGCCCTCCGCCCCGGCGGCATACTCGGGGTGCAGGCACCACTTGCGCCACTGCGCCATCACCCCCTTCGGCAGGTCGCCCACCTTGCGCAGACGCTTGCCCGGAAAATAGCCGGCCAGCGGCAGCGCCAGCGGCACCACCACAAACCACAGCCACCACACCATCCGCCGCAACGCGGGCGAATTTTCCCGCCAGTAGCCGCTGCCGGTCGCGACCGTCACGATCTTCTTGATCCGCTCGCGCCCCGGCACGAACGGGATGATCTGCCCCCCCAGGCTGTGCCCGACCCAATGCAACGGCACCTCCGGCGCGCGCCGGTCCAGTTCCGCCACCATCGCTCCGCAATCCAGCCGGGCCCAATCCCAGAGGTCCGCCCGGAAGCCCCGCAGGCTGCCGCGATGCGAGAGCCCCGTCCCGCGGTAGTCAAAGGTCGCCGCCAAAAACCCCTGCGCCGCCAGCCAGGCCGCGAACGGCGCGTAGTAAGTCTGCGGGCAACCCATCGCCGGGGCGACCAGCACCACCCCGCGGGGCGAACCCGCCGGAGCGAAAAAGCGGGCGGCGATCGGATGTCCGTCTGCCGCCGCGATGAACTGAGGGGAGGATTTGCTCATCTTCGGGCGCGCGCGATTGCGCGATGAAGTGCCGCAGCCTGCCCCACCCCGCCCCCCAATGACAACCCCGGAACCAAGCGACGTTTCAGTCGGGCACCCTCAGTTTTTTTGCAATTGCTCGCCCCGAGCCTAGGCCGCCGCCTGTCGGCGCGCCGCAGCACGAGCGAGGAGCGGCATAGCGGACACGAATCAGACGGCACGGCCACAAGGGCCGGCCCTCCAAAAAACCCCGCGACACGCTGCAAGCGCCGACAGGCGCGGGACGAACCGAAATGTAGGGCCGCCGCTTGTCGGCGCGCCGCGGGGAGCAGGGAGCCACCCCGGCGTGCTGGCAAGCGGCAGCCCGCACCCACCGCAGAAACTGAGAGGTGCCCGTTTCACTCGGGCACCTCTCCTTTCACCCAACCCAACCCGCCGAAAAACCTCCCGCGTGCGCCTTTGACGCGCCGCCGCAACCGTGTAGCTTGCCCTCCGCCGATGGAAACTTCATCCCCCACCACTCCCGCCGCCCTCGACGCCGAGGCCGCACGCCTGCTCCGCGCCCTCCTCAACGTGGACTGCACCCCCGGCCACCCGTGGAACTACGAGGCGTGCCGCCGCATCGCCCCCCTCACCCTCGAAATCAACCGCCTCAAAAAGGAGAAGGACGCCGTCATCCTCACCCACTCCTACGTCGAACCCGAGATCATCTACGGCGTCGGCGACTTCAAGGGCGACTCCTACTTCCTCAGCCTCATGGCCAAGCAGTCCCAGGCCAAGATGATCGTCTTCGCCGGCGTCGTCTTCATGGCCGAGACCGCGAAAATCCTCTCGCCCGCCGCGACCGTCGTCGTGCCCGACCGCCATTCCGGCTGCTCGCTTGCCGACTCCATCGACGGCGACGGCGTGCGCCAGCTCAAGGCGCTCTACCCCGACGCCACCGTCGTCTGCTACATCAACAGCACCGCCGACGTGAAAGCCGAGAGCGACGTCTGCGTCACCTCCGGCAACGTGATCGACATCATCGCCAAACTCCCCGCCCGGCGCATCCTCTTCGTGCCCGACCGCCTCATGGCGGAGAACGTCCGCCTCGACCTGAAACGCCGCGGCCTCGCCAAAGAAATCATCTCCTCCGACGGCACCTGCCTGGTGCACGACGAATTCACCGTCGCGCAAATCACCGCCGCCCGCGCGCAGTTCCCTGGGCTGAAAGTCGTCGCGCACCCGGAGTGCCCGCCCGACGTCGCCGGCGCCGCGGACTTCGTCGGCAGCACCGGCGCGATGATGAAATACGTCAAGACCACCACCGCCCCGTATTTTCTGATGCTCACCGAGTGCGGCCTCGTCGGCCGCCTTGAAGCCGAGGCGCCCGAAAAACACTTCATCGGCGGCTGCCGCCTCTGTCCCTACATGAAACTCAACTCGCTCGAGAAAATCCGCGATGCGCTCCTCGCGCCGCGTCCCGACCAGATCGTGACGCTCGACGAATCCCTCCGCCTCCGCGCCGCCCGCTGCATCGACCGCATGTTCGAACTCGCCCCCACCGACTGAAATTCCTTTGTAGGGCCGGCGCTCGTCGCCGCGCCGCGGCTGCCGTCAAGCGGCAGCCCTCCACCAAACTCCGCTCACCATGCTCACTCCCCTCCCCGCTCCTCGTCGCTTCCGGCCGCCCGGCCGCTTGTAACACATTATATTACAAACCGCCCATGCTCACTCCCCGCACCGACCACCTGATCGACCTCGCCCTCGACGAAGACGCGGGCCTCGGCGATGTCACCAGCCGCGCCATCTTTCCGGCCCGCCACCGCAGCCGCGCCGTCATCGACGCCAAACAGGACCTCGTCGTCTGCGGCCTCGAAGTCGCCGCGCGCGTCTTCGCGCGGGTCGATCCCGCGCTGAAAACCAAACTGCTCGCCCGCGACGGCGACCGCGTGAAGAAGGGCGCAATCGTTCTCCGGGTCGAGGGCCCCACGGCGGCGCTCCTCACCGCCGAGCGCACCGCACTGAATTTTATCCAGCGCCTCAGCGGCATCGCCACGCAGGCGCGCCGCTACGCCGACGCCGTCAAAGGCACCGGCGTCCGCATCGTTGACACTCGCAAGACCACGCCCGGCTTCCGCGCGCTGGAGAAATACGCCGTGCGCACCGGCGGTTGCTTCAACCACCGCGCGTCGCTCGGCGAGCACGTGCTCATCAAAGACAATCACATCGCCGCCGCCGGCTCGCTCACCAAGGCCGTGCAACTCTGCCGCGCCGCCGCCCCGCATCTCACCAAGATCGAGGTCGAGGCGAAGTCCCTCGCCGAAGTCCGCGAAGCCCTCCGCGCCGGCGCCGAGGTCATCCTCCTCGACAACATGACGCCCGACCAGGTCCGCGCCGCCGTCGCCGTGATCGCGGGCGCGGCCCTCGTCGAAGTCTCCGGCGGCGTCCGCTTCGAGACACTCCGCGACTATGCCTTGCCCGGCGTGGACGTGATCAGCATCGGCGCGCTCACCCACTCCGCCGTCGCCGCCGACCTCAGCCTGGACCTCCTCGTTCGGCGCGCCAGATCGTAGGCCTTGGCCAAACGGAACCGGAATGTTCTCACACCAAGGAAGCGAAGTTTGCGAAGGAATGAAATTCAGGAAGCAACCCTTCGCGTTCTTTGCTTCCTTGGTGTAGAAGTTTTTCCATGCGCATCATCCAGACAGACTGCCTCGTCCTCGGTGCCGGCCTCGCCGGCTCGGCTTACGCGCTGCACGCGGCGAAGGCCGGCTTCAAGGTCGAGCTTCTCTCGCTCGGCGCGCCGCTCGAAGCCAACAGCGATTGGGCGCAGGGCGGCATCATTTACGACACCTCGCCCGACACCGCCGCTCTCTCTCGCGACATTCTCGCGGCGAGCGACCACACCTCCAACCCGGCCGCCATCGACCAGCTCGTGCGCGAGGGCCCGGCGGCAGTGAAGGAACTCCTGCTCGACGAACTCCATGTTGGTTTTGACCGCGACTCGGCCGGCCAACTCGATCTCGCCCGCGAAGGCGGACACAACGCGCGCCGCATCATCCACTCGAAGGACACCACCGGCCACTCCATCCTCGCCGCCGTGGCGCAGCGCGTCGATACCACGCCGCTCATCACCCGCCGCAGCGGTTTCGCAGCCGTCGATCTCCTCACCCTCTCGCACAACTCCGACGATGCGCGCGACCGCTACGAGCCGCTGACCTGCTTCGGCTGCTACGCGCTCGACACGGCGTCGGGCGAAGTCGTCGCCATCGTCGCGAAGAAAACCATCCTCGCCACCGGCGGCCTCGGCGGGATTTTTCTGCACAGCACCAACCAGCCCGGCAGCGTCGGCCACGGCGTGGCGATGGCGTGGCGTGTCGGCGCGCGCCTCATCGACCTCGAATACGTGCAGTTTCACCCGACGGTGTTTTTCAAAAAAGGCGGGCAACCCTTCCTCGTCACCGAGGCGTTGCGCGGCGAAGGCGCGGTGCTCGTCGATGCGCGCGGCCGGCGTTTCATGGACGGCGTTCATCCGCTCGGTTCGCTCGCGCCGCGCGATGTGGTTTCGCGCGCCGTGAAGCGGCACCTCATGGAAACGGGCGACGCCTGCGTCTTCCTCGACCTCGCGGCGCTCGAGCCCGACTTCATCCGTGAGCGCTTTCCCGCCATCTCCGACCGTTGCCTCGCGCAGGGCGTGGACATCACGCGCGAGCCGATCCCGGTTGTGCCCGCGGCGCATTTCTCCTGCGGCGGCGTGCATGCCGACCTGCACGGCCGCACGATTGTCCGCCATCTCAACGCGATCGGAGAGACCGCCTGCACCGGCCTGCACGGGGCCAACCGCCTCGCGAGCACCTCGCTGCTCGAGTGTCTCGTCGCCGCGAAATCCGCCGCGAACGCCGACGCGGCCGAGTTGCGCGCGGGAGTTTTCCATCTGCCGGCGCCGCGCGAGTGGCAGAGCCCGGCCAAGGCACCCGATCCGCTGCTCATCCGGCAGGACCTGCAGTTGATCCAGCAGACGATGTGGAACTACGCCGGCATCATCCGCTCGCCGCGCCGGCTCGCCCGCGCGCGGCGGATTCTCCTCGAACTGCGCGAAGACATCCAGGCGTTCTACCGCGACTGCTGTCCGACGCGCGAGCTGATCGAACTGCGCAACGCCGTGCAGACCGCGCTGCTGGTCGTCCACGCGGCGACGCTCAATCCCGAGAGCAAGGGCAGCCACTACGTCGTCGCTGAGGAGTGAGGCGCGGCGACGCTTGTCCGGTCGTAGCGGCAGGCGTCTCTGCCTGCCGGTTCGCGCCGCTCGATTCCACAGGCAGGGACGCCTGTGGCTACGACAATCCCCGGCCTACGGCGGCGAGAACGCCACGCCCGCCGGGGGGCGGGTGTTGACGGTGAGTTGAAACACATCCGGCCGCGCGTAGTGGCCGGCCGTGTCGAGCGTCAGGTGCCCGTCGGTGATGAGCGCGAGATCGAGTTCGGCGTGCAAGATTCCCGTCTCCCGGTGCAACGGGCCGGCGAGCAGATCGCCGTCCGGGGCGATGATCGCGCTGCCGCCGCGGAGCAGCAGCGTGCCGTCGTCGCCGGGGATCTGTTGCAAGAGCGACTCGGCCGCGGCCTCGGCGGCGGCTCCGTGCGCGCGGAAGCCCGTGAGCACGTCGCCGCGCGTCAGCACCGTGCCGGCGGCAAGCACGAAGCAACGGCCCTCGAAGGCGTAATGCCGGCTCGCGACGAGATGCATCTCGCGGACCGTCGGCCACTGCGCGACGTGGACGGTCTCGTGCTGGGCGTGCATCGCCGCGCGCGCGAGCGGCATCCAGTGTTCCCAGCACACCAGGCCGCCCAGCGGACCGAACTCCGTCGGCAACGGCTCCAGCGTGCGCCCGTCGCCCTGGCCCCAGAGCAGACGCTCCGTGTAGGTGGGCATGAGCTTGCGGTGGACGCGATGGGTGACGCCGTCGCGGCTCAGGAAAAGCATCGTGTTATACAGCGTGCCGCCGTCGCGCTCGTGCGCGCCCATCACGAGGTGGACGCGATTTTCTTTCGCGCAGGCGAGCAGCCGGGAAAAATGCGGACCGGGAACCGTGAGCGAGTTTTCGCTCAGCAGCCGGTAGAGCGCGGTCGCCGGCGGATGGCCCCACAGGCCCGCGCCGGGCGCGTCATCGAGCCACACCGGGTAGCCGGGCAGCCAGCTCTCGGGAAACACCACGAGTTCCGCGCCCGCGCGCGCGGCTTCGGCCGTGAGTGCGCACGCGCGGGCGACGCTCAGTTCCAGGTGGAGGAAGACGGGAGGGTGCTGCACCACCGCGGCGCGCACCCGCTGGACAGAGCGGGACATTGCCGGGGATGTTGGCCGGCGCGCGGCCGACCGCCAGTTTTTTTCCCGGGCGAGAAAAATTCAAACCCCGGCAAGACCCGCCCAGTTTGCGGGAGCGAGCTTGCTCGCGACTCGTCCGCCGGGCGTCGCGAGCGGGTTCCAGCCGCAGAATTCTCACAGAAGGAAACGAAGGGAACGAAGAGGCGGGGGTTGATTATCCGTTCTTCCCGGGGAGCGCACGCGTCCCGCGTGCTGTCCTCGGCGTCCCGCCGAGGACTTCCGGCAAGACGCGCCCAGTTGGCGGGAGCGAACTTGCTCGCGACTCGTCCGCCCAACGTCGCGTGCAAGCACGCTCCCACAGGGTCCGACCACGCGGAGCTTTCTACGGGTTTGCGGGACGGGCAGTTGAACCGAGCACGAACAAAGAATGAATTTCCCGGCCGTCCCGTTCGTCTTATCGGGCATGAACTGCCGCTTCGTGTTTCTCCTGCTCGCGTTGGCGGGTGTCGTGCCGGCGGCTCGCGCCGACCATCGCGACGAGGAGAGCCGCCATCGCGGATCGCGGGTGGTCCTCTACGAGAAGGCCGGCTATCGCGGCGACTCGCTCACGCTGTTCGCCGGCGAGGCGGTGGAAAATCTCGACCGCGTCAGCTTCGACGGCGGGCGCCGCGCCAACGACCGCATCTCCTCGATCCGCATCGAGGGCGGGGCCGTGCTGCTGGCCTACGAACACGCCAGATTTCGAGGACAACTGATTCGCGTTACGGAAAGCATTCCCAATCTCGCCGACCGCGCGCTGCCAGAGGTCGTCGGCTCGTGGAACGACCGGATCTCGTCGCTGCAGGCTGAGGCGGGCGGGCGGGCGCACGGCGATCACCGGCACGGCGACCGCCGCGCGCCACCGGACGGCGCGGACTACGAGCGGATCATCGCGCGCGCCTACGACGATGTGCTCCGGCGCGAACCGGACGCGGAGGGCCTGCGCTACTTTCGCGGCTTGATGATCGACCAGGGCTGGACGGAGCAGATGGTCCGCGCCCACATTCGCAAGAGCGCCGAGTATCGCGGCCCGGTCATCAACCGGATGATCGAGCGCGCCTATCAGGATTTGCTCGGCCGTTCGGTTGATCCGTCCGGCCTCGACCATTACCGCAACCTGCTCCTCGACCACGGCCTCACCGAGCAAGGGATGCGCGACGACCTCCGGCGCAGCGCCGAATTCCGCCAACGCAGCCAGCCACCCGCCCCCGCTCCGCAAACCCCGCCGCGTGGTGACGACAAGCCGCGCCACGACGGCGCCGAAGTTCAGCGCTAAGCGAGGTCTTCAAGGTGGGCGGAGCGAGTAGCGGCAGGCGTCCCTGCCTGCCGGTTTTGTGCAAAGGAGCAAACCCCACGGGCAGGGACGCCTGTGGCTACAGGATAGTCGGCTGCCTTGGTCGCGATCGGACTCAAAGCGGGGGCACGCGCGCCGGCCCACACCGTCGGGCGACCCGCACCCAGTGCGCGAGCTTGGGCCCCGGGCGCAGGCAGACGGACGACACGGCGCGTTCACCCGCCGCCGGGCGTGGGGGCGGGCGGGGGCGTCGGTTTGGCGGGCAGGTTGAAAATCCGGCCCGTGGGCTGTTTGCGGTAGGCGGCGGCGACTTGGGGGCCGAGGAGCGCGTCGAGGCGGGCGTTGTAGGCGGCGAGTTTGCTGGCCAGCGCGGCGAGGGCGGCGGCATTGCCACCGGCGCCGCGACTCTGCTGGGAGAGGGTGACTATCGTGGCCTGCGCCTCGATCTGCAATTGATAGACCTGATAGCTGGTCGCCGGCGCGGCGACGGAGTTTTTTTCCGCGAACCGCGCGACCGCGAGATAGGTGGGGTCAGTGCCTTCGAGAAATTTGTAGAACCGGTCGTCGGTCAACACGGTCCGCATTTGCTCGTGGAGCGCGAGCTGGGCGGCCTGCCGCTTGAACATCTCGTCAGGGGAAGGGGAGCCGGAAGCGCGCGGGTTGGCGGCGTCGGAGGCTTTCTGGAGTCGGAAGAGCGCGGCGTATTCCTCGTCCGAGACGGCGAGGTCGCGCACACCGGCCATCACCCGCCGGGCCGACGTGGAATTGCGCAGCTCGTAGGCCTCGAGCTCGGCCGGGCTCAGGAGACTCGCGAGATCGGTGAGCTTTTCGGTTTCGAGCAACTTTTGCTGCTCCTGCTGCGCCTTGATGTCGTCCAAGTTGACTGCGCCGCCGCGCGCCGTGCCCGCCTGCATCTCCTGATAGTCGCGCTCGAGCTTGAGGACCGCGTCCAGTTTCTCGTCGCTCAACGTGCCGTAGCGTTGCTCGCGGAGCACCGGGTCCATCGCGACCGACGGGCGGCCGTCGGGGCCGAGGATCTGCTCGAGCTTGGTCTGCATCTCGCGCGCGGCGGCTTGTTGCATCGCGAGGGTTTCCTTGCTGGGCGACAAGCGTTGCCAGAAAGGCAGCTTGGCAAAGCCGGCGCGCATCTGCTCGGCGAGCAGGGCGCTGACGATGGCGCGGAGGGCCTTGATGGGAAACCCGGCCGCACGGAGATCACCGACCAGCGCGCGCAGGTCGGCGTCGGTGTTGATCGCGCGCCACGCCGGCGGCAAACCCGTCGCGTCCGGTCTGGCGGCGGCGGGCGAACGCCCGGTGGGTCCCTTCTCGGGGGTTGAGGCTCCGGCGACCGCGGCCCGGCCCGAGCCGGGGGAATGGGCGCCGGTAGCCGCGGGCGGAGCGGCCGCCATCGTCCGCAGACGGACGACGAGGGCGAGATTGGCGAGCACGGACACGCCGAGCAGGGCGAGCAGAACGAATATCTTCATGAGGGCGGGGTGCGATCCGGCCAGGCCCGGTGGGAAGGTGTCGCTGGCGGGGAGCATGGCGCGCGGGGCGGGGAAATCAAGCGCCGCCACACCGCCGCCGCCGCCACGCCAGCCGCCGCCGGCCTACGCGGTAGTGCGTATGGTGGGCTGCGCTGAAAACGGCGAGACTGGCGGGCATGAAACTCAGATGTGCGACGGCTCTCTTGGCCGCTCTGCCGGTCTCCGCCGCCCTGCGCGCCGCGCCGCCGGACGACAGTGTGGCCTTCGCGACGCAAGCGGCGGCGCGCGCTCCCGCGGTCCTGCTCCCGGACTCGTCGGCGCGCCCGCCGGGCGACCAGATTCTGAACTTGGCGTGGTTGGAGAAGCTGGCGGCGAAGGGCCACCCGCGCGCGATGTTCTTGCTCGCGAAGGCCACCTTCGCCGCCGACCGGCCGGGCGCCCTCGAGTGGTTGCAACGGGCGGTGGTGGGCGCCGAGCCGGCGGCGCAGCTCTGGCTCGGGCGTCTGCTCGTGGAAGGGCGCGAGTTGCCGCCGGATCCGGAGCGCGGACTGGCCTTGTTGCACGAGGCCGCAGCCGCCGGCTTCGCCCCCGCGCAATTTGAACTCGGCCGCCTGCTCTTGCGCGGCCAGCCGGGAATTGCGGCGGACTCGCCGCGCGGCGTCGAACTGCTGCGCGCGGCCGCGGCGGCGAAAATTCCCGAGGCTGCCGCGCTCCTGGGCGAACTCTACGAGACCGGGGTGGGTGTGGCCGCCGATCCCGGCGCCGCGCTCCGGTGGTATCAGGAGGCGAAGAAGCTCGGCGCGCCGCGAGTCGAGCCGGCGATCCGGCACTTGCAGGGCGCCGGTGAAATCGCGGCGCTGGCGCTGCCGGCCGGCGAAAAGCGGTGAGCGGGCGCTTGCTCGCGAGGGCGAGGCTTGGGGCGCGAGCAAGCTCGCTGACCCACGGGTGCCGGGTTTGGCCGAATCGGGGCCAAATTCACGCCTTTGTCTTACCAGGTAGGGCGAACCGTCCCCGGTGAGCCGCGTTTGACTTTCAATCGCCTGAACGGCTCAGCCGGAGGCTTCGCCCTGCCCGTGGTGCCCGCCGGGAAAGTCCAGAGCAAGAAGTCGAGGAGGCTGCGGTGGGTCAGCGACCTTGGTCGCGCCGGAGACAGAGCGCGTGCAAGCACGCGGGCCCATGCGGGTCGGGAGTGTTTGGAAAGTAGCGCGGTGCTTTAGCCCGCGAGGGGTATTACCAAACGCGGGCTGTAGCACCGCGCTACCCCGAAGTCCCCACCTCGGTTGTCGACGCAAAGCTTAGTCGCGCCCCAGCTTCACCAACCGCGTCTCGCCGAAATCGAGCGTGGCGAAATCCGCCGCGGCGACGCCGTGCGCGGTGCGCGCGTCGGCGAGCCCGAGCAGCGGCGCGTCGATGGCTTCGTCGGTGAGCTGGAACGTGCCGAAGTGCATGCCGAGCGACCGGCGCGACCGCACGGCGAGGTGGGCGCGCACGGCCTCGTTGGGATTCACGTGCACGGGCGTCATGAACCAGCGCGGCTCGTAGGCTCCGATGGGCAGCAACGCGAGGTCGAAGCCGCCGAATTTTTCGCCGATCTCCGCGAAGTGCGGGCCCCAGCCGGAGTCGCCGCAGAAAAAGACGGAGCCGTGCGCCGTGCGCAGCGCGAAGCCGCCCCAGAGCGTCAGGCAACGGTCCCACGGCGAGCGTGCGGCGAAATGTTGGGCGGGAGTGCCGGTGACGTGCAGGTGCGGCGAGACGGCGTGCGCTTGCCACCAGTCGAGTTCGATCGCGCCGGGCACGCCGCGTTCGGCGAGCCACGCGCGGTTGCCGAGCGACGTGACGAATCGCGGTCGGCGTTCGCGCGCGAGCCAGCGCAGCGTGGCGAGGTCGAGGTGGTCGTAGTGGTTGTGGCTGACGAGCACGACGTCGATCGGCGGCAGCTCGGCCAATTGCATCGCCGGCGGGCGCGCGCGCTTCGGTCCGAGTCGTCCGAACGGCCCGGCGTAGCGCGCGAAGATCGGATCGGTGAGAACGGTCAGGCCGGGAAATTGCAGGAGAAACGTCGAGTGTCCGATGAAGGTGACGGCGACATGTCCGTCGGTGACCGTCGCGGGAAGCTGCGGCCGACGCGGTGCGGGCAAATTTTTCGGCCAGCGAGTGCCTTGACGATGGACGAGCTG
>JACQFT010000225.1 GCA_016199925.1 Opitutia bacterium | reverse complement strand
ACCAACTCTTCACGCCGGCCCAGTCGGACGCTCTCGCCGAACTTCTCCGCGCCAACGGCACTCACGTCGAGCGCGCCACCCTCCGCAGTCCGCACGGCCACGACGCCTTCCTCCTCGAATGGGCTCAGCTCGACACGCTCGTCCGCCGCGCGCTCAGTTTGCCCGCGCCCTCCGCCGCCGCGTCGCGCGGGCGCCTCACCGCATCGCCGGCCGCAGCTCCCGCCGCAGTTCCCCGGCGAAAATCACTTGCTCACGGCACGCCGCGTTGACGGCCTCGGGCGACTGGTCCGCCTGCAGGCCGCTGCGGAACGCCACGCACAGTTCCGCCGTCGGCGGCAGTTTCCCCGACTGCAGTCGCCGCTCACACTGGCTCCGCAACGCCCCGGCGCGGGACTCGAGGATGAGATAGATTTTCTCGCCCGCCTCCCCCGGCGCGTAGATCACCGCAACTCCCGGCGCCGTCGCCAGCATCGCTTCGCCGATCTCGGCGGCCGCGCACGTCGTCAGTCCGAATCGTTCCTGCCAGCCCGCGGGTTTGTTTTGCATCCGTCAGGGTTTCGCCACTGCGCCGACAAGACAACACGTTTGTGCGCGCGAGGGCGGGTGTGATTAAATCTGGGCCGAGAGGGCGACCGACCCCGGTGAGCCGCGTGTGATCTGCGTTCGGCCGCACGGCTCAGCCGGAGGCCTCGCCCTCCCCGGGTCGACCGCTGGCACAGATTTAATCACGCCCCGCGTGCCCCCGACGATCGATCCCAAGCTGGAGCAATCGAGGTGCGCCGGGTGCACGGCAGCAGTCAGGTTGGTCGGCGTTCCGCCGTGAGTTTCTGGGAACCATCCCTGCCTCGGTCGGTTAATCTTCTCTACTTTCCGCGCCTTGGCGTGAAACCAGTCTGAGCTCTGGACTCTTCGCTCTAGCCTCTAGACTCTCGCCTGATGCCCCCCTTCACCCCACCCGCCTACCACCGCATCAAACGCGCGGGCAGTTTCGCGGAGTTAGTGGCGATGCAATTCGCCGATGGCGTGAACGCGCTCTGCTGGCCGCGAGTGTTGCCGGGGGATTTTGCCGAGGTCGTGCGCCTGCTCAAGGTCGGCCCGGGCGTCACTGTGCTCGGTGACGAGCGTCTGCAGTCGTTGGCGGCGAGCGCAGCCGGCCGCGTCGCCATCGACGCCATGCTCGCCGACCAAAACCTTTTGCGCGACCTAGGCCTCGATCCGGTGCTCAACTGCATCGACGGTTACCCGCGCGACGACGAACCCGGCCCCGTGCCGACGGATGTGTTCTCCTTTCACGCCGACAGCGCCCCAGTCGAAGCCGACACCTGGCTTTGCACTTATCACGGCGCTGCGAGCGAGGGCCTGCGCAACGAGGACGCCCAGCGTCGCGTGGACCTCCCCACGACTCGCGCCGAACTCCTCCAGCTTTACGGCGGTGCGGACGATGCCGACTTCCACGAATACCTGCACGAGCACTGCTACGAACTCCACTACGCCTCCGTCGCGGGTGCTCAGCCTTTTGGTTTCGGTCTGCACAACCTCTGGCGCATCGCCGTCGACTGGCCCGGCAGCGCCGTGCCGCCGTGCATCCACCGCGCTCCCCTCACCCAGCGAGGCGATTCGCTGCGGTTGTTGCTGATTAGTTGAGAGAGGCGGAGAGCCCGATAGCCCAGAGTCTAGAGCTGAGAGCTTCCGAACCGGCGGGGTCGGGAGACACCCGCCCTACATTTGCCGGGCGACCGGCCCGGACAAACACGTGGCTGGCAGCAGCGAGCAACGGTGTATTCTACTCGCTACTCACTTCCCGCTACTCGCTCCTTCGCGGCGCGGCGCGCCGCGCCGCCTCACCCGTGCGCCTGCGGCTGAGCGTTGCGGACGGCGTCGGCAATCGTGGGCGCAACAATCTCGGCTTCGCTCTTCGACTGGTCGAAACGCATCGAGAGCGTCTTCGACACGCCGCGCTCCTGCATCGTCACGCCGTAGATCGCATCCGCCGTGGCGATGGTGCTCTTGTTGTGCGTGATGATGATGAACTGCGACTCCTGCACGAACTGCTTCAGCAGGTTCGTGAACCGGTGGATGTTCGACTCGTCGAGCGGCGCGTCGAGTTCGTCGAGCAAGCAGAACGGCGAGGGCTTCACCATGTAGAGCGCGAAGAGCAGCGCGACGGCCGTCAGCGTCTTTTGCCCGCCGGAGAGCAGCGTGATGCCCTTCAGTTTCGTGCCCGGCGGCTGCGCGACGATCTCGATGCCGCTCTCGAGCGGGTCGTCAGCCGTCACCAGTTCGATCTCCGCGCGCCCGCCGCCGAAGAGCAGTTGGAACGTGTAGGCGAAATTCTTCCGAATCTGGTCAAACGTGACCTGAAATTGCTCGAGCGAGGTCTTGTTGATGTCGTCGATGGCTTTCAACAACTGCGCCTTCGCGCCGGTGAGATCGTCGCTCTGCGTCTTGAGGAACTCGTAGCGCTGCTTCAGCTCGGCATACTCCTCGATGGCGACGAGATTGACCGGGCCCATGCCGTTGAGCCGCTGGCGGAGCGCGTCCACTTCGGCCCTGATTTCGTCCCAGTTCGTCCGGTCAAGCGCCGCGAAGTCGGCCTCCGAAGCAGCGCCGCGCTGCTTCATTTTCGATTTTCGATTCTTGATTCTCGATTGGGCGGAATCAGCCGCGGTGCCGTCCTGCGACTTTGCAGGCGGAGCGGCGGCCTCGTCCTCGTCGTCGAGGTCGAGGTCGCGCAGTCCCTCGGGTTCGTCGTCGGCGTGCCAGAGCAAAGTCTTCCAATCGACGCCGGCGATGTCGGTCGCGAACTCGCGCGTCATCTCCTCGAGGAGAAACTGCACGCGCGCCCCGGTCTCGGCGACCTTCACCTCGTGCCTGGAAAGTTCGGACTGTGAAGTCTCGGCCTCGGAGCGGATCTCGGCCAGGCCGACTTCGAGCGCGGCAATCTCCTGCTCGACGGTGCCGAGCTCGGCGCGGACTTTCTCCACGTTCTCCTGCGCGACGGAAAGGGTCGCGAGGATTTCCTCGGCGCGGCGCTTCTGGGTTTCGGATTCACGTTCGAGATTCGCGACCTGCTCGGTCCACGACTCGATCTCGATCTGCCGCTGGACCAAAAGTTCGTCGAGCTGGTCGCGGCGGCGAGCCATCTCGCTGAGGCCGCGGTCGAGCACCTCGACCTTTTGGCGGCGGTCGGCCAGTTCGAGACGGGCCTGCGCGAGGGATTCTTTCTTCAGGTCGCGGTCGGCGCGCTTCTCGGAGATGGTCGCCTCGGTGGCGGTGATCTTCAACTTCTGCGCATTGACTCCGGCCTCGGCCTCGCCGAGCAAGAGCTGCGCTTTGGCGTGGCGCGCGAGGGCCTCGTCGTGGTCGCGCTTGAGATTGGCCAGTTCGTTCTCCATTCGCGCGAGGCGGTGGGCGGCCTCGTCGTGCGTGCGCTGGGCGTTCTTCTCCTCGGTGTGGATCGCAGCCGCGACCTGCGAGGCGGCGAGCACGTCCTTGCGTTTCTGCTCGAGGGCGGCCTCCGCGGCGGTGAGCGCGGTGTTGATCTGCTCGATGAGACCTCGCTGCTCGTCGTGCGCCTTCTGCTCGGCGACCACGGCCCTGCCTGTCTCGCGCAGATCGACCTCGCGCTGGACGATGCTGTTGGCGGGCTTCCTGAGGTGGCCGCCGTAAATGAGGCCGCGCCGGTCCACAAGTTCACCCTTCGGCGTGGCGACGAGGAGAAAACTGAACGTCGGGTTGTCCTTCCAGAAACTGAGGAACGCGCCGAGGTCGTCGGCGAGATAGCACGCCGACAACAGGCTCGCGGCCGGATGCGAAGCGTCGAGATTGGCGACGGCCTCGGTGGCGGACTTCAGGCCCGGGGGAAGAGAGCTGAGAATCGGGAGCTGAGCGCTGAGCGCCGGAACACTCAGGCAAACACTTCCGACTTTGTCGGTCTCGAGCTGGGCCAGGATACGCTGCGCCGTCGCGAGATCGGCGACGGAGATCGCCTCGACGGACGCGCCGAGGAGCGACTCAAGCGCCTTGGCGGAATCCGCCCGGACTTCGAGGCCCTGCGTGATGGGGGCAAATTTCTGTTCGCCCAACGACGGCGCGAGCCGGCCCTGCAAGAGCGCCTTGGCCCCTTCGCCGAAACCCTCCCACTTTTCCTGCAACTGCTGGAGGAGTTTCAGCCGGGCGGTCTTCTGCGCGAGAGTGCGGTCGATCTCCTGGAGGCGGCGCTGTCCCTCGCGGAAATTCTGCGTGGCCTGCTGCAACGCGGCGTGCGCGGCCTGCGCCTCGTTGTTGGAGCGGCTCTGCTCGGCGCGGGCCTCGGCGACGCGATTGCGCACCTCGGCCAGCGCCGTCGTGGCCGCGGCGACGTTGGCGCGCGACTCGGCAAGCTCGGTGACGAGCTGGTCGTAGCGATTCTGGCTCGTGCGGGCATCGACCTCGAGGCCCGAGCTCTCCGTGCGGTGGCGCGCGACGGCGCTCTCGAGCTGGAGGAGGTGGAATTTTTGTTCCTGCAACTGCTGCTCGGCTTTCGCGAGTTCGCCGTCGAACACCGCCATCTCGCGGTTGCGGTCCTGAAAAACGGCGTCGCTGCTGCCGAGGAGCGAGAGCTGCATCTGTTTGTCCTGCGCGCCGGTGTCAACCTGCGAGGCCAGCTCCTTCAACTGCATCTCCAACTCCGCCAGATCGTCGCGGCCCGCGGCGAGACGCTCGGCCAGACCGGTGCGTTTCACCTGCGCCAAGCCCGACGCGTTCTCGGCCTGCTCGCGCTGCGAGCGCAGGTCGAAGACGGCCTGCTGGGCGTCCTGCACGCGCTGGTGCAGCGAGCTGCGCGCGGATTTTTTCTCGTCGAGCGAGCGCGAGCGCTCCTCGAGCGAGAGGCGGCGCGTGCCGGCGGCGTCGCGGAGCGCGGCGACGCGGCTCTCGAGGTCGGCGAGCACGGCGCTCAACTGGCGATAGGAGAAATTGCCCTGCGCGAGCGCGAGGTGACGGAGGCAGAAACTGAGGCGCTTGTAGCGCATGGCCTTTGCCGCCTGGCGTTTCAGCGAACCGATCTGGCGCGACACCTCCGCCACCACGTCGGACACGCGCGCGAGATTCTGCTCGGTGAGCGCGAGCTTGTTCATCGCCTCGCGGCGCTGGCTCTTGTATTTTGTGATGCCGGCGGCCTCCTCGAACACCACGCGGCGCTCCTCGGGTTTGGACGAAAGGATCTGGTCGATCTGGCCCTGCGCCATGATCGAGTAGCTGGTGCGGCCGACGCCGGTGTCCATGAAAAGTTTGTGGATGTCCTTCAGCCGGCACGGCTGGCCGTTGAAATAGTATTCGCTCTGCCCGTCTCGCGAGACGCGGCGCATGATCTCGATCTCGTGGAAATCGCTGCCGAGCTGCTTCTCGCACTCGGTGAGGAGGAGGCCGACTTCGCAGAGTTGCGCGGCCTTGCGGGTGTCGGCGCCCTCGAAAATCACATCCTGCATCTTGCCGCCGCGGAGCGCCTTTGCGCTCTGCTCGCCGAGCACCCAGCGGATCGCGTCGGCGATGTTAGATTTGCCGCAACCGTTGGGGCCGACGATGGCGATTTGCCGCAACCGTTGGGGCCGACGATGGCCGTGACTCCGGGTTGGAAGGACAAGGTCGTGTTGTCCGCGAAGCTTTTGAATCCGTTTAGTTTTAGCGCCTTTAGATACATGAACTGGAGCGAAAACTAGAGGGAGCGCGCGGAGGCTGCTCAATGGAAAAAGCGCTGCGAGGGTTGAAGGGAAAATGATATTTAAGGACGGGTTGACTTAATCGCGGCTACTGGTTTTGGCGGCTGCTTGCGTCGCCGGCCACGCGGGATATCTAGCCCGGATGACCCGCACCGACCTCACCCCCGACCAGACCGCCCACGTGAAGCGGTTCATGCCGTGGCTGGTGGCCGTCGCGCTGTTCATGGAGAATCTCGACGCGACCATCGTGAACACCGCGGTGCCCACGATGTCGGCGAGCCTCGGCGTCGAGCCGCTGAGCCTCAAGGCCGTGCTGACGAGCTACACGCTGTGCCTCGCGGTCTTCATCCCGATCAGCGGCTGGATGGCG
>JACQFT010000221.1 GCA_016199925.1 Opitutia bacterium | reverse complement strand
AGAGCGCGAACAACACCGGCACGGGCGCCGGCCGCGCCGATTTCCCCAGCGCCGCCCAAAACTACACCGCGCCCATGCGGATGTTGGAACCGCAGCACGACACCGGCGCCAAGCGCCTCCTGCGCTATCCCGGCGCCCGCAAGCCCGACCTGCCCGCGAACCAAACCGGCTTGCAGGACGTGCAGGACGCCATCGACAACCTCGTCGAGCATCCCAGCACCGCGCCGTTCCTCTCGCGCCAGCTCATCCAGAAACTGGTCACCTCGAATCCCAGCGACGCCTACGTCGGCCGCGTCGCCGGCACCTTCGTCAACAACGGCGCCGGCGTGCGCGGCGACTTGCTCGCGGTCGTGCTCGCCATCCTGCTCGATCCCGAGGCGCGCACGGCGGCGTTCATCACCGACCCCGAGCACGGCAAACTCCGCGAGCCGTTTCTCCGCGTCACGCATCTCCTCCGCGCGTTCCGCTTCACCGTCACCGACGGCGCGCTGCCCTACAACTTCGGCACCGCCGTCACGCAGAACACGCTCGGCCACTATCCGCTCAGCTCGCCCTCGGTCTTCAATTTTTTCTCGCCCGAGTTCGAGCCGCCGGGCCCCATCGGCCGCGCCGGCCTCGTCGGCCCCGAGTTTCAGATCCTCAACGCCGTCTTCGCCGTCACCCTGCCCAACACCGTCAACACGCTCGTCCAAACCGGCGTCGGCAGCTTTCGCCTGAACCTCGCCGAGCAGGAGGCGCTCGCCGCCACGCCCGCGGCGCTGCTCGACAACCTGAACCTCCTCCTCACGCACGGCACGATGAGCGCGCAGACCCGCGCCACCATCCTCACCGCCGTGCAAGGCGTCACCCCGGCGATGGTGCCCAACGGCAGCAATCTCAACCAGACGCGCGCCCGCCTCGCGCTCTACCTCGTGGCGCTCTCGCCCGACTTCGCCGTCCTCGCTGTTCTCCACGCTGCTCAGCCTGCGGCTCGCCAACTCCCTCGCCGCGCAGACCGCCCCGGCCAACGGCGACTACAAGGCCCTCGTCTGCCTCTTCCTCGCCGGCGGCAACGACTCCTTCAACATGCTCGTGCCGACCACCGCCGGCGAATACTCGGCCTACGCCGCTGCGCGCGGCAACCTCGCCCTCGCGCGGGACACGCTTCTCCAAGTCACACCCGCCAACCTTGGCGGCCGCACCCTCGGCATCCATCCCTCGATGCCCGAGGTCCGCGATCTCTTCAACCAGGGCCGGCTCGGCTTCGTCGCCAACGTCGGCTCGCTCGTCCGCCCGACTTCGCTCGCCGATTACCGCGCCAACCGCTTCCGCCCCGTCTCGCTCTACTCGCACGCCGACCAGATCAAGCAGTGGCAGACCTGCATGCCCGACCAGCGCACCGCGATCGGCTGGGGCGGCCGCGCCGCCGACATCATCCGCTCGCTCAACGGCCCGAGCCTCGTGTCGATGAACATTTCCCTCTCCGGGCAAAACGTATTCCTCACCGGCGAACAGGCCTTCACCTACAGCATCGGCGCGACCGGCGCCACCGCGCTCACCGGGCACGACCCGAAAGCCGTCAACAGCCTCACCGCCCTGCGCACCGCCGCGATCGACAGCTCCCTCGGCGCCGACTACCGCAGCCTCTTCGAGCAATCCTACGGCGCCGCCAGCAAAGACGCCATCGCCGCGTTCTCCGAATTCTCCGGCGCGCTCAGCGGCGCCACGCTCGCCACCGCCGTGCCCGCCGGCAACTCCCTCGCCGCCAACCTCGCGATGATCGCCCGCACCGCCTCCGCCGCCGGCCGGCTCGGCGCCAGGCGCCAGGTGTTTTTCGTGCAACTCGGCGGCTGGGATCATCACGACGAGGTGCTCAACAACCAGCTCACCATGCTCCGCACCGTCAGCCAGGCGCTCGGCTTTTTCGCCAGCGCGCTCGGCGAAGTCGGCCTGCTCGACCACGTCACGCTCTTCACCGCCTCCGACTTCGGCCGCACGCTCACCTCGAACGGCAACGGCTCCGACCACGCCTGGGGCGGCAATCACCTCGTCCTGGGCGGCGCCGTGCGCGGCGGAAATGTCTTCGGCAACCGCGACCAGGGATTTTTTCCCGACCTGCAAAACCTCGCCGCCATCGACACCGGCCAGGGCCGTCTCATCCCCGGCGTGGCCGTCGATGAATACGCGCGCGACCTGCTCTTGTGGTTCGGCGTCTCGACCGGCGACATGGATTATGTGCTGCCCGCTTTCAGCAGCCGCTTCGGCGGACGGCCGTCGCTCGACATCATCGGTGCGTCCGCCCCGCTCCCCGGCGGCACGCCCGCCCCCGCGCCGACGCCGACGCCGACCCCTCCCCCCGCGGCCAGCAGCGGCGGTGGCGGCGGCGGCGGCGGTGGTGCGGTGAGCCTGCCCTTCCTCGGCGGGCTCGGCGCGCTTGCCCTCCTGCGTTGGCGCCAGAAAAAAATGGCCGCCCGGCACAATCGCCGCAACCGGACGCGTCCTGACCCGGCCTCCCCGCCCTGAGGCGTCGGCCACGGCTTTCCGGTTTGGTTTGGTAAGAGTGGGCCAGCGCGCTTGCGCGCGCGGTTTGGCGCGCGGGGGCCCGGCGAAGTTTTCGCGGCGGAGATTTCCGCGCGGGCGGCGCGCGGCGCGGAGCCGGCCGCCTCATCCGAAGGTCGCGGCGAGAGTCTTGGTGAGGGCCTTCAGGTCGATCGGCTTTTGCAGGAAACCCGTGATGCCTTCAGCGTGCATTTTCTCCGCCGTCATCGAGCCCGCGAACCCGCTCGCGATGAACACGGGCAGCTCCGGCCGGAGCGCCAGGATTTTTTTCGCGAGCGCGACGCCGGTCAGTCCCGGCAGTTGGTAGTCGGCGATCAGGAGGTCGAAGTCGCCGGGCGCGGCGCCGAAGTGGGCGAGCGCCAGCTCGGGATTGGTGAACGCGGTCACGCGGTAACCGAGCCGGTCGAGCATCAGTTGGAGGGATTTGGCGACCATCGCCTCGTCGTCGATCAGCAGGATGCGCTGGCCCCGGCCCCGGGGCAGCGCGGCGGGGGCGGCGGCCTCGGTCGTCGCGCCGATCACCAGCACCGGAAAGAAAAGCTCGAACGTCGTGCCGGCGCCGGGCTGGCTGCGCACTTTGATCGCGCCCTGGTGGCGGCGCACGACGCTGTGCACGACGGCGAGCCCGAGCCCGGTGCCCTCGCCGATTTTCTTGGTGGTGAAAAACGGCTCGAAGATGCGGGCGAGCACCGCCGGCTCGATGCCGGCGCCGGTGTCGGTGAGCTCGAGGCACGCGTGCAGGCCCGGGCGCAGGGCGGCCAATTCGGCGGCGCCCGCCGGATCGACCGTTTGCTGGCGCAGGCGCACCGTGAGCACTCCGCCGTGCGCCTCCATCGCCTGGGCGGCGTTGATGCCGAGGTTCATGACGACTTGGTGGATCTGCGTCGCGTTCGCGAGCACGATGGGCGCGCAACCCTCGAGGTCGGATTTGATCTCGACCGTCGCCGGGAGCGTGGCGCGCAGCAGCGACAACGCCTCCCGGATCAGGGGCTGGAACGGCACCGGGGCGCGCTCGGCATCCTCCGAGCGGCTGAAGAGCAGGATCTGGTGCACCAGTTCCTTCGCGCGGTTGCTGCACTTGAGCACTTCGCCCAGGTAGTCCCGGATCTGCGGGCTGCCGGGCGGGCAGTCGGACCGGGCCAGCGCGGTGTAGTTGATGATGCCGGTGAGGATGTTGTTGAAATCGTGCGCGACGCCGCCGGCGAGCGTGCCGAGCGCCTCGTATTTCTGGTTTTGGAAAAGCTTTTCCTGCAGCCGCGACTTCTCCGTCTCGGCCCGCCGGACGGCGGTGATCTCGACCGCCGAGGTGAGCAGGCAGGTGCGGCCGCCGAGGTGGAGGACGGTGCCGTTGCACAGCATGATCCGCTCCGCGCCCGTCTTCGTGCGCATCACGGCCTCAAAGGTCTCGACGGATTTTTCCGCGGCGATCCGCCGGAAAAATTCCATCCGTTGCTCGGGGCGGGCCCAGAGGCCAAGTTCCTCGGTGGTGCGCCCGACGACTTCCTCGCGGCTGAAGCCGAAGGCCGCGAGACTGACGGCGTTGGCCTCGAGCAGCCGGCCGTCGGGCACTTGCGAGAGCAAGATCGGGATCGGGCTCGCGTCGAACACGCCGCGGAAGAGCGACTCGCGCTCGCGCGACGCCGCCTCGGCGCGCCGGCGCTCCGTGATGTCGTGGAGCGAGTTCAGGCTGTAGGTCTGGCCGGCGATCTCGATGATGCTGCCGTTGTAGAGCACGGTGAAAAACTCGCCGTTCTTGCGCCGCATCTGCGCCTCGAACCCCGCCACGTGGCCGTGCGCGCGGAGCTCGGCCAGGTAGCGGTCGCGGTCGGCCGGATCGGCCCAGAGGTTGAGTTCCACCGAGGTGCGGCCGACGGCTTCCTCGCGCGTGTAGCCGAAGGCGGCGAGCCCGGCGAAGTTGATCTCGACCATGCGGCCTTCGGGCACCGTGAGCAGGCCGATGATGATCGGGCTGCGTTCAAACACGGCCTGAAACCGCTCCTTGCTCTGGCGCAGGGCCTCTTCGGTGCTTTTTTGCTCGGTGACGTCCTGCATGACCCCGAGCAGGCGGAGGGCGCGGCCCGTGGCATCGCGCACGATCAGCGAGCGGTCCGCGACAAACGCGTAGGTGCCGTTTTTCCGGCGGAACCGGTAGGTTTCGGACCAAGTCTCGTCGCGGGACGCGAGCGCGCGCCACACGCCGGTGGTGACGCGCTCCCGATCATCCGGGTGGATGCAACTGCGCCAGAAATCCCCGTTGGCGCCGGCGTCGGCGGGCCGGTGGCCGTAGCGGGTTTCCAGATGCTCGCTCCACCAGATGCGCTCGCTCACCAAATCCTGATCCCAGATCACGTCGAAGGTCGCGCGGTTCACCAGGTGAAACCGCTCCTCGCTCGCGCGCAGCGCGGTCTCGACGCGCTTCCGCTCGGTGATGTCGCGGAAGACGCTGAACAGCAGTTCGGGCTCGCCGGGTGACGCCACGAAACCGCTGGCGATTTCCAGTTGGCGCACGCTGCCGTCGCGCAGCGTGACGGCCGTCTCCACGAGCACGGGCACCTGCCGCTCGTGGAAGCGGCGCCGGTGTTTCGCGAGGATGTCGGCGTGCCGGTCGGCCGCGTAGGGCTCGCACATGGGCCGCCCTTCGAGGGCCGCGCGGGCTTGGCCCATCAGCCGGCAATACGCGTCGTTGACGCGCACCGCGGTCCCGGCCTCGTCGGTCAGCCGCATGCCGTCGAGGGCGCCTTCCCACACCAGCCGCAGTTGGTTCTCCGAGCGGACGAGGCTGCCCGTGCGCTCGGCGACGAGGCGTTCGAGGTTGGTGTTGAGCGCGCGGACTTTTTCCTCGGCCTCCTTGCGGGCCGTGATGTCGAGGAAGCCGGCGAGCACCACCTGGCGGTCGCCGAGCCGCAGCAGCTCGGCCGAGAGGTTGACGTGGAAAACCGAACCGTCGCCGCGTCCGAACACGGTCTCCGCGCCGGCAAACCGGCCGGTGGCGGCGAGCGCGGCCCGCAGTTTTTCCCGGGTGACGGCGGGGTCCCGCCACAGGCCGAGCGCTTCCGAGGCGTGGCCGATGAGCCGGGCCCGCGGGCGCCCGCACAGCTCGCAGAACTTGTCGTTCACATCGAGGAATTCGCCGGTGGCAAAATCGCTCAGCGACGCCGCCACGGGCGAGGCATGGAAGAGCTGCCGGAAGCGCGCCTCGCTCTGCGCGACTTCCCGGCTGCGCTCCGCCACGAGGCGCTCGAGTTCGTCGTGCCTGACCGTGCCCGATGCCAGCCGGTCGAGCATATGGTTCAACGAGCGCGCCAGCGCCTCGAATTCGTCGCCCGCGTCGTAGCCGACCAACGCGCGCGTCTCGAACCGGCCGGCCGCCACCGCCTCCGCCGTGCCGACCAGTTTGCGCAGGGGCGCGGCGACACTGCGCAGCAGATAAATCCCCGTCGCGAGGATGGCGAGGAGCGAGAAAATCCCCGTCACCACCACGCGGCGGGTGAACGTCGCGAGCAATTCGTGCAGGCGGGCCGAGTGCCGGGCCTCGGCCTGTTGGGCGTGCGCCGCGAGTTCGGCGCACGCGGGCAGCAGGTCGTTTCGCAGGAGCGGCAGAATCTGGCGCCGCAGCAAGGCGACCGCGTCCGGCGGGCGACTCGCCGACAGGCGCACGAATTCGTTCCACGGGCCTTTCAGCTCGGTGAGTCGCGCGAGCGCTTTTTCCGCGGACTGCGCCGTGCTCTTCTGGTCGTCCGCGTCGGGCTGCTCCGCGCCGGGGACGCCCGCGAGGCTCGGGAGCAGGCCGGCCTCGATGCGTTCCATCAGCCGGCCCGCCAAGCGCACGGAGAGGCGGTCGCCGCGGTCGGCCTCCGCCCGGGCCGGGGGCGTCTGTTCGTCAATTGCGCGCAGGGCGCCCTCCAGTTCGCGCGCGGCATCGAGGGCCTGTTGGGCGCCCGGCCTCTCGTGCTCGGCGAGGGCTTCCAGCCGTTGCACGGCGCGGCGCAGTCGGGTTTGGCCGGCCTGGACCAGGTAGGTATTCACGCCGATGATCGTGCCGATCGCGATCAGACAGCAGGCGACTTTGACCCGGATCGTCATGAGTTGTGCTTAAGAAAGGGAAAAGTGCCCCACCTCTACATCGACACAGTTGGGGATCGGCCCACCGACTTCAACCGCAGGCTTGGCGTTTCGCCCGCAGGGGGGCGGGCGGGCGCGAAACGCGCCGGGCTCGGGCCCCGCGCTCCGCGGCTGAACCGGCGGCGCGGGAGTGGCGCGCCCCTAGCCGGCCCCTGCGCGTAATTTGTGAATAAATTCCTCCCGGAATTCCGGGTGTTTTCTTGACTGTCGGGAGCAATATGGGGAGAAATGGGGCGTTCTGGGGAAGAGGGCACCCGGGCACATCCACATGGCGCAATCAGGCACAACCGTTTACTCCGGCCGTTTCGAGCACACGCTCGACGACAAGAATCGTCTCACGATTCCGTCGTTGTGGCGCTGGGTGCATTCGGACACCGAGACGTTTTTGGCCATGCCGCATCCCGACGGCTACATCGCCGTGCTGCCGCCCGTGCGCGTCGCGAAGTTGATCGCGCAGGTTTCGGAAATGAAAATCTCGGACCGCGATGCGCAGGCCGTGAAGGCCAAGATTTTCTCCGAGGCGCTCTCGTTCACTTTCGACAAGCAGGGCCGTTTCGGCATCAACGCCGACCTGCTCAAGCACGCCGGCATCAGCAAGGACGCGGTCCTCTCCGGCATGGGCGACACGTTCAACATCCTCAGCCCCGCGCGCTGGACGGACCTGCAACGCGCCACCGCGGGCGAGAACTTCGGCGACATGATGCGCCGCGTCGGACTGTAACCATGAGAACTCCGACGATCATCCGCTCCCAGCCTTTGCCCCGTCAGGCCACCGTCGCTGTCACTCGCCGCCGCACCCTGCTGCGCGGAGCGGTCTCGATTCCTCTCCCGCGCAAATCTCCCCATGTGCGTCGCAGCTTTTGAAATCACCGCGCGCCACATGACCGCGGGCCACCAGCCGGTTTTGCTCCACGAGGTCCTCGAATACCTCGCACCCGAAACCGGCCGGCGCTACCTCGACTGCACCTTCGGCGGGGGCGGGCACACGCGGGCGATCCTCGCCGCCGCTCCGGGTGCGGAAGTCCTCGCGCTCGACCGCGATCCCGCCGCGCAGGCACGCGCCGAGTCGCTCCTCGCCGAATTTCCCGCGACGTTCCGGCTCGTCGATCTCAACTTCGGCGCTCTCGCCACGCTGCCCGAGTCCGGTTTCGCCGGCATCCT
>JACQFT010000237.1 GCA_016199925.1 Opitutia bacterium | reverse complement strand
TTCGTGATGGCCGCCGTGCTCGCCGACGGCGAGTCCGTGCTCCTCAACGCCGCGAGCGAGCCGCACGTGCAGGATCTCTGCACCGCGCTCGTCGCGATGGGTGCGCAGATCACCGGCGGCGGCACCAGCCAGCTCACCGTCACCGGCGTGAAAACCCTTTCCGGCGGCACCTTCACCATCAGCACCGACTACCACGAAGTCGTCACCTTCCTCGCGCTCGGCGCCATCACCGGCGGCGAAGTGAAAATCAAAAACTCCGTCCCGCAGCACTTCGACCTCATCACGCGCTCCTTCGCCAAACTCGGCGTCACCATCGACCACCGCGACACCACCGCGCGCGTCCGCAAGCACCAGCCGCTCGTCATCACGCCGCCGTTCACCACCAACCTGCTCCCGAAAATCGAGGCCGCCCCGTGGCCGTATTTTCCCGTCGACCTGCTCCCCGTCATGATCGCCCTCGCGGTCCGCGCCCGGGGCGCGATGCAGTTCTGGAACAAGGTCTACGAGGGCGGCTTTACCTGGATTCCCGAACTCGTGAAATTCGGCGCGCACGTCGTCGTCAGCGACCCGCACCGCATCATCGTCTTCGGCGACCGCCCGCTGCGCCCCGCCGTCGTCGAGTCGCCCTACATCATCCGCGCCACCGTCGCGCTCTACATGATCGCCGCCTCCCTCGAGGGGAAAAGCGTCGTCCGCCACGCCGACACCATCCGCCGCGCCCACCCAAACTTCGTCGAAAACCTCCGCAGCATCGGCGCCGAGGTCGAGTGGAAGTGACCGAATTCTCGATTTTCGATTCCCGATTTTCGACTGCCCAAACAACAACCCTTTCGCGCCGTGTCCCAATCCAAAATCGAGAATCAAAAATCGAAAATTGCCGCGCCGTCTGGCGCGGCGAAAGGCACCGGCTTCCTCACCACCGCGCTTACCGCGCCGGTCTCGCCGGCCGAGGCCGCGCTGCGCCCGCTCTCGTTCGCCGATTTCGCCGGCCAACCCAAGACCGTCGAGCGCCTGCAGGTGATGGTCGGCGCCGCCCGACGCCGCGGCGAAGCGCTCAACCACATTCTCCTCTCCGGCCCGCCCGGTCTCGGCAAAACCACCCTCGCGTTCATCCTCGGCCACGAACTCGGCCGCAACGTCCGCGTCACCTCCGGCCCCGTCATCGAAAAAGCGGGCGACCTCGCCGGCCTCCTCACCAACATGGAGGAAGGCGACATTCTTTTCATCGACGAGATCCATCGCATCCCGAAGACCGTCGAGGAATACCTTTACTCCGCGATGGAGGACTTCCGGCTCGACATCATGATCGACCAAGGCCCCAACGCCCGCAGCGTGCGCCTCACCATCCCGCGCTTCACGCTCATCGGCGCCACCACGCGCTCCGGCCTGCTCACCGCGCCGCTCCGCTCGCGCTTCACGCTCAACACCCGCCTCGACTACTACGACCGCGCCACACTCGACGGCATCGTCCGCCGCAGTTGCGGTCTGCTCAAAGTCGAACTCGACGCCGGCGGCGCGCAGGAAATCGCCAAGCGCGCCCGCGGCACGCCGCGCATCGCCAACAATCTCGTCAACTTCTGCCGCGACTACGCCTCCGAGAAAGCTTCGGGCGTCATCACCCAAGCCACCGCCGCCGCCGCACTCGAGCTGCTCGAGATCGACGCCGCCGGACTCGACGAGCTGGACAAACGCGTGCTCCGCGTCATGGCCGAGCATTACGCAGGCGGCACCGTCGGCCTCGGCACCATCGCCATCGCCGTCGGCGAAGAAGCCGACACCCTCGAAGAAGTCCACGAGCCGTTCCTGATTCAGGAAGGCTATCTCCAGCGCACGTCGCAAGGCCGCATCCTCACCGCCAAAGGCTACCACGCCATCGGCCTCAAAGCCGCAATCAGCGGCGACCAGCAGTCGCTGCTGTAGGCGCGGCATCACGCCGCACCGCGAACGATTTTTCTGCCGCCGTTCGGACGGTCGACCACCCTGTCGTTCCACCCGTCGCAACCGGTCCGCGCAGCGGCGGCCCCTCTCGCCGCATTTTTTCCTTCTGGCCTCCGCCACCCGAATTCCGGATTCTCGCCGCGCTCCATGCTCCGCTTCGTCGCCAGCCGTCTGCTGCAGGCCATTCCGGTGATGCTCATCATCATCACCGTGAGTTTCTTCATGCTGCGCCTCGCCCCCGGCGGTCCGTTCACCGCGGAAAAAGCCGTGCCGCCCGAAATCCTCCGCAACCTGGAGGCGCACTACGGACTCGATAAGCCGCTCTACGTGCAGTTTTTCACCTACCTCGGCAAAGTCGTCCTCCACGGCGACCTCGGCCCGTCCTTCAAATACTCGAACCGCACGGTGAACGAAATCCTCGCCGACAAACTCCCCGTCTCGCTCGAACTCGGCGGCTGGGCCCTGCTCGTCGCCCTCGGTCTCGGGTTGCCGCTCGGGGTCGCGGCCGCCGTGCGGCGCAACACCATCCTCGACTACCTTTGCAGCGCTGTCGGCATGATCGGCATCTGCGTGCCAACGTTTGTGCTCGGGCCTCTGCTCGCACTGTCGCTCGGCATATATCTGCACTGGTTCAATGTCTCCGGCTGGTATGGCCCGACCGATCGAATTTTACCCGGAGTCACTCTCGGATTCGTCTATGCCGCATATGTCATGCGGCTCACCCGCGGCGGGATGCTCGAAGTCCTCAACCAGGACTACATCCGCACCGCCCGCGCCAAGGGCGCCAGCGAGGCCCGCATCGTGCTCCGCCACGCGCTGCGCGGCGGCTTGCTGCCCGTCGTGTCCTTTCTCGGCCCCGCCATCGCCGGCATCCTCACGGGGTCGTTCGTCATCGAGACCATTTTCCAAATCCCCGGCCTCGGCCGCGAGTTCGTCAACAGCGCCTTCAACCGCGACTACACCCTCGTGCTCGGCACGGTCATCCTCTACGCCGGCCTCATCGTCCTCCTCAACCTCGTCGCCGACATCGTGCAAGTGTGGCTCAACCCGAAACTAAAATTCGAGTGAGCACCGCGTCTTCCCCTCTAGCCTCGGGCCTCCCGCCTCTCGCCTCAGCTGCGTCCGACGCCGCGTCTTCGCTCTGGCGCGACTCGTGGCACCGGTTGCGCAAGAACCGGCCCGCCGTCATCGGGGGCGCGCTGCTGCTCCTCCTCGGCGTGCTCTGCGTCGCGGGCCCGTGGTTTCTCCACGCTTCGTATCAGGACCAAAACCTCGACCTCGGTGCGTCCGCCCCGAGCGCGCAGCACTGGCTCGGCACCGACACCCTCGGCCGCGACCTCCTTGTGCGCCTGCTCTACGGCGGCCGCATCTCCATCGGCGTCGGTCTCTGCGCCACCTTCGTCGCGCTCACCATCGGCGTCAGCTATGGCGCCGTCGCAGGCTACGTCGGCGGCAAGACCGACGCGCTCATGATGCGCGGCGTGGACATCCTGTATTCGCTGCCGTTCACGATCTTTGTCATCCTCCTCATGGTTTTCTTCGGCCGGAACATCATTTTGCTCTTCGTCGCCATCGGCGCCGTCGAGTGGCTGACGATGGCGCGCATCGTCCGCGGCCAGATCATGGCGTTGAAGAAAATGGAATTCATCGAGGCCGCCCGCTCGCTCGGCCTGAGCAACCGCCGCATCATTTTCCGCCACATGATCCCCAACGTCCTCGGCCCGATCATCGTCTACACCACGCTCACCATCCCCGCCGTCATGCTGCTCGAGGCGTTCCTCAGCTTCCTCGGTCTCGGCGTCCAGCCGCCGATGAGTTCGTGGGGCACGCTCATCAAGGACGGCGCCGAAAAAATGGAGGAGTTCTGGTGGCTGCTCGTCTTTCCCGGCGGCGTCTTCTCGCTCACGCTCTTCTCCCTCAACTTCCTCGGCGACGGCCTCCGCGACGCCCTCGATGTGCGGGCCTCCAAAGACTGACCGCGTATTGACACTCTGCCAGACCGGTAATACCCAGTTCCCCATGCCCACCGTCACCATCAAACTGAGCCAGGCTGAACATACCCGGCTCAAAGCCGACGCCGCCCGCCGCCGCACGTCCAAGTCCGCCGTGCTGCGCGAGGCTTACGCCGCGGCGTCGGGCTCCTCGGACAAGGGCTCTTTCTACGAACGGGCCAAACACTTGATCGGGGTCGCCTCCGGACCGGGCGACCTCTCGACCAATCCCAAATACATGACAGGCTATGGCAAATCCCGTCATTCTTGATACCGGTCCTCTCGTGGCGATCATCGACGGCGACGACGACCGCCATGACTGGGTGAAGGCCCAGTTGTCCTCCTTGCAACCGCCGTTTCTAACCTGCGAAGCCGTCCTCTCCGAGTCCATGTTTCTGCTCCCTCACGCCAAGCGCGGGATCCCGACGCTGCTGAGCCTGCTGCGCGAGGGGCTGGTGCAGGTCTCGTTTGATTTCGACGACAATTTGGACGCGGTCACACAGCTCATCGCCAAATATCAGGATCTCCCCATGTCGATGGCCGACGCCTGCCTCGTGCGGATGAGCGAGCTTCATGATCGGACCCGGGTGTTCACGCTGGATTCCCATTTTCGCATCTACCGCCGCCACGGCCGCCAAGCCATCCCGCTGATCTTTCCGCGATGACCCTCCGCCGCTTCCGTCCTTACCTTCGCTACCTGCAGGCGGTGCGCGCGCCCGTTCTGGCCGCGATCGCCTACGGCCTGCTCTACGGCGCGACCAGCGGCCTCGGCCTGCCGACGATGATCAAATACGTTTTCCCTCCGATCTTCGACCAGAGCGCCCGCCTGCCCAACGACACCGTCATCCTGATCGCCGCGTGCGTGCCGATGCTCTTCCTGCTCCGCGCCGTCGCCGGGTTTCTCAACAGCTACTACGTCCAGTTCGCCGGCGTGCGCATCCTCGAGTTCATCCGCCTCGACTACTTCGGCCAGCTCCAGCTCCTCCCCCTCTCGTTCATCCAGCGCAAACAGACCGGCGACCTCATCTCGCGCGGTCTCGCCGACACCGCGCAACTCCAGTTCACCATCACGCTCCTGGCCAACGACGGCGTCAAGCAACCCATGGCGCTTCTCGGCGCGCTCGGCTTCCTCCTCTGGCAGGCGCTCACCACCGACGGCGTGCTGCTCGTCCTCGTCTGCCTCGCCGTCGTGCCGCTCACGGTCCTGCCTGTGCGCTACGTCGGCAAAAAAATCCTCCGGCGCGCCGAGCAGATGCAGGCGCAGCTCGGCGACATCACCTCGCACTTTGCCGAGAATCTTTCCGCCGCCCGCGAGGTCCGCGCCTTCGGCCTGGAGAAACGCGAGACCGAGCGCTTCGCTGTCGCCACCCGCGGGCTCGTCACCGCGCAGATGAAGATCGTCAAATACGCGCAGGCCCTCACGCCGTCGATCGAGGTGCTCTCCGCCGTCGGCATCGGCGCGACCCTCGTCTTCGCCCACCGCTCCGGCGTGAAATGGGAGACGTTCATCTCCGTCATCACCGCCCTTTACCTCTGCTACGAGCCGATCAAGAAAATCGGCGCCCTCAACAGCGAGATCAACCGCGGCGCCGCCTCGCTCGACCGCCTCGAGGTTGTCCTCCACGAGCCCGTCACCATCGCCGATCCGGCGCAGCCGAAAACCGTCACGCGCCTGCAAGGCACCGTTGCCTTCCACGACGTTTCCTTCTCCTACGGCGACAACGCCGCGCTCCGCCGCGTGAGCGTCAACATCCCTGCCGGCACCGTCTGCGCCCTCGTCGGCCCGAGCGGCGCCGGCAAATCCACCTTCGTCAACCTCGTCCCGCGTTTCTACGAAACGGCGAGCGGGCGCGTCACCATCGACGGCCTCGACGTGCGCGACCTGCGCCTCGCCGACCTGCGCCGCAACATCGCGCTCGTTTCGCAGGAGCCCGTGCTCTTCAACGACACGATCTACAACAATCTCGCCCTCGGCCGCGAAGGCGCGTCGCGCGACGAGATCCTCGCCGCCGCCCGCGAGGCCCACGCCGACGACTTCATCCGGCAGCTCCCCGCCGGCTACGACACCATCGTCGGCGAACGCGGCGCTCTCCTCTCCGGCGGCCAGAAGCAACGCGTCGCCATCGCCCGCGCCTTTCTCCGCCGCGCGCCCATCCTCATTCTCGACGAAGCCACCAGCGCGCTCGACTCCGAGAGCGAAGCCGCCGTGCAGGACGCGCTCCGCAAGCTCGTCGTTGGCAAAACCGTCCTCATCATCGCCCACCGCTTCAGCACGATTCGCGACGCCTCGCTGATCCTCGTCTTCGACCAAGGCGAGATCGTCGCGCAGGGCAACCACGCCCAACTCTACGCCGGCAACGCGCTCTACAAATCTCTCTACGACCGCCAGCAGTCGACGGCGTGAAAGTGAAGCAGACCGACTGACCGTGGGCCAGCGAGCTTGCTCGCGCTCCGGGATTGCGGGGTGGGCTCGCGCCTCGGATGGAGCGGCAATCTTATCGTTGCATGCCCCGAATCGTCCGGCGAAGTTCGGGCGCCCTTTCGCCATGCCCGCCGACGCGCCGAACATCCTGGTCATCCGCCGCCGTTACCTCGGCGACATCGTGCTGCTCGGCACGGTGCTCCGCAACCTGCGCCTCCACTGGCCCGCCGCGCGGCTCACCGTCCTCACCGAGCGCGCCTACGCCGGCGTGCTCGCGATGAATCCCGACGCGGACGAAGTGTTGCCGTTCCCGCATCGCCTCGGCGAATGGTGGACGCTCTGGCGCCGCCTGCGCCGCGCGCGCTTCACGCACGTGCTCGCCTTCGACAACCGCGACAAGACCGCGTTCATCACGCTCGCGAGCGGCGCGGCGCGGCGCTACGGCCTGCGCCACGCGCGCCCGGTGCATCTCGGCCGCTGCTACACCCACCGCGAATCCGTGCCGCTCGCCTTTCTCGACGACCATCACATCAACGATCTCTGCCACCGCCTGCTCGTCCGCGCCGGCGTGCCGATCGTCAGCCACGACGTAGTGCTGAAACCGCTCGTGGCCGACCTCACCTTCGTCCGCGCGCTGCCCGAGCTGGCGACTCTGCCAAAGGATCGGCCGCGCCTCCTCGTGCATCCGGGCAGCCGCAGTGCGTTCCGCGTCTGGCCCGCGGAGAGTTTCGCCGCCGTCTGCAACCGGCTCCAAGCCGAAGGTCTCGCCAGCATCACACTCGTCGCCGGACCGGCGGAGTTGCACCTCGTAGAGGAGATTCAGCGGCGCATGACGACCCCCGTCGCGTGCCTGCGGCAGCCGTTCACCGTGCCGCAACTCGGCGCGCTCTTCGCCAGCTTCGATCGGCTGCTCTGTCACGACAGCGGCCCGATGCACCTCGCCGCCGCCGTCGGCACGCGCGTCGTGGCGCTTTTCGGCTCGCAGAGCCGCATCATCTTCGCGCCGGTCGGCGCGGGCCACGTCACGCTCTCGCCGCCGCTGCCCTGCGTGAACTGCGTCGCACCCGGCACCTGCCAGCGCGACGACGCGTATCACAACTACTGCGTCCGCAATATCACGCCCGCCGAGGTCGCCGCCGCCGTGCGCCGCGCGCTTCAGTGAGCCCGGTCGCGCGACGAACTATACTTTGAACGCGATGATCGTGCCGGCCACGCCGACGATCTCGGCGAACCGGCCGGCCTTGATCGTTTCGAAGATCGCCTGCGTCACGCCGGTCGCGCGGCTCCCGAAATCATGGAACGCGGCGACGCCGCCCGGGCGGAGGAAGGGCAACCAGGCCTCGATGTCCGCCTGGCAGCCCTCGTAGGAGTGGTCGCCATCGATGAAGATCAGGTCGATCGCGCCGCGTCGCGCCGCGAGCGACTGCGCGGCCGCCCGGGAGTCGCTCACCACCGCCTCGGCCCGGCCCGTGAGCCCGAGCGCGGCAAAGTTGCCCCGGAAGAGATCGAGCGTGCTCTGCGTCCCCAGCTTCCGAAATTGCTTCTGATAGGCGGCCACGTCCTCGCCGCACTGCGACAGCCCCTGAAAATTGTCCACCGCGTGGATCTTCGCCGCCGGGCCCTTCAGCCCCGCCGCCAGGAAACACGTCGAGGCTCCCACCCACGATCCGATCTCCACGACCTGCGCGTCCCGGGGCGCGTCCGCCGCCAGTTGGTAGAGAAAACCGCGCTCGGGAAAACTGCCCATGTCGTCCAGCGTGAAGCGCCGCGCCACGCGGCGAAACTCGTCCCAGTCCAAGTCGGGCCGCCGCTTCCGCGCCCCGCGGAGGTAGCGCCCGATCTTCAGGGAGAACCGCGCGTCGCGGACGAGGGGCCAGTGCTTGAACGCCATGCCCCCAATGCATCCGACCCGCCCAAATCAGGAAAGCTAAATTTTGCCCGCCCGGAGTCCGGGCGCGGGCTGGCCGGTTTGCTCGCGCAAAAAATTCCGCCGTCGGTCAGCGCGCTTGCGCGCACCAAACCGCGCTCGCACGCGAGCTGGGCCACACGGACGAAACCAGACCGGGCAGCCGTGGCGTCCGGACGCGGGCTTGCCCGCGCCGCCGGGACCGGCAAGCTGGCGACCCTACCGATGTCTTCCCCCCGCCCCCCGCTCCCCAAAGTCACCGTCGCCATCTGCACCTACAACCGGGCGCGATTGCTGCGGCAGACGCTCGCGGGCGTTGCGCGGCAGGATTATCCGGCCGACCGGCTCGAAGTTCTCGTGATCGACAACAACTCCACCGACGCCACTCCGGCCGTCGTCGCGGAATTCGCGGCGGGCCCGCATGCGCCGCGACACGTGCTCGAGCAAACCCAGGGCCTCGGCCACGCTCGCAACCGCGGCCTCGCCGAGGCGACCGGTGAGATCGTGCTTTTCGCCGACGACGACATTCTGGTGGAGCCCGACTGGGTGCGGCAGATGGCCGCGCCTTTCGTCCAAGACGCCGCGCGCCGCGTCGGCTGCGTGGGCGGCGAGGTCGTGCCCGTTTTTCCCGACGGGCGGCCCGACTGGATCGCCGAGTGGCACTCCCCGCTCGCCTTTCGGACCGACGCCGGGCCGCTCGGCCCGCGGCAGATGCCGATGGGCGCCAACCTCGCGTTCGCCCGGTGGGTCTTCGCCCGGATCGGTCCCTTTGCCACCGACCTCGGCCGCCAGGGCGGCCAGCTTTTTTCCGGCGAAGACGGCGAGATCGTGTGCCGCGTGCGCGACGCCGGTTGGGAAGTGTGGTTCGCTCCCGCCGCGCGGGTGCTCCACCAGATGCCCGCCTCGCGCACGACCTTCCGCTATGCCGCCCGCCACGCGTTCGATTCGGCCCGCTCGCGCGTGCTCGAACGCGCCCAGCAGCGCCGCGCCGCCGGCTATCTGCTCACCCGCATTTTCACCAACGGTCTGAAAGCAGCCGGCTTTGGCGCGTGGGCGCTGCTGTGCCTCGTCGCCTTCCAGCCGGACGCCGCGAAGAAAGCCCTCGTCCGCGCCTGGCGCGCCGGCGGCTATCTCTACCAGATCCCGCGCTCCCTCCTCGGCAAAATCTAGCTCGCCTGCGCCCCGCCGCCGGACCGGCCCCGCGGCCGCCCCAGCCCGTTGGCGGGCCGGCCCGCCGGTCTCGCGCCGCGCCACCGGTCTCGCGCCGCCCAGGGCGCACCCCCGGGCCTCTTGTAATACATTATATTACAAACCGCCTGGAGGGGCGCCGGCGGCTCCTCCCGACGGAGAGCGCGGAGTGACGGTGCCGCCGGCGCAGGCGGGAGGGGTGCGTCTCATATTCTCGCAATGTTCGCTCCGCGCCCGCAGGGCCGCCGCTTGTCGGCTTGCCGGAGTCGCGGCGCCCTCTAGGAACTGCCCATGGTATCCGTCCTCACCGCGCCGCCCCGGAAGCCGTTTCGCGCCACGCGCCTGCCGTTGCTGGCACGCTGCTACCGCGACGCGTTCCGCAGCGGTCACGCGGAGTCGCGGAACCCGGGGTGGCGGTTCGCGCGGCGGTTGGCGTTTTATTTTTTGCTGAAGGCGACCTCGGTCCGCCAAGAGGGCGAACTCGCACTGCGGATGCCTGACGGCGAAAAGCGCGCGCCGTTCGACGCGCGCAACCGGCAATTCAACAGCATCTATTTCGACAAGTTCGCCTTCGCCTACGAGCCCGAGGTGTCGCTGCTCGTCGACCACGCCATCGGCGACGGCGGCGTGTTCTACGACATCGGCGCGAACTGGGGCTACTTCTCGTTCTACCTCGCGTCGCGTCCGGGCTTCCGCGGACAAATCCACAGCTTCGAGCCGTGGCCGCCGACGCATGAGGATCTCGCCGGACTTGTCGCGGCGCTCGGGCTGAGCGACCGCATCACCTGCCACGCGACGGCGCTCGGCGGGCACAGCGGCGCGGCGCACATGCAGGCCGCCAGTCACAGCGGGCTCGTGAAACTTTCCGCTGACAACGCCGGCGGCGTCGCGGTGAAACTTACCGCGCTCGACGATCTGACTTTGCCCGCGCCCGACCTGATCAAGCTCGACGTCGAGGGTGCGGAGCTCGCGGTGCTGTCGGGTGCGACGCGGTTGCTGTCGACGGCGCGCCCGGCGCTGATTTTCGAGAACAGCCTGAACGACGGCAACCCGGCGGAGTCGTGCGCCGTGCTCGCGCACCTGGAGCAAGCCGGTTATCAGCTCACCGTGCCGCAGCTTGTCTGCCGACACCGCGCGACGGGGGCGGAGACGGATGTCGCCGCGTATTTCGACCCGAAGACTTGCGAGTATACGCGGATGGAGTGCCGGCCGTTCCGGGCGGCGGACCGCCAGAGTCTCAGCTCGTATCTGAATATTTTCGCCTACCATCCGACGAAAGCCCCGGCGTTTCTGGCGCGGTAGTGAAGCCGTTGGGCGCCCTCCGTCGTGGGCTTGCCGGCGCCAAGACAAGGGCGGACGCGCCCGCGCCGAGCCGATCCCGGGGAGCGGAGCCCGGCACCGGAGCGGACTTGTCTCCGCCGTGAATCGCGGACGCGGTGGCAGTTCGAGGAGTAGGCAGCCCAAGGGCAAACCGGCGGGTTGGCGTGCGGCGACGACCGGTCCGTGTAGCCCCCGGAGCACCACCTCGACCGGGTGCGCCTTCGCGCTCACCCGCGCCGGCGGGAGCACCTCGGGCCCAGCGCGCTCGGCCCGCGCTCCAGACGCACGAGGGCGTAGAGAACGCTTTCCGCCCTCGCCCTCCTGACCAAGCACTGAGCTTAGACCGGATCTGCCCGGGCAGGAACGCGGACCCGACGAACTTTCGGCTTCCGTTTTCGGGCCGCGGGCCTACGTTCCCGCTCCTTGTCCCGGAGAGGTGGCAGAGTGGTCGATCGCGCCTGACTCGAAATCAGGTGGGCCGAAAGGTCCCGGGGGTTCGAATCCCTCCCTCTCCGCCACGCTCAGGGCCGTTGCGCCGATTCGATCCGAATGATGCAACCGGGGCCCGCATGGTCGGGATTGGCGAGAACCCCGAGCCAGCCGTCGTTTTCGGGCGACCAGGCGGTGAAGCGGACGGTGCCGGGCACGTCGGTGTCCGCCGGGTGAAAAGTTTCGATCCGCCCGCCCTTGTAGAAGACCACCCGCAATTTCGGGTTCTCGCGCGAGCCCGCCCGCGACGTGGCGGTCAGCTCGATATTCGAGAAAATGCCGCTCAGGCGGATCCAAACTTCTCCGCCGGCCGAGAGCCGGCACGCGCCGTTCTCCAGCCAGGAATTCCGCACAAAAACCGGTGACCCCGCGAGGGCGTCCTTCAGCACGGCTGCACGAAAATCGCCGACCGCCGACCGCACGAGGGCGGCACCCTCCTGCAACAACGGCGGGCGCTCCGCGGTGTCGATCGAATCCCACAACGCGAGAGCCCGCCATCCCGCCGCCACCCGGCCCGCCATCGACTCGGGAACCTCGGCGGTGAAAAGAAGCGGCAGCCCGCTGGCGTCCAGGCGGCCGGTGGGGACGACCAGTTCGGCGCCCCCTGGCGGGAGCACGAGATCCTCGCTCCAGCGAAGGTAGCGTCCGCCCTGATCGACCGCATACACGCGGAAACGGACGGCGGCGGCGCTGTGACCGTTCGGCGGCGCCAGGCGCCGCAGCACGGCTTCGCCCGAGGCCCGCCGGCTCGGCGCGCTCAGTTCGACTTCGCAAGTCCGGCCCGTCGTGCCTAGGAATCCCCGGCCGTCGTCGAGTCGCAAAAGCTGCGCCGTGGACCGCAGGCGGCTCGCGTCCGCATTGCCGCCGAAACCGACGTTGAATTCGAGCGGCCGCGCCCAGACCGTGGTCGGCGGCAGTTTCCCGTAGGCGTAGAAAAACGGGCCGATGCTCTCCTTGGTGAAACGGCGCGGAAACACCCGCTCGGTCTCGGCGCTCCAGTGGTCCCACGCGACCGCCACGAGCAGATAGCGATAGGCATCACCCTGCAAAACGGCGTGGTCCAGCCGCACGGTTTCCCGCTCGCCTTCGAAACCTGCGGCCACCAGGGGCAGCCCGCGCACTTTTCGGGCGGGCCAGATGCGTTCGAGCCACTCGACGCCGGGGCCATAAAAAATCCGCTCCCGGTCGCCGACCGCCAGCGAGCGGCGCCACTCCGCGAGTTCGACCAGCGACGACGCCAAGCTCGGCGGAACAAAGGTGCCTTTCAGATAGGCAAAATCTGGGCCGATCTGCTCGCCGGCGACATAGCCCGCGCGCGGCTCCACGGAGTGACCGAATTGCGAGCGTTGCCCCTGCCAGGCCGACTCCCAGCCGAAGACGCCCAACAAAAAAACCGGAACCAATACCCCGAGGGCGAACCAAACCCCTTTCGCCTCCAGGCGGAAACCCAGCCACAGACTGACCGTCAGGACGACGACGGCCGAAAGCGTCATGTAGGCGATTTCGTTGTTCGTCAGCAACAGCGCCAGCCCGGCCAACGCCGAACAGGCGCCGGCGAGAACCGCGGCAATCACGCGCTCGCGGCGGCCGTCGCCCCCGCCGGCCCGCCAGACGGCGACCACCGCGAGGAGCGGCATCAGCACCCCGAGCAGTCCGACTTGGGGCAGCCGAATCTTTCCATAATAGTCGTGCAAGGTTTCGAGGTAGAGTCGGCTCGAGAAGAGCAGGGAAATCCTGCCGCCGCGGGCGCTCAGCGGCAGTTGCACGACGTTGTAATACCACGTCCTCCAGTCGGCGCCCGTCCAGGCCATCTCGACCGCCACCGGCAGCACGCCCCCGAACACCAGGACGAAAAGCAACGTCGCGGCGACCTGTCTCCACGGCGTCCGTCCGCTCACGCCACTCCACAGCGCCCAGCCGGCCGCCACGGCGCACGCGACCAGGTGAAAGTTGATCTTGTTCAGCCCGCCGACGAAAAGCCCCAGCGCCGCGAGGCTGTGCCAGCCGAAATCCGCTCGGCGCAAGGTCGGCGCAATCGCAAAACTCCACCCGACCAACGCCAGCGACAGCACGCCCAGCGAATTGTAGAAGATGATCGTGTGCTGCGCGGCGCTCCCGATCACCACGGCACCCGCGACCGATCCTGCGACCCACCCGTCGAACCGGCGCGCCAGGAGCAGAGTCAATCCGACGACTCCGATGACAATCAGGCCCGCGGCCCCCCACGTCATCCCTTCGTAAGTGCCTCCTCCGATTCGCTCCGCCGCAGAGTCGAGCAAGAAGGTCGCCGACTGCCCCGGCGTCACGAAATCGACGAAGGGCCGCTGGCCTTCCGCGATCCGCGCATTCACGTTGATGAACAGACCGTAGTCATAGAAATCGCGCAGGTAAGCATGGTTTCGCCACCACGGCAGCAGCGCGACGACGGACAACGCCAGGCAGAGAAAACCGAGAGCCAGTCGGCGCCGCGCCCCGGGGGACTCCGGGCGCAACTCGCTGCTGGCTCTGCTCGATGACTCGTGTGGCATCCGACGAATAAATTGGAAAGGTGACGCTTCCGCAGGGGAGCCCGCTTAGCAATTTGAATCCGCGCGCCGAAAGTCTGCCGGCGGCGGGCTCCCCGCGGTTTCAGACGTTCTCGTCCTCGCGACCGCTCAGTTCCCGACGGTTGGCGGGAAGATGGTGGGGGAAGAGCGTGTAATAGAGCAGCAGTTGCCAACTGCGGGACGCCCGGTAGAGCAGCACGGGCACGACCACCGACAGGCCGACGGCCAGCCACGCGGCGGCGGCGTCGCCGAGCCGGCCAAAATACCAGAGCAGCGCGACGGGCGTGAGGAAGACGACGAGCGTTACGCCGTAGTTGAGCGACATTGCGCCGAGGAAAAAACCTTCGTCCTTCTCCAGCCGCAGCCCGCACTGCGAGCACTCTTTGTTGAGGCGCAACGACACGCCGGGGGGAAACAGCGTCCGGCCCCCGCAGTTGGGGCAGCGGACCGTGAGGCCGCGCACGATGATCTGCGCCGGAGTGACTTTCATTCCCGCAATTTAGCCACGGACGGCACGGATGCACACGGATAATTTTCCGCCGTCGCCCGCGCGAACTGGAGGAGCGGCTTTGCGCGGCGATTCAGCGCGTGCCATCGCGGCATTCCACCGTCGCCAAGGCTTCGGCGGACAAGAAAGCCGCTCCTGCAGCCAGAACCTGGCGCACTGGAATATCAGCCGACAAAAAAAGCGCCCCCTCGCGGGCGCGCTTTGGAAAACTGATTTAGCCCGTCGGCTCAGGCGCCGAGCTGGAAGCGCACGAAGCGGCGGATTTGCATATTTTCGCCGAGCTTCGCGATCTTCTCGGTGAGGATGTCCTTGATAGCCTTTTCGGGCTGCTTGACGAACGGCTGGTCCAACAGGCACACCGTCGAGAAATATTTCTCGAGCTTGCCCTCGACAATTTTTTGCACGGCCGCGGGCGGCTTGCCGGCGACCTGCGCGGTGGCGATGTCGCGCTCCTTCGCCAGATCGGCCTCGGGCACTTCCTCGCGCCGCACGTAAGACGGATTGGCGGCGGCGATCTGCAGGCAGATGTCGCGGCAGAGTGCCTTGAACTCGTCGGTCTTCGCGACGAAGTCGGTCTCGCAGTTGATCTCGACAAGCACGCCGACTTTGCCTCCGACGTGAATGTAAGACTCGACGAGGCCGTCGGAGGTCGAGCGACCGGCTTTCTTCGCAGCGGACGCAGCGCCTTTCTTGCGGAGGATGGTGTCGGCCTGCTCCAGATTGCCTTGGGCCTCGGTGAGGGCTTTCTTGCAATCGAGCAGCCCGGCGCCGGTTTTCTCCCGGAGCTCGGCGACCATTTGGGCGGTGATTTGGGACATGGGATTGGGCGTTGGCGGAATACTCAGACTTCCTCGGTGCTGACGGCGGAGACTTTGGCGCCGGCGCGGCTGGTGCGGCGCCGGGGAGCGGCGGCCGGCTTGTCCTCTTCGATCAGGCTCTTGAGGTTGCCTGGAAGCGCGACTTTCTCGAGGTCGATCTCCACCGGGGCGCCGCCGTTGGCGGCAGTTTCGGCGGCGGCCTTCGCGTCGACGCGCGCGGTGCGGCGGGTCTCGCGGTGCGCGAGGCCGGCCTGGATGGCGGCGACGACGGTCTCGACAATAATGCGGACGGACTTCGTCGCGTCGTCGTTGCCGGGGATCGGGTAAGTGAGCTGGGTCGGGTCGGAGTTCGTGTCGACGAGACCGATCGAGGGAATGTTCATGCGCTTGGCCTCGGCCACCGCGATTTCCTCGTAGCTGGTGTCGATGACGAACATCGCGCCGGGCAGGCCGGTGAGGCCGATGATGCCGTCGAAGTTGCGCGTCATGCGGGCCATCTCGCGGCGGATCGCGGACTGCTCCTTGGAGGAGAACTTCGCGAGTTCGCCGTTGGCGTCCTGCTGCTGGTATTTCTTAAACTTCGCGAGAGACTTCTTGATCGTCTCGAAATTCGTGAGCGTGCCGCCCATCCAGCGCGTGGTGACGAAGGGCATGCTGGTCGCGGCCGCGGCCTCTTTGATGAGTTCCTGCGCCTGACGCTTGGTGCCGACGAGCAGCACGTCGCCGCCGCCGGACACGAGGTTTTCGACGAAGGTGCAGGCTTTCTCGAGCTGCGCGTGCGTCTTCTCGAGGTCGATGATGGTGATGCCCTGGCGGTGCGCGTAGACGTAGGGCTTGGAGCGCGGGTTCCAACGCTTGGTCTGGTGACCGAGGTGGACGCCGGCATCGAGGAGGTCTTTGGGAGTTACGTTCATGGTGATCTATGTTTCGGATGACACAGGCCGGCCAAACGGGCCGCCTTGCGATCAGATTCGGGTTGGTGGTTGTTGGTTTAAGGAACGGGAAAGGCCGAAAAGAGAGACCGCCTCCACCCTTGGCAAGTCCTTTCTGGGCTTTCCCAAAAACTGACGTTGACAACCCCCGGTCCGGTTCGCACGTTGCGCCTTCCCTTGATGCAGGGTGGAGCAGCCTGGTAGCTCGTCAGGCTCATAACCTGAAGGTCGCTGGTTCAAATCCAGCCCCTGCACCCAATTTCCAACGCCTCCCCCTGCTCGGGAGGCGTTTTGCTGAGCGGGTTGCTCGGGCTGCAGCTAACCCGCCCCGCCCTCGCGCTTCGCGTGCGGCTTCGTCGCCAATACCAGCCAGCACCAAAATACCGCGCTCACCGCCAGCGCCCCCGGCAGCACCCACAGCGTCGCCCGTTGCAGGTCGTTCCAACGGTCCGAAAAGTGCCCCACGATCCGCGGCGACCACAGGTCGCCGAACAGGTGGATCGCGAAAATCGAACCCGCCATCGCCGTCGCGCGCATCGTCACCGGCACCGTTTCGAGGATGAGCGTGTTCACCGGCCCCGTGGACAAAAAGATCAGGAACATCGACGCCGCGAGTGCCAGCTTCGACGCCGCCAAGTCGCCCGCCGAAAACGCCACGAACGCCGCCGGCGCCGTCAGCAGCGAACTCAGCGCGAGCATCCCCGCGTAGCCGCGCCCCGTGCGCTTCTGCCACGCCGTCGCCACGAAACCGCCTGTCAGCGTCGCGATCAGACCTGCGATCACCAGCGCCTGCCCGAAGAAAGCGCCCGCGTCCTCGTTCTTCATGTGATGCACGCGGTGCAAAAACGTCGGCGCCCACAACGCGAACCCGCCCATCGCGAACGTCTGCGCCACGTAGCCCGCGATCACGAGGCGGTATTGCTTGAACTTCGTCAGCGCGAGGTAGGCGCTCCAACTGGATTTTTTCGCCACCGCCACGGCATCCACCGCGCTCGTCGGCTCCGTCGCGCCGCGCTCCGGCTCACGCAGCAGGAAAAGCACGAACGCCAGCAGCAGCCCCGGATAACCCGCCCACAGAAACGCCGCCCGCCAGCCGTAGTGCGCCGCGATCGCACTGCCCGCGATGTAGCCGAGCGCCGAGCCGACCGGGATCGCCAGATAGAAGATCGAAATCGCGTTGTTGCGCCGCGCCGCCGGAAACAGATCCGCGATCCATCCCGGACTGATCGTGCCGAAACTCGCTTCGCCGAACCCGACGAGCACACGGAAGAAAACCAACGCTCCCAGCGCGCTCACGTGACCCGACATCAGCGTGCCGATGCTCCACACGAACACGCCGCCCGCCACCAGCCAGCGCCGCGGCACGCGGTCGCCGAGATAACCGAAAATCGGCGCCGTCAGAAAATAGCCCCACATGAACGCGCTCTGGATCGTGCCGAGCTGCTCGTCGCTCAGGTGCAGCTCGTCCTTGATCGGCGTCAACACCGCCGCGAGTAACTGCCGGTCGAGATAGTCGAGAAGGTTCAACCCCGTCAGCACGACGAGCGAACCAACCGGCCAGAGAGGTTTCTTCGCGTTGACACTCAAGCGCCCCGAGCAAACGGCGACCGCCCGAGGTTGGAAAGGAGAAAACCGATGCCGCCGAAAACCCGTCAGCCCCAACCCACGAAGCCTGATTCTGCCGCCCGCTTCCGTGCACTCGTCTCCTTTGGTGGCGCTTCCGAATCTAACGCCACGACCGCTCTGAAAACGGCCTCGCAGATTCTGGGATTTCTAGTCCGGCGCCTTGTTCAAAGTCCAGCCGTGTTCAAATGGATCCATCAGTGGTTTTAAACCGCATGAGTCTTGCGGAGGATTTTGAGCAGGATGAACGGGAAGGCTTATACCCCATCGTTGGGAGCGCGGAACTTCGATAGGGTGGCGGGGACGGAATTCGTCACCAAAAAACAAAACCATGAAATCGAGCACCCAAGACAAAGCGGAAGGCACGGCCAAGAACATCGCCGGAAAAATCAAAGAGTCGGCGGGCAAATTGGTCGGCAATCCGCGGCTGGAAGCCCAAGTTAGGGCGGAAAAAGTGGAAGGCAAAATCCAGACGAAGGTCAGTGAAATCAAGAAAGTGCTCGGGAGCTGCGAGCCCGGTGTTTGTCCTGACCGCCGTCAGGCAAAGAAGGCCGGGCGGGAAAGGTGGACGGCAAGATTCAGACCAAGGTCGGCGAGATCAAGTAGGTGCTCGGGAGCTGAGGAGCTGAGGAGCGGGGAGCGAGGAGCAAGGAGCAAGGAGACTGGAGTCAGAACTCCCGCCATTGCCAAGCTTTCCGGCGCGGCAAGCAGGAGTCAGAATGTCTGTCTTCGTCTGACGCGGCGGCTCCGACCACAAACTACAAAGCCTGACCCTGTCCGCTTGGCCCCGCGGGGGCGGCGATCCTCACCGTGCGCTCCATCCGCAATCCGACGCAGCTGGAACTCGATCGTCTCCTCGCGCCCATCAAGCCCCCGGAGTTTGCGGACGAGTAGAGCGGAGGCTCGGAAGGAACCACTAATGGACAATGATGGACGCTAATGCGGAAGTTCGCGGAAGGAAATTTTCACGCAAAGGCGCAGAGGCGCAAAGAAGCGAACTGTGGCTTGGACAGGATTAACAGAATGGGGTGGATTCAGAACGGAAGGAAGGAACCACTAATGGACACTGATGAACGCTGATGGCGGAAGGGCGAAGAAACGGAAACAGGAATCAGAAATTCTGTCTTCGTCCGACTCTGCGGCTGATAACCCCAAGCCCCAAAGCCTGACCCCGTCCGCCTCCATCCACTGATGCGGTCCCGGTGTTTGTCCGGACCGCCGTCAGGCAAAAATGGCGGAAGTCTCGCCTTCGCCAAGCTCTCCGGCGCGGCAAGCAGGAGTCAGAATGTCTGTCTTCGTCTGACGCGGCGGCTCCGACCACAAACTACAAAGCCTGACCCTGTCCGCTTGGCCCCGAAATCAAGAGAGTGCTCGGGAGCTGAGCACTCTCACGCGAATCCAAAGTGTTCTTTCAACGCGGCGAGGCCCTCGCTTGAGAAGGCGCTTACTCCGAGGTCAGTCTTTCTGAAAAAGCACCACACGGTTGGTGTTCGTGCCTTTCGTGTTGTTGCTCACACCCCAGCAGTTGGCGGTCTTGGTGAATTCTTGATCGTTGATGAGAACGAGCACGGGTGTGAGACCGGCGGCGCGTCCGGCCGCGATCGCGTGCTCCTCCAGCTGCACCTTGCCGTTGCGCACCTCGCCGACCTCGAAGGCGACGAACCAATCGGGGCGTAGCACACGGTGCAGTTCACTGAACGCTCGCGTCATGGCGGCAGTCCAGTCGAAGACACTGCGCAGATGCCAGATCGGCACGGTGTCGGGATCAATGCCGCAAAACCATGAGCGCAACCAGTTGTCTTGGGCGTAGTCGACTGTGTCGAGGAACGGTGGCGAGGTGACGACGAGGTCGACCGAGTCGCTCCCGAGTTGCGGGGTTGATTCGCAGGATTGGGTGAGGAGCAGGCTCGCGGAAGCTGAGAGCTGAGAGTTGAGAGTTGAGATAGGCTCCGAGAGAAGCTGTCGGGATTTCTTGAGAATCAGCGCCGGCGCGTTGCGCTTGGCAGGCTTCTGGCCGCGTTTCGCATTGATCCGTTTCTGCGATTCAAGCGAGACGGCTTGATTGGGCGGCAGGGTGTAGACGGAGAAAAAACCGGGCGAGTGGCCGGTGAGCCGGTTGGTGGCGACCATCTGAATCCAATCGTCAACGATGTCGCCGGTGCCGGTCGCCTTCGCCTGCTTGAGGTAGTGGCGCAGGGCGGTGAGTTGGCGCAGCGTGGTCGGATGGTAGAAGACCTCGAGTTCGCTGCGAACTTTGCCCTTCCACTCAAAGTCGATGATGGCGAGCCGGCGCTCGACTGCGTCGAGAGTCGGCGGGGCGAGCCGCGGAGCCGTGAACACCCGGGAGAGTGGGTTGACGTCGCATCCGGCGACGCGACGCCCGAGCAGGGTGGCTTCGACGAGCGTGGTGCCGCGTCCCATGAAGGGGTCGTAAACCAAATCGTCGGGCTGAGTGAGCCGCTCGATGAAGAAGCGCGGCAACTGCGGCTTGAAGCACGCGCGGTAGGAAACTTCGTGGAGTGGATGCGCGGCGCGCTGCTTCGCCGTCCAGAATTCGTTAGTGAAAACGGGTATGCGGTCAGCGTTTGGACCTGTGATGTTCGTTATTCTTGTTGAGTCCCCGAAAGCAGAAAAATCACTTAGCTCATCGAGAAGAGCAGTAACCGAAGGGGCGGAAGTTTTTAGCGCTGTGAGCATACAAGTTGGCTAAATTGTGACGCTCTTGTGCTTCCCTGTCGCGAGGAGCTTGTGATTCACTGAAACTTCCAGGCGAACGCTTACGGGTGAATCGGGTTCTAGAAAATCGAGCCGGATTGCATCAATCCTCGTGCCTCCCTTTTCAGCTGTATAAAGAACGGTGCAGAGTAGATGATAGATGGGCGGCCTGAAATATTTTCTGAGTTTTTCAGATGATGAGGTTAAAACTCTTCGATTTGAATCATTGGGATTCCAATCACCGGTCGCTTTGAGTTCCAGTGGAATCAGTAGGTCGTCGCGACTCAGTTGTTGGTCGGGATAACCAGCGCCGGTGCATTTCTCTAAACGAAAATTAGGAAGCCCGGCGGCCAACCGGGGAACGACAAAAGCTTCGACTTGATTGCCAATCGACTGGTTTGAGCTTCCGGGGCGAATCGGGCAAACTGAACCTTTGAGCGGCTGCGAATTAACGCCTTGAAGAAAATCTTCGGCGATCTCCTTTGCAAGGCTGGCAGGCCAAGCATCGATCAATGTTTGGGGTTCATGGCCTTCGCGTTTTTGCAGTTCGTGGTAGAACTCGGAGAAAGTCATTTTATGAAAAGGCCGCGGGCAACTTGCGTTACCTGCGGCCCGTAGGTGAAAGAAACTTGGTTATTAGGTTACTGGCAAGCTTCGCATTCACCGCCGTTGCGCATGGCGTCGATGGAGCACGCGGTTTTTTCAGCGGCGGTGTATTGGCGCTTCGCGCCAGTTGAAGATTGAGCGTTGAGAGTTGAGAGTTCAGCACCAGCGGTGGGGAACGGCGTTGTGGAAAGTTCCGCGGCGGCTGACGCGACTCCGGCGTCGCGAGTTGCCGTCTCGGCTTTGGTTTCGCCGGCGGCGCCTCTCACGTCTTTCTTCACGTTGAGCGTGGCTTTCTCGACGCCGGAGGCGCCCATGCTGCGGAGGTAATACGTGGTCTTGAGGCCGGCGTGCCACGCGGAGCGATACATGTGGGAGAGGACTTTCAAGTCGGGGGACTTGAGCCAGAGGTTCACGGACTGGGATTGGTCGATCCACTTCTGGCGGCGAGCGGCGGCGTCGATCACCCACTTGAAGTCCACTCCGAAGGCGGTGAGGTAGCGGGCCTTCAGGTCGGCGGGGATGGCGTCGATGTCGGCGAGTTCGCCGTCGAAATACTTGAGGGCGTCGGACATTTCCTGGTTCCAGAGTCCGCGGGCCTTGAGGTCCTTCACGAGGAAGGGATTGAGGACGACGAATTCGCCTGAGAGGTTGGATATGACGTAGAGGTTCTTGTAGGTGGGCTCGATGCAGGGCGAGGTGTTGGTGATGTTGGAGATCGTGGCGGTGGGGGCGATGGCGAGGACGTTGGAGTTGCGCATGCCTTGCTTGGCGATCTTGGCGCGGAGGGGCTCCCAGTTCATGCGGCCGCCGCGGGGGACGTTGATGGGCAGGCCGCGTTCCTGCTCGAGGAGATCGACGGTGTCCTGCGGGAGGAGGCCGCGGTCCCACTTGGAGCCTTTGTAGCTGGAGTAGGTGCCGCGTTCGGCGGCGAGGTCGGAGGAGGCTTCGTAGGCGTAGTGCGCGATGGCCTCCATGAACTCGTCGTTGAACTCGACGGCGGCGTCGGAGGCGAAGGGGACGCCCTTCATGTAGAGGGAATTGGCGAGGCCCATGACGCCGAGGCCGATGGGGCGGTGGCGGAGGTTGGAGCGTTTGGCGGCCTCGGTGGGGTAGAAATTAATGTCGATGACGTTGTCGAGGGCGCGGACGGCGACGTGGACGGTGTCGCGGAGTTTCTCGAGGTCGAGCGTGCCGTCGGCTTTCAGGTGGGAGTCGAGGATGACGGAGCCGAGGTTGCAGACGGCGGTCTCGTCGTTCGAGGTGTTGAGGGTGATCTCGCTGCAGAGGTTCGAGGAGTGGATGACACCGGCGTGGTCCTGGGGGGAGCGGAGGTTGCAGGGGTCTTTGAAGATGATCCACGGGTGGCCGGTCTCGAAGAGCATCGAGAGCATTTTCTTCCAGAGCTCGAGGGCCTCGATGGTGTGGCCCTGGATTTTGCCGTCGGCGGCGAGTTGCTCGTAGCGGAGGTAGGCTTCCTCGAATTTGCGGCCGTAGAGGTGGTGGAGGTCGGGGGTCTCGTTGGCGCGGAAGAGGGTCCAGGGCTGGCGGGCCTCCATGCGTTTCATGAAGAGGTCGGGGATCCAGTTGGCCGTGTTCATGTCGTGGGTGCGGCGGCGGTCGTCCCCGGTGTTGCGGCGGAGTTCGAGGAACTCGAAGATGTCGTTGTGCCAGGATTCGAGGTAGGCGCAGCCGGAGCCTTTGCGTTTGCCGCCCTGGTTGACGGCGAGGAGCTGGTCGTTGTGGAGCTTGAGGAAGGGGATGACGCCCTGGGATTCGCCGTTGGTGCCGGCGATGTGCGCGCCGGTGCCGCGGACGGAGGTCCAGGAGCCGCCGAGGCCGCCGGCCCACTTGGAGAGCTGGGCGTTTTCGGCGATGCCGCGATACATGATGCTCTCGAGGGAATCGTCGACGTAGTAGAGGTAGCAGGAGCTGAGCTGGGTGTGGAGCGTGCCAGAGTTGAAGAGGGTGGGCGTGGAGGAGCAGAAGCGGCGGGACTTGTAGAGGTCGTAGAGGCGGATGGCCCAGTCTTCGCGGGTGCGCTTTTTCTCGTCGAGGAAGAGGCCGAGGGCGACGCGCATCCAGAAGAACTGCGGGGTCTCGATGCGGCGGGCGTGCGGGCCGGTCTTGTCGATGATGAGGTAGCGGTCGTAGAGGGTCTGGACGCCGAGGAAGTCGAACTCGAAGTCGGCGGTGGGATCGAGGGCGGCGGCGATTTTGGCGAGGTCGTATTCCTTGAGGCGGGGGGAGAGGCGCTTGATGGCGATGCCGTGCTCGACGTATTTGGCGAAGGCTTTTTGGTGAAATGATTTCAGCGCGGAGATGCCGTCGCGGACGATGTCCCAGCCGAGGACTTCTTCGTAGATGTAGGTGAGCTGGATGCGGCCGGCGAACTTGGCGAAATCGGCGTCCTTCTCGATGAGGGTCTTGGCGTTGAGGACGATGGTGTTGTTGAGGTCGCCGAGCGCGATGTTGTCGAAGAGGGCGCGGCGGAGTTCGGCCTCGATCTGGTCGGAGGTGAGGCAGAGTTCGAGGCCGATGGAGGCATACTCGATGCGCTTTTTGAGATCGACGCCGTCCCAGAGGAACGTGGTGCCGTCGGCGCGGGCGACGACGACCATGGAGTTTTGGAGGGCGATCTCGGAAGCGGGAGTCTCGGGCGCGGCGGGTTCGGCGGCGCGGGCGGCG
>JACQFT010000001.1 GCA_016199925.1 Opitutia bacterium | reverse complement strand
CTACCTCGCGCCCAAGGAGAGCGGCCGCATCGACTACCTCGGCGGCTTCGCCGTCACCTCCGGCCACGGCGTCGACGCCTTCGCGCACCAGTTCGAGCAGCAGCACGACGACTACTCGGCCATCATGGCCAAGGCCCTCGGCGACCGCCTCGCCGAAGCCCTCGCCGAGATGCTCCACAAATCCGCGCGCGACTTCTCCGGCTACGGCAAAACCGAAAACCTCTCGATGCAGGACATCATCCGCGAAAAATACCGCGGCATCCGCCCCGCCCCCGGCTACCCCGCCTGCCCCGACCACACGGAGAAACGCCTCCTCTTCGATCTCCTCGGTGCTGAGAAGGCGACCGGCATCACGCTCACCGAGTCCTTCGCGATGATGCCCCCGAGTGCCGTCTCCGGTTTCTACCTGAATCACCCGGACTCAAAGTATTTCGCGGTGGGCAAGCTAGCCCGCGATCAGGTGGAAGACTACGCCCAGCGAAAGAGCATGCCGCTCCCCGAAGTGGAACGTTGGCTCGGGCCCTACTTGGATTACGATCCAGCCTAATTCTCCGGTCAACTAAGCGCCGGGAGATTCTGCTATTTCCGTCAGTGATACAACCATCGGCGGGCGGCGAAGCCCTGACAAGACATTCTTCGCTTTCGCAACTGCGGAGTCTGGAACGATAACGCGATTCACTAATTCAATAATAGGTTCTCCATTCAACTTCGGATACATTAGGCATGCGTCCAGCAGAGGGACATCACCCAGCGGACACTCCAATACTCTGCCAAAAAATTCTGCGTCTATCCGCTGCAATTGATCCCTCTCTTCTGGGTTAAGCCTTTTCATAAGGCTGACGCCTTTTACCGAGACATTCCCAATTATCCGCCATTCTCGCTGCCGATAATTTACCATCGTCGAATTTTCGGTATGGCCATCGGTTGGATAAAATAAATTTAGCGTTCCAGTAATTCCGTCTGCGAGCATCCGCGCTGGAGTCACTCCATGTGTAATGGCTTCTAGCGTTTTCTTCGCTTCATCCGTAACCAATCGGAAACTCTTTGTGGCATTTGGATTTTCTTTGAACTCTACACAGAAATCAATTTCTCGCTCCACCGGAACCGGTCCCCTGAACACTTCTGAAAGCCCAGCGATATGATTGGCCAAATTCCTGGCATCCATGAGCTGAATTACAAGCGTCGAACCCAATTGCTCCGGCGTGCTGTCATTTGCTTCCTTGGGATTAGGAACGTAGAAGACAGGCATTCCTCCCAACTTCCGTATTGTCTCTATTCGGAACTCCAACGCGAAATGACCAAATTCACTTGCGTGTCGTGCAAGCTCACTGGGCGACAGCTCCGTAAAGCACACTCGATTCTGAAGGAATCGCTCCACTCGTGGCGGAGACCCATTAGCATGTGAATATCTCCACTCCACAATCTCTGGAGCTAGAAGGAGCCCGGCATCTCGAATAAGCGCAAGAATTTCACATCCCTTGGTGACCTCGCCAATCGTGTCGCGACCACGGCGAGGAAAACTGTGATAGAAAAACCGCTCGTCAGAGTTCATATGTTGTTAGCTAGATTCAGCGGCCGCAGAAAATCAGTCAATTCGCAGTCCTTCAAGTCAGGGCCACTCCATGTCTTGAATCGTGTTCTAGGGAACACATACGAACTGACCTGCACCGCCCCGCCGCGTAGCGCACTGTGATTTTCCGGCCGGAACTTGGCTCGCGGGGCGCGGCTCGCGGCGTAAAAGGTCGGCATGCTCGAACTCCGACTGACTTGCGAGAATTGCAACCGCGCCTCTCCCGTTTCCCGCCTCCGCACTCCGACTTCGGCGCGGCAAGTCGCGCGTTGAGCTACGACGCGGCAAGCCCGCCCCGCTGTCTTAGCCGGAAACCGAATTGACTGAGCGAAACTTCGGGCGATGGTAGCGGCATGACAGCCAACACGCAGCAGATCACCGAGGCGGCGTTGAAGCTGCCGGAGCGCGACCGGCTGCGCGTCGCCACCGCCATCTGGAGAAGCTTTGGCGCTTCCGATGACGCCCTCGCGGACCTCGCCGCCCTCTCCCGTTCGCACGAGCTCGAGACCGGCCAAGTCCAACCCAAGACCCAAGGAGAAGTTTTCAAGAACGCGCGGGCCGCGCTTTGATGCACCGGTGGTTTCATCCAGGCTTTGAAACGGACCTGATCGAGGCCGCACGCTACTACCAAAAGCAGCGGCCGGCCTTGGGTGCTGAATTTCTGGACGAGGCGGAGAAAGCCGTCGAAACCGTGATGCTCGCGCCCGAACGCTGGCCAGCGCGCCACGGTGGCGTCCGGCGATTTCTCGTGGAGCGCTTCCCCTACGTCATCCGCTACCGGATTTCCTCCCGCGGCGACACCGTGCAATTTCTCAGCATCCTGCACGGCGCCCGCCATCCTGAATCCGGGCGGGAGCGCACGGGAGATTGACGGAGTCCATCGAACCTAAAAATCCCCGAAATTGGACTCGGGACTCGGCCAACCGAAGCCGTCAGCCTGCACCGCCTCGTCGCGTAGCTCACTGTGATTGTCTGATCGGAAATCGGCTCGGGGGCGCGGCGCGTGGCGTCAAGGGGCGGCATGCTCGAGCTCCGACCGACCTGCGAGAATTGCCACCGCGCCCCGACTCCCGTCCTCGCCCTTTGAGCTACGACGCGGCCAGCCCGCACCTCCGCGCGGAGACCGGCTCCGGCTGTGGATTCTGTCGGGCGAGCTCGCCCTCCTTCGCCAAGGCTATGGCGGGCAAGTTGCCCCCGCCACGAACACCCCACGTTTTTCAATGCCGAGGTCACACGACCTCGCCCTACGCCTCGTGCCCCTTCGCGCGCCGGTTTTGCCCCTCCGCCCCGCCGCGTGATTTGTCACGTAATACGTGACAAACCCCTCTGAAAGTCCCCGGGTGATACTTGTCACGTATTACGTGACAAGTCATCCGACGACGATGGTCGCGTTTTGCGGGTTGAGGCGGGGAGCGGAAATTGTTTTGTTCGGCGTCACGGGCCGCCAACCGATTGCTCTCATGCAAACCAATCCTCGTCTGCGCATGCTCCTCGACATGGGCGAAGGCCTGTCGTCCGTCGCTGAAGCCACGGCCAAGCTCGCCGTCCACCATTACCGTCAATCACGCCGCGTGCGTCGCGGCAGCACCGTGCGGCCCGGCGCAGGCACGCCGCTCTGGAACGAACTCGCCGCCGAGGCGCGTTACCTGATCCGCAAGCGCGGCGAGAAGGTGAATCTCGGCCGCTACCTCGGCTTGCCGCGCCAACGCGTGCACGAATTCCTGAAAGCCCAAAGCGCCGTGCCCGACGGTGAGCGCACGCTCATGCTCCTCGCGTGGGTCAGCGCCAAGCGCCGCGGTCGGCCGCTAAGTTGACCGAGCTTTGTCACGTAATACGTGACAAACCCCTCTGAAAGTCCCCGGGCGAAACTTGTCACGTATTACGTGACAAAGCGCGCGGGGCCACGCGGGCCCGGCCACGCGGGCCGGTGAGGGCACGGGGCTCATTGTTCGGTGGGCCGGCGAGGGCACACCCTTCTTCCGCTTCGGTCCTTCGCTCGGCTCGCTTCGGCCCTTTACCGGCTCGCTTTGGTCCGTCGTCCCACTCGCTTCGGTCCTTCGCCCGGCTCGCTTCGGCGCTTCGCGGTCGGCCTCGCGCCTTCGCCACTCGCCTCGCGCCTTCGCCTTCGGCCTCGCGCCTTCGCCACTCGCCTCGCGCCTTCGCCACTCGCCTCACGCCTTCGCCACTCGCCTCACGCCTTCGCCTCTCGCCACTCGCCTTCGCCAATCGGCTCGCGCCTTCGCGCGTCCGGCCCGCGGCCTCGGCCCGGGCCGGGCGCCGGCTCCGGCTACGCCCCGGGCGTCACCGGGCGAGGAGTCCCGTGACGACGAGGACGGCGATGAGGATGCCCATCAGGCTTTCGCCGGCGATCAGGCCCGAGGCGACGGGCACCACGGTCTTCTCGGCGAGCACGGGGAAGCGCCGGCGCATAAACTCCGCGGCCGACGCGCCGGCGAACATGGCGATGCAATTGCTGCCGGGCAGCACCATCGCGATGCCCAGCCCCGCCGGCGAGGGCAGGAGCGGGCGGAGGGTCTTGGGCGCGAATTTCTCGAACAACGCCAGCGCGACGCCGAGGGCGAGGCCGACGAGGATGGCGGACTTGGAGGAGGCGTGCAGCTCGCCGATGCCGCCGGAAAAGGACTTGGAAACTCCGGCCCAGACGACGCACGAGGGCGCCGGCCAGGCTTCGCCGCCGAGCACGCCCGGATCGGGGATGATGAGATTGAACGCAGGCACGACGATGGCGGCGCCGACGAGGACGCCGAAGAGCTGGGCGTAGAACTGGTGCCGCGGTTTGGCGCCGAGCAGCCACCCCGTCTTGAGCGTGGTGAGCAGGTCCGCGGCGTGCAGCCCGATGCCGCCCGTGACGTTGGCCGACATGATATTGCCGGAGAGATTGCCGGGCGTGATGACGCCGAAGATCATCTGGGTGACGGGCCCGAGGGCCTTGGTCGGCGTGACATCGGTCTCGCCCGTGACGCGGGCGGCGACGAATCCCATCGCGACGGCCAGCGGCACGGCGATGAGCCCGGCCCACAGCGGAATCTGGAAAAGCCAGACCATCAGGCCGGTGACGACGGGCGCGAGGACGACGAACCCGACGGGAAACCACCACTCGGGGCACTCCACGGCTGCGAGGCCGGTGTCGGCGGCCGCGGCGGATTGCCGCCGAAAAATCCGGGCCAGTCCGGTGAACGTGCGCGCGATGCTCCGGTAATCCAGCGCGAAGGACGTGAGGCCGGAGGCGACGAGAATCGCGGCGCCGGGCCACAGCGTCCACGCGACGATGGCCTTGTAGCTGACGGTGGTGATGATGCCGTGGGCGAGGAGCGCGGGCCCGAGCACGCCGTAGGTGAGCAAGCCGCCGAGCAGCAGCGACCAGCCGGTGCGAAAACTCATCAGCGCGCCGCCGCCGATGAGCACGACCTCGGCCTTGAACGAAAGCGTCCACTCCGCCAACGGGCGGCCGGCGAGCGTCAGCGGCAGACCGAACGTGGACGGAATCCAGTGCCACGCGTCGCGCATCCAAGTCAGCGCGGCGGCCGCGGCGCCGGCGCCGGCCAACCACGCGGCTTTGCCGCCGCCGCCTCCGGCCGCCGCGGAGTGGATGGACGCGATCGTCTCCGCCGTCGCCGTGCCCGTGGGAAACGCGAGCCCTTCGTGGTTGATAAGCTGGCGCTTGATCGGGATGGCGACGAAGACGCCGAGCGCGGCGATCACGCCGAACCACGCAATCATGGCGACCGGGTCGGGGCGCACCGCGGTGAGCATGAGGAGCGCGCCGAACGCCGCCATGTTGCCGCCCCCCGTCATGTAGCCCGCGCCGGAGGCGACGGTGCTGAGCGCGTTGTTCTCGAGCGCGCCGAGGGGCCGCTTGACGAGCCGCAACGCCTGGAGGAGCTGGAAAGATCCGAAGGCGAGGAGGCAGGCCGTGAGCGTCACGCCCATGCTCCACCCGGTTTTGAAAAACACATAGAGATTCGAGAGGCACATCGCCGCCCCGATGGCCATGCCGACGACGACGGCGCGGACCGTCAGGTTGGTCTCGTGCGGCCGGTAAACGCGCGCCAGCCAGTCGGCTTCGCGCGCTGTGGCATCGGGCGGGAGCTTCGACGCGGCGTCAGGACAAGAGCCAACAGGAGCGACCGGCATGGGGGGTAGAATACTGAGGTTGGGAGGGCGGCGGTCCGGAGTGCGACCGCATGGACCACGGCCCGGATTTCGGGGCGAGTTACTCAGACCCTGAGCGGGCGGACAAGCCGTTAACCCGTCAATTTTGCCCGCGCCGCAAACCGCCCCCGCGCCAGCTCCGCGCGACTCGGCCGGAGCCGGCGCCCGACGCGCAGTCCCCGCCCCGCCGGTCAACGCACCGCGCTCGCTCTTGCCGCCCGGTGCGGGATCAATCCCGACCCGCCGCGACGGCGCGTCGGCGGCGGCGCAGGAGCAGCAGGCCGGCGCCGAGCGCGAGCAGTGCCGCGACGGACGGCTCCGGCACGGCGGCGGGGCCGTTCTGGAAAAGCGAAAGCACCTGGGCCGAATCCAACGACTGATTGTAGAGACGGATAAAATCCACCGAGCCCGCCCCAGCTTCGCCGCCTCCAGTCGCCAAGTCATCGACAAAGAAATAGAGTTCTCGATTCGGACCGTTGATCACGCCGAGGCCGCCCGAATCGGTGAAACTCAGGCTCAGCAGCCCGTTCACGTAGGCGGAGATCACGCTGGTGGCCGCATCGCGCGTCAAGACGACGTGCACCGGCTGACCCGCGACGACTTCGGTGAGCCCGGAGTCGGCCACGGGGTAGAAGTTCAGCGAATTGCCCAGCACATAAAAGCCGGTATCAGATGCTCGGTTCAGGAAATCGACGATTTTCCGGTAGCCCCCGGTCGCGGCGTAGGTCAGCGCCAGCTCGAGCGTGTAGGTGCTGGTGGCCAACGACAGATCCGCGAGCAGCAAGCCCTGGCCCGGCCCAAAAAAGTAGGACCCGTCCACCACGCTCCCGCCCTGCGGCTGCAGGTCCGGCCCGCCCAACGTGTCGGAAAAATTGCCGGCGAACAGATACTCGCGCACCGGCGCGGGCGCGGTGACTTGCGCCGACACCGCCCCCGGCGCGAGCAGCAACGCGGCGAAGACCCAGCGGAAGGAGCGAGTAGCGGGAGGCACGGTCGCATCGTCGCACCCGGACGGCGCCATGTAAAGCCCGGGTCTCGACCGATGCGCCGCCTGCCGCGGCTTTCCGGTTTGTTTTCCTAAATGTGGGGCAGCGCGCTTGCGCGCGCGGTTTGGCGCGGGCGTGCGCGCTGACCCACGCGGGAAACGTCGGCGCGCGCAGACCGGAAAGCCCTGCGCCGCGTGCCGCCCGACCCCGATCACCGCCCGGGGCGGCCCGCCCCGCTCTCCCGCGCCCGCCGCGCGAGCAGCAGCAGCAGCGGCAGGAGAATCGAAAAGGCGGCCCCCGGCGCACCGCCGCCGCCGCCGGATGACGCGGGCGGCGGAGCTGCCGGCGCCGGAGGGGTGACCGCGGGCGGCGGCGCCGCCGCGCGCGCGAGCTGCAAAGTCGTGACGACTCCGCCGGCGGCAATCCGGCGGAGGGCGGCGTTGCCCGTGTCGGCGACGGTGATCTCGCCGCCGGGCGCGACGAGGGCGCGCGGTTGGTTGAACCACGCGTCGGCTCCTGTGCCGTCGGTGAGGCCCGCGATGCCGGACAAACCGGCGACCGTCGTGACCGTGCCGGCGGGCGTGATCTGGCGGATGGTGGAGTTGCCGGTGTCGGCGACGAGGACGTTGCCGGCGCCGTTCACCGCGACTCCGGCCGGACCGTTGAAGAGCGCGCCGCTGCCGGTGCCGTCGGTGCTGCCGCTCACGCCGGCAAGTCCGGCGAGGGTGGTGACGGCTCCCGCGGGCGTGATGCGGCGGAGCGTGTTGTTGGTCGTGTCGGCGACGAAGAGGTTGCCGCTGGCGTCGAGAGCGAGACCCGTCGGACGGTTAAAACGCGCCGCCGCACCCGTGCCGTCGGCAGTGCCGGCGGCGCCCGCCAGGCCGGCGAAGGTGGACACCGTGCCGTCGGCGGCGACGCGCCGGATGGTGTGAGTGGCGGAATCGGCGACGAAGAGCACGCCCGCCGCGTCGCGCGCGAGGCCAGCCGGCGCGGAGAACGTCGCCTGCGCGCCCGGTCCGTCGGTGTTGCCGCGCGCGGTGGCGGAGCCCGCGAGCGTCGTCACGACGCCGGCGGCGGAGATGCGGCGGAGGGTGGCGTTGGCGGTGTCGGCCACGAAGACCGTGCCGTCGGGCGCGACGGCGAGCGCGCTCGGGTCGTTGAAGCGCGCGGCGGCGCCGGTGCCGTCGGCGGAGCCCGCCTGGCCCGCGGTGCCGGCGACGAGGGTGATCTCGCCGGCATTGGTGAAGCGTTGGATGGTGTCGCTCGCGCTGTCGGCCACGTAGAAATTCCCCGCCGCATCGGTCGCGAGCGCGACCGGCATCGGGAAGAACGCTTCGGCGACGGTGAGGCGCGCGGCGTTGCTCGCGACGGAGCCGCCGGGGGCGGTGAGCACGTAGCGATAGAGCGCGCCGTTGCCCGCGCCGGCGTTGCTGACGGTGAGCGTGCGCGTAGTGACGCCCGAGAACGTGGCGTTGTTCGCGAGGTTGGTGAACGTCGCGCCGCCGTCGGTGGAGATTTGCCATTGCACGGTGCCGCTCGTGCCGGGCGCGAAAAAAGAAACCGTGCCGCCGGTCGTCACCAGTTGCGCGCGCAACGGCGTCGCGATGACGGGCACGGTGCCGCCGTCGGCGGCGGCGAACGCGAGGCACGTCGGCGTTGGAGGCGGGCTGCGTGAGCTCGCCGGCGGTGGCGCCGGTATAGACGGCGAGCACAGTGTCGAATCCGCTGCCCGCGGTCGTGAGCGTGAGCGTGCCGCGGCCCGGCGCGGGCCAGCGCCACCAGACGGAGGCGCCGCCGAAGTTGCCGGTGGCGTGATTGGGTTCGCCGAGCTGTTTCGTCGCGCCGAAGCTGTTGCCGGTCGCCGCCGTCCCGACGAATTCCTCCGCGGCAGCGAAGTCGTTGTTCGCCGGCCGGGTGACCGCGCCCGGCGGCCCGTAGAGCGCCTGCCCGCCCGCGACATCGTCGGCGGTGAGGCTTTGCTCGGCGGCGTTGTTGTTCATGACCGCGGCGACCGTCTGGCCGGCGGCGTTGGGGTGCTCCAGGCCCAGCACGTGCCCGAGTTCGTGCAGCGCGGTGCGGCGGAGATCGAGCGGGTTTTGCTGGCGCGCGCCGCGATAGGAGTTCCAGGTGTTGGCGGTGTTGAAGAAAATGTCGGCCTGCACGCGCTGCCACGTGCCGTCGGCCCGCGGAGTGCCGGCCCGCCGCGACATCGTGACGGCGACCACGCCAGGACTGTAGGCCTGCCCATAGACCGTCGGGGAAAAAACAATTTCGTTCACGCGGTCTTCCTCGAGCTGCACGCCCCCCGGCGGCTGGATGACGCCGAGGAACTGGAGGCGGCCGAGCACGGCGTTCCATTCGTCCATCGCGGCGAGCACGCTCGTGCTGAAATCGCTGCCGTCGGTCAGCACGGGCGTCGTGCCGAGCCGGATCGCCATCGTGAACGAACCGGGGTTGATCGAGATCGGCGTGCCGGTCGGGCCGCGGTCGAAGGTGAAGGCGGCGGCAGAAGCGACGGCGAACAACGCGGCCCACGGGGCGGCGGCAAGGCGGAAGGGGTTTCTATTTTTCACGGAGGGAAGAGGCCCGCGTTTGCTTGATCGCGGCCGCGAACTCCGCGGGCGTCAGCGCACGGCCGGCGGCGCCCCTCGGCCCGGGGCCGGCACCGGGCGGTTCTTCCGCGAGCGGGAGCGCGACCTCGGCGACCCCGGTCAGCGGCACGCCGTTGCTGCGCGCGACGAACTCTCGCCCGGCCGCATCGCGGCGGACGGGATAGCGGCCGTGGCCCAGCGCGTAGAGCGGATGGAGGTTCGCGCCGTTGCCGGAGACAAAGAGTATGTCCTCGTCGCCCGCCGCGAAGCGCGGCGCGCCGCCGATCCAGAGCTCCTCGTCGCCAAGCTTGCCGCCGAGCATGACGAGCACGAGATTGCGCGGCGGCGCGCCCGCGAGCACGGCGAGCACTTCGAATTCGACCCGGGTGAAGATGAGGGCGCGGCCCTCGACCGTGCGCGGCTCGGCGGTGACTTTCGCCACCCGGGCGCGCACGACGTAGTCGGAACCGTTCACGAGCTGCGCGAAATCCGGCGGGACGACCGTGGTGCCGCCGGCGTCGGCCGCAGCCCAAACGCCGAAACAAATCAGGAGGAGATGCCGTAGATCACTCATGGGCCGGGGCTGCCGGGCAGTGCACCCGAGAACGGCCACGCCGGCAAACGGCCTGCGACGCCTGTCCTCTCCATTGCGGCGAGTGGCATCCCTGGAGCGACGGCGAGGGGCCGCCTCCGCGCGCCGGCGGCCGCGAGGTATTTTTGCCCTTGCTTAATTAAGTATCTGCTTAATCTTATCGCCATGCTCGCCCTTGAAGCCATCGCCGATCCCACCCGCCGCCGCATCGTCGAGCTGCTCGCCGAGCGCGAGCTGTCCGCCGGCCAGCTCGTCGAGGAGTTCGACCTGAGCGCCCCGGCGATTTCGCAGCATCTCAACGTTCTTCGCGCGGCCGGCCTCGTCGTCACCCGCGCCGACGGCCAGTCGCGCATCCAATCGCTCAACCCCGCCGGCTTCGACGAACTCGACGCGTGGCTGCACCAAACCCGCGCCGCGTGGTCGCGCCGCCTCGACGCCCTGGAGCGCGAGCTGAAGGCCGACGACGAGCGGCTCGCAAAGAAAAAGAAGAGGCCCTGACTTCCCATGAAACCAAACGACATCCTCGGAAAATTCCACGGCCCGGCGGAAGTGCGCCTCGTGCGCACGCTCCCCGGCCCCATCGAACGCGTCTGGTCTTACCTGGTCGATCCCGAGAAACGCGCCCGCTGGCTCTGTGGCGGCGTGCTCGAGCAGAGGGCCGGCGGCAAAGTCGTGTTCGCCATGGTGCACAAGAATCTTGCGCCCGGCGAGACACCGCCGGCGCGCTTCGCCCAAGTGCAGGATCCCGGCGTGACCTTCGCGGGGCGCGTGCTCAGGTGCGAGCCGCCGCGCTTGCTCGCCTATACGTTCGGCAGCGACGATTCGGAGGTCACCTTCGAGCTGACCCCGCAGGGCCGGGAGGTGTTGCTGGTCCTCACCCACCGCACCCGCGGTGCCGAGGAGCAGGCCGATCTCACCAACTACGCCGCCGGCTGGCACACCCACCTCACACTCCTCATCGCGCTGCTGGAAAATTCGCCCCGGCCACCGTTCTGGGCGACCCATGCCCGCCTCGTCGCCGAATACGAAAAACTCCGGCCCGCCGCGTCCGAGGCTGATCCGTCCGAGCATTCTCCGGCGGCTCCGCCCCGCTAATCCGCCTCCCGTTCTCCGTCCGAAAGGACCCCGGGCTACCGCCTTGCCCGGCCGCTTCCCCCTCCCGAATCCGCCTCCTCAACCGCAGTCACAAACCAAACTCAAGCTCCGATGAATAACGACTCCCTGGAAAATCCGGCCATCGTGTCTCCCGAAAAATGGCTCGCGGCCCGCCACGAGCTCCTGCGCGAAGAAAAAGAATTCACCCGGCTCCGCGACCGGCTCGCCCGGCGCCGGCGCGAACTGCCGCGAGTGAAAATCAACCAAGCCTACACCTTCGAGTCACCGACCGGCCGCGTGTCGCTCGCCGATCTCTTCGAGGGCCGCAGCCAGCTGATCGTCCAGCATTTCATGTTTGGTCCCGGCTGGGCGGAAGGCTGCAAGAGCTGCTCCTTCATGCTGGATCATATCAACCCGACCGTGGCGCACCTGAAGGCGCGCGATGTTTCCTTCGCCGCCGTCTCCCACGCCCCGCTCGCTGAAAGCCTGCCGTTCAAGGCGCGGATGGGCTGGGCGGTCACCTGGGTCTCGTCGCACGGCACCGCCTTCAACCGGGATTTCCACGTGTCGTTCACCGCGGAGGAAATCCAGCGCGGGGGCGTGAACTACAATTACGGCAAGATGGATTTCCCGCAGACCGAGGCGCCCGCGATCAGCGTCTTTCTCCGCGACGCCGCCGGCGACGTCTATCACACCTACTCCACCTATGGCCGCGGCGTGGAGGTGGTGATGGGCACATACCATCTGCTCGACCTCGTGCCCAAGGGCCGCGACGAGGCGAACGACGAATACGGCATGCAATGGCTCCGTCACCACGACCGCTACGAAAAGGCCGTCGATGTCGTCGGCGCGCGCTGAGTCTTCCCGTGTTCGCCGCGCCGTCCGGTGGCTGTTGCCGGCGGCGCTGCTCGCGCTCACGCCCAAGTGCGTGCTGTGCGTCGCCGCCTACGTCGGGCTCGGCGCCGCGCTCGGGCTGGGCGGGCCGGAGCTTTGCGGCGGATCGGCCGGCGGGTTGAGCGCGACGCACTTCGTCGTCGCGGCGCTGGCCGGCGGCGGAGTTCTTTTCGCTGCCAGTCGGATCGCGTCGCGCTTGGCCGGTCCCCCGAAGCACAAGTGAGCCGGGCCGGGCAGGTCGGCGAGCTCGCTCACGCCCCGGAAGGTTCGCAGGAAAATTCCTCAGCCCGAGCCAGAGCGCTTCGGCCGGCGCCGTGGCGTTTCTCCTCTGAAAATGAGTCCGGCCCGCACCGGCGCCAGAAACGGCGGCGCTGACGCCGGCCAAATTTTCGTTGCCGTGTTCCCGCGTTCTACTTTCGTTCCGCGAGTCGGTTACCCCCTTCAGTCCCCACCCAACTGATGCTGTTCAATTCCCTGACGTTTGTCGTCTTCTTCGTTGTCGTCGTCGGCACCTACTGGCTGCTGCGCGGCTGGGAAGCGCGCAAGAACCTGCTGCTCGTGGCGAGCTACGTTTTCTACGGCGCGTGGAATCCGCCGTTCGCGCTGCTGCTCTTCGCCACCACCGCGCTCGACTTCTATCTCGGCTCCCGCATCGCCGGCGCGTCGACGCCGGGCACCCGCAAGGCTTGGATGTGGGCCAGCGTGGCCTCGAACCTGAGCATGCTCGGATTTTTCAAATACGGAAACTTCCTCCTCGCGAACACCCAGTGGCTGCTTGAGCGCGCCGGCGTGCACTACCAGCCCCCGCACCTCGACGTCTTCCTGCCGATCGGGATTTCATTCTACACCTTCCACTCGCTCTCCTACACCCTCGATGTCTATCGCGGCGTCTGCGCGCCGACGAAATCGCTGCGCGACTTCACGCTCGCCGTGTCTTTCTTCCCGCAGCTCGTGGCCGGCCCGATCGTGCGCGCGGCGGATTTTCTGCCGCAACTCGTCAGCGCGCCGGCGCTGCGCCCGGGCCAGTTCGGCTGGGGCCTGATGCTGATGACGCTCGGCCTGTTTCAGAAAACCGTGCTGGCCGACACGCTGCTCTCGGGCTCCGCCGACACGGTCTTCGGTCACGGCGGTCCGCTACAATGGCTCGACGCCTGGGCCGGCGTGCTGGCGTTCTCCGGCCAGATCTTCTTCGACTTCGCCGGCTATTCGACGTGCGCCATCGGCGCGGCGCTGTGCCTCGGCTTTCACCTGAAGGACAATTTCCGTTTCCCCTACGCGGCGGTCGGCTTCTCGGATTTCTGGCGGCGCTGGCACATCTCGCTCTCCACCTTCCTGCGCGACTTCCTCTACATTCCGCTCGGCGGCAACCGCCACGGCACGGCGCGTTCGGCGGTGAACCTGATGCTTGTGATGTTCATCGGCGGGCTCTGGCACGGCGCGGCGTGGACCTTTGTCGTCTGGGGCGTCATCCACGGCGTCTTCCTCGTCCTCGAGCGTCTGCTCGACTGGTTCATCAACAAGGCGCAGATCAACCGCACGCGCGCGGTCCAGTTTCTCGTCGGCGGTGGGACCTTCGTGGTCGTCTGCTTCGCGTGGGTCTTTTTCCGCGCGGCCGATTTCACCACGGCGGCGCGCCTCATCCGCGCGATGGTCGGGGCGTTCCCGCATGGCGACGCGCTGCTCGGCACGCGCGAACTCTGGCAAGTCGGTCTCGTGACCGCCGGCCTGCTCTTCGCCCACTCGCGTCTGCGCAACACCAGCCTCGAAGCCATGGTCGCGACCAAACCGCGCTGGCTCGTCGTCGGCGTCTGGACCGTCATGCTCTGCGCCATCCTCCTCAACCAAGACAGCGGCAATGCCTTCATCTACTTCCAATTTTGATTTCCGCCGGGTGATCCCCGACTTGCCGTGGCGCCGCCTCGCGCTGACGGCCGCGTTGCTCACCGCCGTCGCGGCCGTGGCGTGGGAAGTCCGTGCGCGCCGCCTCGGCTACGCGCCGACGCACAACGATACCTCGGACTTCTGGGCGCAGGAACGCCGCAAAGTCCAGCCTGACTCGATCGTCGTCATCGGCGACTCACGCGCGATTTTCGACGTCGACCTCGACGCCCTCGAACAAAGTCTGGGCAAACGGCCGGTGCAACTCGCACTCCCCGGCACCTGCGCCTACCCCATCCTGGCCGACTTGGTGGCCGACGAGAAATTCCACGGCACGGTCATCGCGAGCCTCCTGCCCGCGTTGTGGCTCGCGCCGGAAGGCAGCCCGATCGACGAATCGCTGGCGGCGCTGAAGCGTTTCCGCACCCAAACTGCCGCCCAACGCGCCAGCCACGAACTCGCGCTGTTGCTCGAGCAAAATCTCGCCTGCCTCAAACAGGAGGACCTGACGCTCAAGCAACTGCTCAAACGCATCGAAATCAAAAACCGCCCCGGCGCGCTCGTCGCCCCGAAACTGCCCCCGTATTTCCAGACGACCGACCGCGACCGCCGCATGCGCATGGCCGAGGCCTGCGCCAAGCCCGGCCCGCTACAGGACCGCGTGAAGTTCGGCTGGCTAGAGCTCTTCCAACCGCCCCCGCCGCCCAGCTGGATTCCCAAGGAAGAATTCATGAAAGCCGTCGGGCTGGCCGTTGAACAGCGTTTCAAAGACACAGCCGCAACCGTGAAGAAGCTGCAGGCTCGCGGCGGCAAAGTGATCTTCGTGCGCTTCCCGCACACGGGCGAGGTGAAGAAAATCGAGGATCAGGCCACTCCCCGCGCCGGCCCGTGGGACCGCATCATCCGCGAGTCGGGCGCGCCCGGCATCTACTATTCGGATTATCCGGAACTGTCCGGCTTCGATTGCCCGGAGTGGTCGCACTTGTCGGCAGCCGACTCCGTCGAGTTCACGAAGCGCCTCGCCCCGCACCTGCAACGCGCGATGGCGGCCGGCCGCTGAGGCGGGAAGGCCATACGGCGTGCGACTCCCGGGAAAAACCCGCGCGCCGATCGAGGCTCGCGCCGTGAGCTGACGCGACCGCGGTCCGCGGCCGCGCCGAGCCTCAGCCCGCCTTCCGCGTGAGAACCCGCGGCCGAAAGCACCGCGCCACTTCCAGACAATGACGGCGGCCGAACCCGCGGGCCGATATCAGCGTGTGCGGGCGTAGCCCTCGGCGAACCCGGTTTTGATTTCGGCCCAGTTATCGACCACAAAGCTCGCGACGACTGTCCCCAGGACCAATCCAGTGCATTGGCCGTAGATTTGTTTCTTCTCCGACCGCGTGAGGGCGCTGCGCTCAACGACCACCAAGACCACCGCCAACCCCACGGCAAACGCCACCATCGGATGGCCCCTTGACCCCAGCACCGCGCCCAAGGTCAGGCCCAACGCCACAGACTCCGCCCGTGATTTCGACGACTTCTCCGCTTCGACGTTTTTCATAATTGCCGGCCCGGCGAGAAGCGAAACCCGTCGGCCGGCGGCGTCAAACACCATCTGCTCACGCGTAAGATCAGCGGCCGCCGATGCGCCCCGGGGAAAGGAGTCCGGCGGTTTGACCGCGCGAAGGCACCGCGAGCAAAGCGCGCCGACGATGAAGCGCGCGCCGGCCGCCGCACGCCGGCGCTTCGGCGGCCGAGCGCGACCTGCGCTTGCTCGCGGCCAAAATCTTGGGTCGGTCGGTGGCGGGGATGCGGTCTCCGCTTCGCGCGCACGACTGTCTGGGCCGACGGGCGAGTCTGGTCCGACCGCGCCGAAGACCTTTCGGCGGGGCCACGCGGCCGCCCGGAGATCAAACGCAGCGCCTCCCCGGTGGCGGGGCCCGGTGCGACCGCGCCTGCTGTTCGCCCCACCGGGACCGATTGAACCATACCCAGCCCTGCGCTCGGCGCACCCGGCTTGCCCCCGGGACCAGAACGGAGCGATCAACCCGCGTTCGCTTTGCTTGGAAAAGCGGTCGGCATCGCTCAGCCAGTGAAAGCCCGGGCCGTCTCGCGCAGCGGTCCGTGCTCGCGCCGCTCTTCTTCCTCCTGCCGGCGCAATTGGGCCTCGAGGACGTCGGCGCGCCCCAAATAACCCACGATGCGCACGCCGCCGCCCCGCGCCACCACGGGCAGCCTCCCGACGTCGCGGCGGAGCATTTTTGCCACGGCGTCCCGCAACGTCTCATCGGGATAGGCGACCACCAGATCGGTGCTCGCCGCCTCGCGCACGGTCGTGGTCGGCGCTGAGCCGCCCTGCAGCGCCCGGAAGATGTCGGCCCGCGTGAGGATGCCCACGAGACTGCCGTTCGCATCGACCACCAGCGTGCCTTGCCGCTTCGACAGGAGCGCATCGCCCCGGGCAATCCGATCCGACAGCGCCGCCACGGTCACGTCCGCCGAAACCACCGGCGGCACGCGGTCCATCACATCGCCGACCCGCATCAGCTCGAACAGATCCACGCTGTATTCGCGGGCGACGTGGCGGCCCCGCCGCGCCAATTTTTCCGTAAGAATCGAGCGGCGCAACAACAGCACCGTCACGCAGAGAGCCGCCACACTGCCGACAAAGAGCAGCGGCAGCGCCGCGAAGTCATCGGTCAGCTCCAGCAAAAACACCACGCCGGTAAGCGGCGCGCGCATGGTGCCGCCCATCATCGCGGCCATGCCGACCATCGCCCAGAGACCCGCGTCGCCGAATCTGCCGCCGACCGCCGATCCCAGCAAGGCCCCGAGCGAACCGCCGATCATCAGCAGCGGAGCGAGCACCCCGCCCGAAGTGCCGGAGCCGAGCGCAATCGCCCACACCAGGCCCTTGGCCACGAGCAGACCGACGAGCGCCGGGCCCAGCAACTCGCCCCGCAAAAGACCGTGGATCGTCCCGTAGCCCACGCCAAGCACCCGCGGATCCAGCGCACCGCCGACCCCGACCACGACCGCGCCGATCGCCGGCCACCACATCCAGTGGACCGGCAGCTTCGCGAACCCGTCTTCGCACGCATAGACAAGGGAGGTCAACCCGCCCGAGCCCAATCCCACGCAAACTCCGACCAGCAGTGCGAACGCGAACGCCCCGGCGCCCGGCGCCGCATGGAGCGGCACGCGAAACACCGGACCCGCGCCCAGCAACGGCACCCGCACCAACGCCGCCACGATGGCGGCCAGCGCCACCGGAATGAAGCTCCGCGGCTTCCACTCGAAAAGCAGCAGTTCCACCGCGAGCAACACCGCCGCGACCGGCGTCGCAAACACCGCCGCCATGCCGGCCGCCGCCCCGGCCACCAGCAGCGTTTTGCGCTCCGCCGCCGTCAGCCGAAACAACTGCGCGAAGAGCGAACCGAACGCACCGCCGGTCATGATGATCGGGCCTTCGGCGCCAAACGGTCCGCCGGTGCCGATGGAAACCGCCGACGACACCGGTTTCAGCACCGCCACCTTCGGGTCGATCAGGCTCCGCCCGAGCAGAATCGCCTCGAGCGCCTCGGGAATCCCGTGTCCACGGATTTTCTCCGACCCGTAACGGGCCATCAGCCCGATGACCAGCGCCCCGCCGACCACCACCGGCACCACCCACCAGCCGAGGTGGTTGTTCTGCGCCTCGACCGGTTCGGCGGAAAAGCGGAGAAAAAACGCGCCGTTGGTGACGACCGCGATCGCCCAGAGCAGGCCCTTTGCGACGACGGCCCCGATGCACCCGATCGGCAGAGCCAAGCCGCAGAGCAGCAGCACCCGGCGGTCAGTGCGGAAGTCGGCGAGTTCGTCCGCCGCCGGGGCCGCGGACGGGGAGAGCGAGGGGGCGAGGCTGGCAGGCGTGGCTTTCATCGAAATTGTGGCGCATCCCCTCTATCGCAGGGCGATGCTTTGCAATCCAGATTTGCACCCCAGTCGAAAACTTCCTGCCCTGCCCGGGTTTGGAACAAAGATTGCCCCGGGCTGCCGGCGTTGGGGCTCCGCCAGCCGCCCGCGTTTTACTTTTCCGCCGCACTGACTACGGTCGGGCGATGCAAACCCGGGTTCTCGGCAAAAACGGTCCGCGCGTCTCCGCCCTCGGTCTCGGCTGCATGGGCATGTCGGAATTCTATGGCGCAAGCGACGAGGCCGAGTCGCTCGCGACCCTCCACCACGCGCTCGACCGCGGGGTCAACTTTCTCGACACGGCCGATATGTATGGCAGCGGTGCCAACGAACGGCTCCTCGGCCGAGTCCTCGCCACGCGCCGGAGCGAAGTCGTGCTCGCGACGAAGTTCGGCTTCGTGCGCGACCCCGCGAACCCGGCTTCCCGCGCGATCTGCGGCCGGCCCGACTACGTGCGCGCCGCCTGCGATGCCAGCCTGCAACGCCTCGGCGTCGATGTGATCGATCTTTATTATCTGCACCGCGTCGCCGCCGACACGCCGATCGAGGAGACCATTGGCGCGATGGCCGATCTCGTGCGCGCCGGCAAGGTCCGGCAGCTCGGCCTCTCCGAGGCCGGCGCCGACAGCATCCGGCGCGCGCACGCCGCGCATCCGATCGCGGCGCTGCAGAGCGAGTATTCGCTGTGGACGCGCGACCCGGAGAGCGGCCCCCTCGCCGCCTGCCGCGAACTGGGGATCGCATTCGTGCCGTTCAGCCCGCTCGGCCGCGGTTTTCTCACGGGGCAACTCAAACGCTTCGAGGATTTCGCGGCGGACGACTACCGCCGCCAGTCGCCGCGTTTCCAAGGCGAGAATTTTGCCAAGAACCTCGCCCTCGTCGCCGGCATCCAGGCGCTCGCAACGAAGAAAGGCTGCACCGCCGGCCAGCTCGCGCTCGCATGGGTGCTCGCGCAGGGCGACGACATCGTTCCGATCCCCGGCACGCGCCGGGCGAAAAATCTCGACGAGAACCTCGGCGCGCTCGACGTCGTGCTGTCGGCGGCGGAACTCGCGGAGATCAACGCGATCTTCCCCGCCGGCGCCGTGGCTGGTGCGCGCTACCCGGCGAACATGGCCGCACTGGTCAGCCGGTGAGCGAAATCTCGCCCGCGGATGCCTTGCCGGGAGGAGCGGCGCAAAAAGCGCGTTGGGGTCAACCCGCTCCACCACAAGTCGCCGCCGGAAAATCCGTGCTTGCTCCGTCTTCCTCCGCGCAATCCGTGGTCAAACAAAACGCCCGCCGTCGCCATCAGCCGCGCTTGCCGCCGCGCCGCGTCCACCCGTTTTTCTCACCACGGATTTCACGGATCGAGACGGATGCAATCCCCGATCCCGGCCACCGGAAGATCCGTGCCTTGATCCGTCCCCATCCGCGCAATCCGTGGTCAAACAAAACGCCCGCCGTCGCCTTCAGCCGCGCTTGCGAGCGCCGTCGCTCTCACCCGCACGCGCGCGCTCCACTTCACGTCGCCCCCGGCTGCTTCGTGTAGTAACCCGCGTAGGTCGCCCGGAGCGTGCGCTTCGAGATTTTTCCCGTGGCCGTAAGCGGGATCGCGTCGGTGAACTCCACCGCGTCGGGCAACCACCACTTGGCGACCCGGCTGCGGAGAAACTCGATCAACTCCGCGCCCGTGACTTCGTGCCCGGCGCGTTTCACCACGATGAGCAGCGGCCGCTCGCTCCACCGCTCGTGCGGCAGGCCGATCACCGCCGCGCCCGCCACCGCCGGATGGCCGAGCGCTTGGTTCTCCAGCTCGATCGAGCTGATCCACTCGCCGCCGGATTTGATGATGTCTTTCGTGCGATCGACGATGCGCATGTAGCCGTCGGCATCGAGCGTGGCGACATCGCCGGTTGGAAACCAGCCGCCCGGACGGAGCACGCCCGCGCCCTCCTCCTTGAAATACTCGCGGCAAATCCAGTGGCCGCGCACCTCGAGGTCGCCGAACGCGGCGCCGTCGCGCGGCAGCTCCCGGCCGGCGTCGTCCACGATGCGCAGCTCCACCCCGGGCACGATGCGGCCCTGCTTGCCGTGGACTTGGTCGCGCGCCTCGGCGGACAGCGCGGCGTGCTGGCCCTTGAAGGTGTTGATCGTGGCGGCGGGGCTGGTCTCCGTCATCCCCCAACTGTGGCGGACCTCGATGCCTTGTTCGTGCTCGAGCGCGTGGATCAGCGCCGCCGAGGCCGCCGCGCCGCCGATGATCGTGCGGTGCGGCGAGGGCAGGCGGATGTTTTTCTCGCGCAGATGCGCGAGGGTGTTCAGCCAGATCGTCGGCACGCCGGCGGAGATCGTCACGCGCTCGGCGGCGTAGAGTTCGCACAGGCTGGCCCCGTCGAGGCCGGGCCCGGGCAGCACCATCTTCGCCCCGACCATCGGCGCGGCGTAGGGCAGCCCCCAGGCGTTGACATGGAACATCGGCACCACCGGCAGCGCCGTGTCGCGCGCGGAGAGGCCCATCGAATCGGGCAGATTGATCGCGTAGGCGTGCAGCACCGTCGAGCGGTGCGAGTAGAGCACGCCCTTCGGGTTGCCCGTCGTGCCGGAGGTGTAGCAAAGCGCGGCGGCGGTCTCCTCGGAGAATTCCGGCCACTCGTAGTCGTCGCTCTCCGCCGTCACCAAGTCCTCGTAGCAGAGCAGCGGCGCGGCGCCCGCCGGCAGATGCGCGCGGTCCGTCAGCACCACCCAGTGCTCCACCGCCGGGCAGAGCGGGCGGACCGTCTCCACCAGCTTGACAAAAGTGAGATCGAAAAAAACCACCCGGTCGCCGGCGTGGTTGACGATGTAGGCGATTTGCTCGGCGAAGAGCCGCGGATTCACCGTGTGGCAAATCGCCCCCATCCCCGACACTGCGTAATAAATCTCGAAGTGCCGGTAATTGTTCCAGGCGAGCGTGCCCACGCGGTCGCCGGCCGCGACGCCGAGCCGCAGCAGCGCGCGCACCAGTTGGCGCGACCGCCGGTGCGCGTCGCCGTAGGTGCAGCGATGGAGGCCGCCCTCGGTCAGGCGCGAGACGATCTCGGTGTCGTGGTGGCAAGTGTCGGCATGGCGAATGAGCGAAGAAATCAACAGCGGTTGATTCATCATGAGTCCATTCATGGCGGGGGGCGGGGGTTCGCCGCGGGGGATGCGGCAGGGGCTGGGGCGGTGTGGGCGAGGGAGGTCTAGCCCCGCGGTTCGGCGGCGACAATGCGATTCCTGCGGACGCCGCCCAACTCGCGCCGTGATCGGTTCGGCTGTAGGAGCGGCTTCACGCCGCGATTCAGCACAACCTATCGCGGCCTAAAGCCGCTCCTCCGGTTCATGACGCCGCGGTTCAATCCCGCCGGCTGTGCGTGAGCTTGGCGATCAAGTCCGGGAACGCTTCGCGCACGGGAGAATCGGCGACGTATTTCTGCGCCTGCTGCTTTTGTCCGCGCGCGCACAGACTCGCGAAGACGTGCAGTTCGAATTGCAGCCGGAGCTGCGCGTGCGTCTCGGCGAGGCCGAGCGCTTGCAGGAGAAACAGCAGCGCCTCCATCGTGGAGAAGCGACCCACTCCGCTCTGCGCGCGCAACCAGTAACGGCTCTCACCCGTCATCGGCAGACTAACGCGACGGCCCCACGCCGCGGCGGCGCGCGCCATTTCGGTTGCCTGCACCCAATTGCCGTCGATCAACGCGACCTGCACGCGGGAAACGTCGGCGTGCGCGGGCATCGATTCGCCGTTCGGGTGAAGCACCCACAGCTCCCGGTCGTCGGGCGCGAGATCGGCGCGAGCGAGCGAGCGTTCCCGGCGGTAAAGGTGGAGCGTCGCGGCGGGCAGCACGCGCTTGATGAGATGCCCGGTGCTGCTCGGCCGGTAGGACTCCATGAAATGCTGGAGCACGGTGACGCCGAGCGGGCCCGCGAGGTCGCGCTGCGCCGCGCAAATGCACCAGCGCGGCGGCAGTTGGCAGCGCGGGCAACGCGGAGTATTGTTGAGCACGACGCTGCGGGCCATGCGCCGCAGCCCGAAGCAAATCGGCGCGGCGGTCAAACGCGGATCGCGGCGATTTTCCCATCAATTCCGGTCCAGATTCATCGCCCAGAAAGCAACGAAGGAAACAACGCACGCGGAGGACGCTCGGCGCTTCGTTCCTTTCGTTTCCTTCCGTGAAACTTCCGACGAGAAACTCACCGCAGTTGCCGCCAGAGAAACGCGAAGGTGCGGGCAATGCGCGTCGCGGTCTGCTCGGTGACGACAGGGCCGTGGTGGCCGCCCTCGACGTTTTCGAAATACTCGGGCGCGTAGCCCATCGCCTCCATCTTCGCAGCCATCTTGCGGGCGTGGCCGGGGTGCACGCGGTCGTCGCGCGTCGTGGAATAGAACATCACCGCGGGCAGTTTCAGCCCCGGCCGCATCTGCTGGTAGGGCGAATAGCGCCGGATGAACTCCCATTCGGCGGGCAGGTCGGGATCGCCGTATTCGCCCACCCAGCTCGCTCCGGCGAGGAGCTTGTGATAACGCTTCATGTCGACGAGCGGATTGCCGCACACGACCGCGCCGTAGAGCTCGGGGTGGCGCAGCATCGTCGCCGCCACGAGCAGGCCGCCGTTGCTGCGGCCCTCGATGCCGAGGTGCGCGGGCGAGGATATCTTGCGCGCGGCCAGATCGGCGGCGACGGCCTCGAAATCCTCGAATGACTTGGAGTGATTCTCCTTCAGCGCCGACAAATGCCACGCCGGGCCGAACTCGCCGCCGCCGCGGATGTTCGCGAGCACGAACACGCCGCCGCGCTCGAGCCACATTTTGCCGTAGGCGCCGTGCATGTCCTCATAGGAGCCGGAGTAGCCGGGCGTCAGCGCGTTCTCGAAGCCGCCGTAGGAAAACATCCACACGGGATTCGTGCCGTCGAGTTTCATGCCCTTCGGCCCGACCACAAAGTAAGGCACGCGCGTGCCGTCGGCGGATTTCGTCCAGAGCTGCTGCACCTCGAAGCGCGAGCCGTCGAAGGTCGGGGCTTGCGACTTCAGCGGCTCGGGCGCGCCGCCGTTCGCGCCGACGAAGTAGAGGGCGGGCGGCGTGAGGAACGTCTCGAACTGCACGATGGCGTCGCCGGTGTCGTCGTCGGTGGACTGAACTTGCAGCGAGCCGTTGTCGGGGAACGCGATCGCCTCGCGCGTCCAGCCGCCGGCGCCGTGCTTGAAGCGCGCCAGCCGGCCGCGCACGTCGTCGAGCGTCGAGACGAGGATGCCGGCGGGAGTCTCGACGACGCCGCGCACGATGGAGCTCGGCGTCTGCGCCACGAGAAGTTCGACCGCGCCTTTCTCGCCGCGCAATGCGGCGGGTTCGGCCAGCACGACGGCACCGGCGGGATAGACCGTGCCGTTGAAATTCCAGTCCTCACGCAGCCAGAGCACGAGCCGCCCGCGGTAACCGCCGGCAATGCGCGCCGTGGCGGGAATCGCGAGCGGATGCAGTTTGCCGTCGATGAGCTGGCTCACTTGTTGCGTCCAGAAGGTGAGGCCGTCGGTGACGAGGTCGATCTCGCCGCCGCCGGCCATGCGCAGGCGGAAGGCGAAGGCCGAGACGGATTTCTCCGCCGCCTCATAAATTGTCGTCGCGGCGGAGAGCGGTGTGCCGCGCCGCCAGAGTTTCACGACGCGCGGATAACCGGACTTGGTCATCGAGCCGGGCCCGAAGTCGGTGCCGACGTAGAGCGTGTCGAGGTCGCGCCACGCGACCCGCGATTTCGCCGCCGGCAGCACGAAGCCGCCCGCGACAAACGCTTTCGCCTCGAGGTCGAACTCGCGCTCCTCGGCCGCGTCGCCGCCGCCGGGAGCGAGCTGGACGAGGCAGCGCCTGTTGTCGGGCGGCAGAAAACTCGCGCCACCGAACGCCCAGAGCTTTCCCTCGGCCTTCGAGAGGGCGTCGATGTCGAGCAACGTTTCCCATTCGGTGTTCTCCTTGCGGAACTCGGCGAGCGTCGTGCGGCGCCAGAGGCCGCGCGGGTGCTCCTGATCCTGCCAGAGGTTGTAGAGATACTTGCCGTGCTGGTTGACGACGGGGAGGCGCGATTTCGAGGTGAGCACGGTCATCGCGTCCGCTTTGAGGCCTGCGTAATCGGCGAGCGCGCCGAGGCGTTTGGCGGTGGCGTCGTTGTGCGCGCGGACCCACTCGAGCGACTTCGCGCCGTCAATGTCCTCGAGCCAGAGGTATTCATCCCGGTCCGCAGGGGCGTCGGGCCCGGGCGCAGCGCGCCCGGCGGCTGCAAAATTTCCGAGGAGGCCCAAGCAGCAAACGACGGGGAGCAGACGGCCACGAAGCAGAGGTTGCATCCGGGGATTGCTAAGTGCGGCGAAGGCGCGTGCAACGCGGAAGTTTTTCGCCGCGCGCACGAAACGTGTTGCCCCGGGCGCCGGGGCCTTTGCCGTCAGGTCGAGCCTGGCCGCGCGGTGCTCTAGCCCGAGTCTGAAAAGGATGGCCGCAGACAGGCAGAACGCGGGCTGAAGCACCGCGCTACCCCGGAAACGTTTCCGTCAGGCGGCCGGCGCCGGTTTCGGCCGCACGACCACGAACGTGCCGAGCACGATCAGCGCGCAACCCACGAGCATCGGCACGGTGATTCTTTCGCCGAGGAAGAGCACCGCCCAGAGAATGCCGAAGACCGGGATGAGAAACGTCACCGTCAGCGCCTTGGCGGGACCGACGTCCGCAATCAGGCGGAAGTAGAGCACGTAGGCCACGGCGCTGCACAGGAGCGCAAGCGCGAGCAGGCACGCCGCGACCTCCGGCGTGAGTGCGCTGCGCGGCGCCGACAGCGGGGTGAGCAACAGCACAAGGACGCCGGCGAGCATCTGGCTGCAACCGGCCATGCCGAGCGGCGGCACGTGGCGCGCGAATTTTTTCAGGTAGGTTCCAGCGAGGCCGTAGCAGCACGTCGCGCCCAGACACGCGATTGTCGCGGGCCCGCTGCCCGGCGCCAGCGCCACACCCGGGCGCCAGCTCGCGACCGCCACGCCGACGATGCCCAGCGCCATACCGCCCAGGCGCGCACCCGTGAGCCGGTCGCCCAGCCAGACGGCGCCGAAGACCGCTCCGAAGAGCGGCGCCGTGGAATTGAAAATCGCCGACAACGACGCCGGCAAATGCAGCGCGGCGTAGGCGTAGAGCAGGAACGGCACGCCGGAGTTGAGCACGCCGATGACGGCGTAGTGGCGGAAATGCGCGCGCCAGTTGGCGTTGAACCCGATGATCTGGAAATACAGCAGCAGCGCCCCGCCGCCGAGGAAGAGGCGCAGGCCGCTCGTCCACACCGGACCGAGCACGGGCGCGACCACGCGCATGAAAATAAACGAGCCGCCCCAGAGGGCGGAGCGAGCCGTCGAGGCGCGCGCCCCGCCGCCGCCCGGCCCCCCCTTCGCGTCGAATCGCCGCCCGCGGCCGGCTCGGCCGCGATGTAATACATTATATTACAAACGGGCCGGGGGTGGCGCGGCCGGTGGGGCCGGTTTCGACGGCGGGCGCCCGCATCGCTTGCGTTGCAGGCCCGCTCAAGGTAGGGCGGAGCGAGCCGTCGAGGCGCGCGCCCCGCCGCCGCCCGGCCCCCCCTTCGCGTCGAATCGCCGCCCGCGGCCGGCTCGGCCGCGATGTAATACAAGATATTACAAACGGGCCGGGTGGCGCGGCCGGAGGGGCCGGTTTCGACGGCGGGCGCCCGCATCGCTTGCGTTGCGGGCGGCGCCTGCCCACAGTGCCGGCATGAACCTCGGGCGAAAACTCCTCTCCGCCGGCGACACTCTCGCCGACCGCGCGCTGTGCGTCGTGGGCGCGGTGCTGTTTTCCCAGGCGCCGGAGTTCATGCAACAATACCTGCAGCGCCTCGGCGGCCACCTCGACGAGGCGCGGCGCCAGCTCGCGCAGTTCCAGCACGCCGCCGCGCAAACCGGCCTCACCCTCGACCGGCTCATCGCGCAAACTGCGGCCAACGCCGACCCTGCCGTCGCGAAACTCGGCGGCGTGATGACCGAAGCCGTCGCGCGCACGGAGCACTTGCAGGCCGCGCACGACGCCCTCCTCAGCGCGTCGCTGTGGACGCGGCCGTTTGTTTTCCTGCGCTATCTCGAAGCCGACATCGCGCGCGCGACGTGGCGGATTTTCCAGCCGGCGGTGCCCACGACCTTCGAGGGCCTCGCCTACGCGCTGCTCGGCATGCTCGTGCTGCTCGCCCTCTATCACGGCGTCGTGCGGGGGCCGCTGGCGCGCCTGGGCCGCGCCCGCCCCCGGGTCGTCGCGCGCTAGGCCGCATTCGCCGCGGCAGTCTTGCCACGGCGCGAGCACTCTGGCCCACTCGGCGTCCCATGCGAACGAACTTGCTCACCGCCCCCGCCCTCCGCCTCCTCGCCGCGTTGCTGGCCGCAGCCGCCCTCCATGCCGCCGACGCGCCCCCCGCCGCCATGACCGACAACCCGCTCCTCCGCGAAAGCCCGCTGCCGTTCCACTACCCGCAGTTCGACCTGATCCGGAACGAGCATTTCCTGCCCGCGATCGAGCAGGGCATGACGGAGCACCTCCGGGAGGTCGCGGCGATCGCCCACAACCCGGCCCGGCCCACGTTCGACAACACCATCGTCGCCCTCGAGAAATCCGGCGCGCTGCTCACCCGCGCCACGACGGTGTTCTTCAATCTCTCGGGCGCCCACACTAACCCGGCGATGCAGCAAATCCAGCGCACGCTCGCGCCGCGTCTTGCCGCGCACAGCGACGCCGTCAACCTCGATCCCGCACTCTTCGCCCGCGTGCGCGCACTCTACGACGCCCGCGACTCGCTCGGCCTCGACCCGGAGTCGAAGCGCCTCCTCTGGCGCTACTATCAGGACTTCGTCCGCGCCGGCGCGCTCCTCGCGGCGCCCGAACAGGCCAGACTCCGCGCCCTCAACGGCGAACTCGCCACGCTCCAGACCGCCTTCGCGCAAAACGTGCTCAAGGAGCGCGATGCCTCGGCGGTCGTCTTCGACACGCGCGCGGAACTCGCCGGCCTCAGCGACTCGCAGCTTGCGACCATGGCCGCCGCCGCGAAGGCCGCGGGCAAGGACGGCAAATTCCTCGTCGCCCTCCAGAACACGACCGGCCAGCCGCCGCTCGCCGATCTCACCCAGCGCGCCGCGCGGGAAAAAATCATGGCGGCCTCGCTCGCCCGCGGCAGCCGCGGCGGCGAGTTCGACAACCGCGCCGTCGTCTCCGCCCTGGCGAAACTACGCGCCGAGCGCGCCGCCCTCCTCGGTTACCCGCACCACGCCGCGTTCCAGCTCGCGGAGCAGACCGTCGGCACCGTCGACCGGCTGAACCGGCTCCTCGCGCAACTCGCCGTCCCCGCCGTCGCCAACGCCCGCCGGGAAGCCGCCGACATGCAGGCCCTCATCGACGCCGCCCCCGGCGGCTTCCCGCTGAGCGCGGCCGACTGGCGCTTCTATGCGGAAAAAGTGCGCGCCGCCCGCTACGCCTTCGACGAGTCGCAACTCAAACCCTACTTCGAGCTCGACCGCGTGCTGCGCGACGGCGTGTTTTTCGCCGCCGGCCAGCTCTACGGCCTCACCTTCAAGGAGCGCCACGACCTCCCCGTCTATGAGCCGACCGTGCGCGTGTTCGACGTGTTCGACGCCGACGGCTCGCCGCTCGCGATCTTCCTCGCCGACTTCTACGCGCGGCCGAACAAGAACGGCGGCGCCTGGATGTCCGCCTACGTCTCGCAGGACGGCCTCACCGGCCGGCTGCCCGTCGTGGCGAACCACCTCAACATCCCGCCGCCGCCCGCCGGCCAGCCCACGCTCCTCACGCACGACTTCGTGAAAACGATGTTCCACGAATTCGGCCACGCCCTCCACGGCATGTTCTCGCACGTGAAATACCCGCGCTTCGCCGGCACGGCGGTCCCGCGCGACTTCGTGGAGTTCCCCTCGCAGGTGAACGAAATGTGGATGACCTGGCCCGCGGTGCTGCAGCACTACGCCAGGCACTACCAGACCGGCGCGCCCCTCCCGGCCGAACTGCTCGCCAAAGTCGAGGCCGCCGAGAAATTCAACCAGGGCTTCGCCACCACTGAGCAACTCGGCGCCACTCTGCTCGACCAGGCCTGGCACCAGCTCGACGCGGCCGCCGTGCCCGGCGCCGACGGCGTCGTGGCGTTCGAGGCGGCGGCCCTGAAAAAGGCCGGCGTCGATTTCGCGCCCGTGCCGCCGCGCTACCGCTCGACCTATTTCGCCCACATCTTTTCCGGCGGCTACTCGGCCGGCTACTATTCCTACCTCTGGAGCGAGGTGCTCTCCGCCGACAGCGTCGAGTGGTTCAAGGCTCACGGCGGCCTGACCCGCGCCAACGGCGACCATTTCCGCCAGACGCTTCTCTCGCGCGGCGGCACCGACGACGCGCTGCAACTCTTCCGCGACTTCACCGGCGGCGACCCCGACCTGCAGCCGCTGCTCGTCAAGCGCGGCCTCGACGCACCGGCGAAGTAACACGGCCTTTCGGTTTGGTTTCGCAAACGTCGCCCAGCGCTTGCACGCGCAGTTTGGCGCGCGCAAGCGCGCCCGCGACACCCCGCACGGCTTTCCCGCCATAGCCTTGGCGACGGCGGGACGCGGACCCTCCAGTTCAGATCAGCCCGCGCTGCCCGTCATCGCGGGCTTTTGTCTTCTCCGTTCCGAACTGTAGGAGCGGCTTTACGCCGCGATGCCAAAATTCCTCGCCGCGGAAAGCCGCTCCTCCAGTTGACCGCCAGGCCGTTCCCGGCGCCGCGTCCGTCTCAATCCACGAGATATTTTTCCAGATACTTTTTCACGTAGTCGGCGGGGAGCTTCGCGTCCTTGATGCCTTTCCGGATCGCGGCGGCGTAGCGTTTTTTCGGCCGGCCCTCTTGGGCGATCGGATCGACGTAGAGCATGCAGCTCATGTCCTCGCCTTTGAAACGCACCGTCACTTCGCTCTTCACGTAGGCGCCGGCCGCGATGCCCTCGTAGCGGTCGAGGGCAACCTCGTCGGTGTCGGAGATGCTGTAGACGAGACCGAACACCCGGTCGCGCGTCGAAGGCAGGAGCGACGCGTAGCCGCGCGCCGTCACATACCAGCGGTAACCGGCGAGCACGGCGGGGCCGAGCGCCTCGCATTGCGGGCAGCGTTTGACCATCTGGGCGTGGCTGAGGTTCGATCCGTAGGCGAAATAGCGTTTCATGGAAAAATCTCCGGTTGGGGCGGCAGCATCCGTCGCGACCGGGATTCTGGAAAATTATCCGCCCACCGCAATGCCTGAGGCGGCGCGAGCCCGGGAAAATCAGCCGGTGAATGCGCCGGACGAGCCGAGCTTATCCACCTTGGGGCAAATATCCCGAAGCTCATTTTGGCTTGGATGGATGACCGTGGGAGCGTGCTTGCGCGCGACGGTCGCGACCACGGCCGCTTCCATCACGGCTCCAGCCGCCGGCCTGATTCGATGCTCGGAGTCTGCGCCGGCGAGCATTTATCGCCCGCCCGCCACAAGGGATGCGGAGCAAAGCGCAACCGCGGAGTAGTGCCGCGCCGCCGATAGGACGATGCTTCACCCGTAGCGGGCGCGCCCGGCGCCAGCCCGCCCCCCTGCCGATGCAACCCACGCCCTACCCCCCGGCGGATGACCGCGAGGCCGACCGCATGGCCCGCCTGGAAGCCCGCCTGGCGCGTGTCGAGGCCCGGCTGGGGTTGGCCGACGACACGCCCTTCGCTCCAACGCCGGCGCCACCCGCGCCCGAGCCGACTTCCGCCGCCCCCGCCGTCCCCGCGCCGCGGACGGAGGATGAACTGGAATTTCAAGTCGGCCAAAACTGGTTCGCCGTCGTCGGCATCCTCGTGCTGGCCGCGGGCCTGGCGTTTACGCTCACGCTGCCCTATGCGAGCCTGCCCGCCGCCGCCCCGGCGATCTTCGGCTACGCGCTCGCGGCCGGGCTGGGCCTGATCGCGCACCTCTGGCGGAAATCTTTCGAGCTGCTCGCCGGCTACCTGCGCGGCGCCGGCCTGGCGCTGCTGTGCTTCGCGACGCTGCGGCTGTTTTTCTTCGGCCCGCGCCCCGTGCTGTCCACCGCGGAGTGGTCCGGCCGCGGGTGGCTGGCGTTCGTCGTCGCGCTGAATCTCACCCTCGCGTGGCGGCGGAAATCTCCGTGGCTCTTCGGCGTCGCGCTCCTCACGGGCGCCGTGTCGCTCCTCGCGGTCGGGGCGGCCGGCTTCGTGCTGCCCGGGCTGCTGCTGCTCACGGCCCTCGCGGTCGCCGCCAGTGTGCGGGCCGGCTGGCCCGTCGTGGTGCCGGCGGCGATCGGGCCGGCGTTTGCGACGTATCTGCTCTGGGCGCTCAACGACCCGCTGCTCGGCCGCAAGGTGCAAGCCCTGCCCGGCCCGCCCGCGGCGCTCGCGTTCGTGCTCGCGTGCATCGTGCTCTTCGCCGTCGGGGCGCTGGGGCGCGCGCGCCGCGACCGGGAGGACGCGGTGCCCGTCGTCGGCGCGCTCTTCAACTGCGGCGCCGGCTACGGCGTTTTCCTGCTGCACAGCGCGGCAGCGTTCCAGTCCCGGTTTGTCGCGGCACACCTCGCGGCCTCGGCGGTTTTCCTCCTGCTCGCGGTGGCGTTCTGGCGGCGCGAGCACAGCCGCATCTCCACCTTCGTCTATGCGATGACGGGCTACATGGCGCTGAGCCTGGCGATCTTCAGGGCCACGCCGATCCCCGACCTGTTCGTGTGGCTCTCGCTGCAAAGCGTGTTGGTGGTGGCGACGGCCATCTGGTTCCGCTCGCGGTTCATCGTCGTGGCGAACTTCCTCATCTACACCGGCATCGTGCTTGCCTACGTCGTCGTGGCGAAAGCCGAGAACGGCATCAGCCTCGGCTTCGGCGTCGTGGCGCTGGTCAGCGCGCGCATCCTCAACGTGCAGAAAGAGCGCCTCGAGTTGAAGAGCGAACTGATGCGCAACGCCTATCTCCTCAGCGCGTTCATCATCTTTCCCTACGCCAGCTATCACTTGGTGCCGGCCAAATACGCGGGCCTCGCGTGGACCGGCGTCGCGCTGCTTTACTACGCGATGAATCTGCTCGTCCGAAATCAGAAATACCGGTGGATGGGCCACGGCACCCTCCTGCTCACGGCGCTCTACCTCGTCATCGTCGGGTTGAGCCGCTTCGAGCCGCTGTATCGCAACCTCTCCTTCCTCGTGCTCGGCACGGTGCTCGTCGCCGTCTCCCTCGTGTTCACCATGCTGCGGCGCCCGCGGCGCGCGTCGCCGGCGGAAAAATCATGAGCGGGCGGCTATCCGGAGTAGCGCCGTGCTTTAGCCCGCGAACGAGCCGCGCCCGCGGGCGGAAGCTCCGCGCTACCTGCGCGCCGCCCGCCGCGGCACGAATCCACTGGAACCTCCGTCCCGATTCGGGCGTCATAGCCCCCATGTCATTCCTCCGCTTCGCCGCCGCCGCGCTGGTGTGCGTTCTGGGCGCCGGCGCCCTCCGCGCCGCCGACGGCGGCTTCACGGCGACTCTCGCCCCCGCGCAACGCAGCGCCGCCGGGTTGACCAAACTTTCCGCCGCCGAGGACACCGCGCTCGACACCCTCGTCGCCCGCGAAGTCACCGCCGCCCGCCAGGGCGGTGTGCGCGCCTTCGCCGGCTCCTTCGTCAGTCGCCGCCGCCCCGCCGAGCGCGCGCAAGCCGGACTCGACCGTCTCACCCCCGGCGAGCAGGACCGGCTCGACGATTTCGTCGCGGCCGCGCTCGCCGCCGGACCGGTGTTCACCGCGCCCGCCTCGAAACTCGCGTCGCTCGACACCGCCGTGAAGGACCCGCGCCATCTCGAGGTGCATGGCGAAGTATCGTTCCTCTACGGCTGGGGCAGCGGCGGCCGCTCGGTCCGCGGCGGCTCGATCGCCGCCACGTTCACCGATCCGGCGGGCCGCTACCAGCTCGCGGTCGCCTTCTCGCACTACGAGGGCGACGGTTTCCTCGGCCGCGGTTTCGGCGGCGCCCCGGGTTTTTGCTGGCCCGACCGCTAGAGTCCGGCGCCGGCCGGCCGCTATTTCCCTCAACTTTTCGCGTTCCGTGCCTTTGTAGGAGTTGTGACTGACTCCTCCCGCGCCCAAGAAACGGTGCGCCGTGCCACCGCCGCGCTCCGATCCAGCCAGGCCGCCGCTTTTCCCGAGCTCATCAGGCTCGTCCACACTCTCGCCCAGCAGAACGACGAGGTCACCGTGCAGGAACTCGCCGACCTCGTGAAGAAAGACTCGACCGTGCTGGTCAAGACCCTCCAGATCGCGAATTCCCTCGGCTACAATCCCGGCCATGTGCGCATCACGACCGTGCCGCAGGCAATCCAGGTCATCGGCTTCAACCGCGTCCGCACCCTCGCGCTGTCGCTGCTCCTCCTCGAGCAGAGCAACCGCTACCGTTCGCCCGACGAACAGCGCGAAGCCTCGGCGCTCTCGCTCTGCTCCGGCCTCTTCGCCCAGGCCGCCGGCGCCGAGCAATCGCTCGTCGACCCCGAGCAAGCCTTCGTCTGCGCCGCCCTCCGGCATTTCGGCCGCATCGTCATGACCACGTTCCTCACCTCCGAATACCGCACGGCGCTCAGCCTCGCGAAGACCATGCCCGCCGACGCCGCCTTTCGCACCCTGCTCGGGCTCACGCCCGCCGAGCTCGGCTACGAACTCCTGCGCGCGGAGAATCTGCCGCCCGAAATCCTCACGGCGCTCAAGCCCTGCGTGCCCGAGGCGCTCGACAGTGTCGACAGCCCCGCCACTGTGCGCCTCCATGCGCTGGCCGGATTCTCCGCGGAACTCTGCGAACTCGTCTGCACGCCCGGCCTCAACGCCGCGGATTTTCACGACCAGAGCAGCCGGCTCGCAGCGCGTTTCGCCCGGCTGCTGCCCGGCCTCGGCGCCCGGATGCCCGCGTTCCTCGCCGAAGCCTCGCACCAACTCTCCCGCCTCAAGCACGGCCTCGGCATCCACACCCTGCCCCTCGGCGTGCTCGACCGCGTGAAGCACCGCATCGCCAAAAAAGATCCGCCTCAAGCCGCCGACGCCTTTGCCCGGCCCGACTCGGCTCCGCCGCTGCCGCCCCCGCCGGCCGTCGCGCCCGCCGATTCCGCGCCGCCCGCCGCGCCGCCTCGCGCCGACACCCCCGAGTTCATTCTCCAGGCCGGCCTGGAAAACCTCACCGCGCTCGCCGCCGCCGCCGGCACGTCCGACGCGACCGTTTGCACCGCGCTGCTCGCCGTCATGCAACGCGCCTTCGGCGCGCCCGAGTGCGTGCTCTTCCTGCCGCGCCGCGGCCGCCTCGCGCTCGAGGTCGCGCACGGCCTCGGCCGCGCGTGGCGCGAACTCCCGCCGCACGCCACCATCACCCCGGGCGAACGCACGCTCTTCGGCCTGTGCCTCACCCGCCGCGACAACCTGCTCGTCCACGACGCGCGCGACGCCGCCCTCGCGGCGCACACCCCGGAGTGGCTGCGCGACTCGTCCGCGCTCGCCGCGTTCGCGCTCATGCCCGTCGCCGATTCCGAATCGCTCGCCGGTCTCCTCCTCGTCGGCTGGCCGGAGCGCCGCAAGATCGCCCTGTCGCCCGCGCAAGCCCAGCAGATCCGCGAACTCCTCTCCCTCCTCGCGCGCACGCTCGCGCGCTGACGGTCGAGACTCCGACGGCGCGCAAGAAAACTCCGGCGGACGAAACTCGCGCCACCGCGGAGTGCTCAGCGCGTCAGCCGCGCCCAGCGAAGTTCGTATTGCGGTCGCCGGAGAGCGCCCGGCGGATCCACAGCATCGCGAGCGGCTCGAGTTCGCGCGCCGCGCTGAGCTTGCCCGCATCGAACGGCTCGCAGCCGGCATCACGCGCGAGCTGCCGGACTCTTGGTCAAAAACCTCGCGCCTTGCCCCGAGCGTCTTCACCCGGAGCCGGGCGCCCGGGCGCGGCCGGCGGTGAGGCGCGCACAACGGTCTCCTTTCGTCGTCGGTCAACTGGAACCGGAGCGCCCGCGCCGTCGGCCCCCGCGCAGTGTCATATCACAAGTGACACTTCGCGCGACGCGTCGAGGGAAGTGTCACTTATTATCAGTCCCGTCCCATAGCGTGCGGGCACGGGGAGGCAACTGCTTGCGCGGGAGCGTGAGCAGGGGTGCGGCGGGAACGTGGGCGATTGATACTTTCTGGGTCGGCAGGGCGTTTACGGGGCGGAGTTCACGCGTGCTGTCCCACGAACAGCGCGGCGAATCCGGGGAGTTCGCTCTGGCGGGGCGGGGCGAGCGCGCCCCCGGCCCCCGGCGCTGTCCCACAGCGGCGCAGCAAGTCGGCGAGGTCGCGCCGCAGCCACAGCGCGGCGCGCACGAAGGTGAACAGCCGGGTGAAGCTGTGCGCCCACCGGTGGCGCCACGCGAGGAAGCGCAGGAGCAGATGCACCAGGAGCGCCGTCCACACCTGCC
>JACQFT010000247.1 GCA_016199925.1 Opitutia bacterium | reverse complement strand
GATCTCGGCCTCGAACACAAGGTGCTCGAAAAGAAAGGCGCGTGGATCGCCTACGAAGGCAACCTCGTCGGCCAGGGCCGCGAAGCCGCCAAGGAAGCGTTCAAGTCGAACCCGGAGCTCTCTGCCAAAGTGAAAGCCGCCATCCTCGAGAAGGTCACCGTCAAGGGCGGCGAATCCGTCACCGGCGCCAGCGCGGAGTAATCCGCCGCTGGCGCGCCGCGTCTGCGCAACCCATGTCCCGCCGCCGGTTTCTTGTCCTCGGTGCAGTCGTCGCCCTCGGGGCGGCCGCCGGTTTTGTCGCGGGGCAGGCAGCTCCGGCGAGAGCGGAAAAGCCTGCGGACGACGCGCCGCCCGTGCTGCTCTCCACCGGCGGCGGCGGCCCGAAATGGACGACGCTGGAGCAACTGAAACAGTTTGCCGCGAAGGGCGACGCGCTCGCGTGCTTCCAACTCGCCGAGCTTTTCCAAGACGGCAGCAGTGTGCCGCCGGACCCGAAGAAAGCGGCCGAATTTTTCGAGAAGGCCGCTCGCGGCGGGAACGCCAACGGCTGGTTTCGCCTCGGGAAAATCTACCACGACGGCCTCGGGGGACCGCCCGACTACGGGCGCGCGTTGGATTGTTTCACGCTGGCCGCGCGTGCCGGTGTTGCTGAGGCGCAGCACAACATCGGCGCCATGCTCGCGAGCGGCCGCGGCGTGCAACGCAACTACGCCGAGGGGCTCGCGTGGCTGATCGTCAGCCGCAAGTCAGGCGTCGGCCAAGATGCCGAGGAGCAAGTGCGCGCACGGCTCGCGAAGAAACCGAACGACATCAAAGCCGCCGAGGCGCGCGCCGCGGAAATCTTGAAGGACCTCGCCCACGCCGAAGTTCGCGCGGTGCGCACCTCGGCGGCAGGAAACTCGCCGGTGCGCCCGCCGGTAGATATTCGGGAAAAAATCTCGCCACCTGCGGCCGTGGCGGCTCCGCTGGAGAAAACAGCGATCACGCTGGACGCTCCGCCGAAGATTGCCCTGCCCGTTGCGCCGCTTCTCGGCGAACCCAAGGCGCCAAAAGAAAAACGCTGAGTTCGCGTCAGCGCTCGGCGACCGGAATCACCAGCTTCAGCGCGGTGTGCGTCGCCGAGAAGCTGCAGACTTTGTTGTCCACGAGACCGGCGGCTCGTGCGGCGCGCATCACGTCGACATCGCGGATTTTCGCCGCCTTGCCCTTGAGCGACACGACCCAGACGGCGCCGGCGGGTCGCAGGTGTTTCTTGAACGATTTCAATTTCGCTAGCGCCGCGTCACTGTCGGCGGCGTAGAGAATGAAATCGAGGCCGGCACGCAGTTTGGTTTCGGGCGCCGCGCCCAGTCGCTGCCGCGCTTGCGCGTGAAACTCGGCGTCGGCCACGCCGAGCACCGCGACGCGCGAATTCGGTTTCAGGCCGAGGTTGTCGATCAGGCTGCGCGGTGAGCGGATTTTCTGCGCCCATTTTTCCGCCGTGCCGCGATCGCTGAGTTCGAGCGTCGCGAGGCCCGCCGGATGTGAGAGCGTCAGCGCCCCACCCTCGCCCACGGCGGCAGCGCTGATGCTCATCAGCGCGAGATCGAGTTTGGCTTCGCCGCGAAACGTGAGCTTGCCCGAATCGAGGTGCGCTTTGCCCGCGAAAGTTTCGCGGCCGAGTCGCAAGATGCAGTTGGCTTCGAGGCCCATCGGAGTCACCAGCGCTTCCGGCGGGGGGCCGTCGCCTGATACGCGCGCGAAGCCGCGGCAAGGAGCGCCAGCCCGGCGACGGCGCGCTTCTGTTTGGCGGGAGAAAGTTTTGCCAGGACGGAGGCGATCCGCCGGGGGTCGATCACGGATGCCTCCGCCATCGCCTCGGTGCCCTTCGCGGTGAGCCGCAGCTCGGTCTGACGTTGGTCGCGGCGCGCCGGCGTGCGCGTGAGATGACCGAGCGACTCGAGGCGGTTGAGCGACGCCGAGAGGGTCGAGTTGGCGATTCCGAGATGGCGGGCGAGCGAACCGGCAAGCATCGGCGTCGTTTCGTCGAGGTGCGCGAGCAAAGTGGAGTCGTGCGCCGAGAGATGGTGGCGGTTGGATTTTGTGCGCACGTGGTCGACGTGGCACGCGAGGTAGATTTGGGGGTAGCAACGCTGGATGGCGCGAATGTGGCGGTCCGACATGATGGCGGAGAATAGCTGGCGACGGTTGTTTCGTCAAAACGAAGGATTCGGTCGGCGGAAGAATCCGCGACGTGCGCCGGCGGAACTGCGCCGGCCGCGAGGCAACAGTTCAATTCGGTGAACCGGCCGGTGGTTGACGGCGCTTTTCTGTGGCGACCGCCGCGTTGGCGGGCCGGCCTCCGGCACGTTGGCGAGAGATCCGGAGTCGACGGGTGGCGGCGAAGTGGTCGCGCGGAAACGCGAGATCCACCACTGAAGCACGAGATCTACGGATGGGTTCACGGATTCCTCGGTTGAATCGCGTCACTGAGCGCACGGAGCGGAGCAACAACGGGCCTCCGGCGCGGTCACAGCTCGTCAGGGCGTTGGACCGAGAGGTTTCTCGCTCGGCTGGGCCTGATCGAAAATCAGCCTTCGCCGCTCGTCGCTCTGCGCGCTCTTGGTCGGACGCGGCGCTCTCCGGGCCCGCGCTCGGCGTCCAACTGCGGTTTTTCGGGCGCTCTGAGTCGGGGCCTGGCGGCGGCGACGGCTCGTCTGGGTGCCGAACGACGGAAACTGGAAACGATCTTGGTGGTCGGCGAAGGAATCGGTTGGGGCGGCGGGGCGGGAGGATTTGCGGCGTCCGTGCTCGACGCGGGCGGAGAATCGCCGCGGCCCCAGCGCGCTGATTTTCCGCTTTGCGTAAAGCGGACGCTTCGCTTGGGTCAGGCAAATGCTCGGCACCACAGACACAATCGCGGCGTTGGCGACCCCGGTCGGGACAGCGGCGATCGCCGTCGTGCGCGCGAGCGGGCCGGCGGTCGCGACGCTTTGTCGGGCTATTTTCGGCAAGCTGCCGGAAGTGCGCACCGTCACCCGCGCCGACTATCGCGACGCGGCGGGCACGCTGGTGGACGACGTTGTGTTCACCTATTTCGTGGCGCCGAATTCCTACACCGGCGAAGACACCGTGGAAATCTCCTGTCACGGCAATCCCTACATTGCCCAGCGGATTCTCGAGGACTTGTTGGCGCGGGGATGTCGCCCGGCGGATCCGGGTGAGTTCACCAAGCGTGCTTTTCTGAACGGGCGGATGGACCTGAGCCAGGCGGAAGCCGTGATGGACTTGATTCGGGCTCGCAGTGAGCGAGCACTCGCGGCGGCGAACCAGCAGTTGCGTGGCTCTCTCGGGCGGCACATGCAGGGCCTGACTGACCGCCTCGTCGAGGTTCTGGCTCAGATAGAGGCGTATATCGATTTTCCGGAGGAGGATTTGCCCGCCGAGAACCGCCAAGGGGCGCTGCGCGCTCTCGAGGAGCTGCTGCAAGCGACCCGCCGACTGATCGCCACGGCCCACTATGGAGCGGTTCTTCGCGACGGGATCAGAACCGTCATTGTGGGTGAACCCAACGCCGGAAAAAGCAGCCTGCTCAATCGATTGGTCGGGCACGAACGCGCACTCGTGAGCGCCGAACCGGGAACCACCCGTGATTATTTGGAAGAATGCGTCGTGGTTGGCGCGCACTTTCTTCGACTCGTGGACACGGCGGGATTGAATCCACTGGCGACCGCGCTCGAGGAGCGCGGGATCAAGAAAACCCTCGAACAGGCGGCTCAAGCGGATCTTTTTCTGTGGGTGATCGACTCCACCGGCCCGTTGCCCACTCTGCCAAGTGCTCTAGAGAAAATCATGAGCCCAGCGAACACCATCGCCATCTATAACAAAGTCGACCTAGATCAAGCGGGCGCCGGCAGGCGGCAAGAGAGATTTCGAGCCGTGGCCGTTTCCGCGCTCACCGGCGACGGGATCGACAAACTGCGGCTTGCTATTCAGAATCTCACAGAAATCCTTCGCACAGAAGTCGGCGAGGAGTTGATCGCGTTAAACGCGCGACATGCTCATGCGCTTGAAGCCGCGCTGGAACGCCTCACCGACGCCCGAGAACTACTGCGGCTAAGTAATTCTATCGAATTGATCTCTAATCATTTAAGATGTGCGCTAGAGTCTTTCGGCGAGATTGCCGGGCGGGTCGACAACGAGCGCGTTCTCGATCAACTATTCGCACGGTTCTGTATCGGAAAATAACTTGATATTGAAATATAATTACCCACATGGGTTGATTCATTGGCCACATTTAACAAACAACCTTTTGACGTGATTGTATGCGGAGCCGGCCATGCGGGAGTGGAGGCGTGTCTTGCCGCGTCCAGGATGGGGGCTTCTACCCTACTCTTAACCGGCAATATTGACACGATCGCCCAAATGAGCTGCAACCCGGCGATCGGCGGCCAAGCCAAGGGCCAGATGGTGCGAGAAATCGACGCACTTGGCGGCGAGATGGCCGTCAACACCGACGTGACCGCCATTCAGTTCAGACTATTGAATGAGTCGCGCGGGCCTGCCGTGCAGGCGCCGCGGGCCCAGTGCGATAAAAAAGCCTATCAACTTCGCCTCAAGCATAAACTAGAACTACAGGACAATTTGCAGATATTTCAAGCCACTGTTACCGGTCTCATCTACAAGCATGATCGGGTCGTGGGCTGTCGAACGAATCTAGACGTCGAATTCCTCGGTCGAACGGTAATCATCACAACTGGGACATTTCTTCGAGCTCTCATGCATGTGGGGCAGAACAAAAACAAAGGTGGCCGAATGGGGGATTTTAGCGCGAAGACACTCTCAGGCAGCCTCATCGAAGCAGGCATCGAACTCTGTCGCTTGAAAACAGGAACGCCTCCTCGATTGCTCGGGAGGAGCATTTGTTTTTCCGGGCTCCAAGAGCAGAAGGGCGACCGTGAACCAACCCTGTTTGCTTTTCACGATACCCGTGATCAGGGAGACCTGTTCCACGTAGAACAACCCGGCGAAACCCTTCTCGGGTGGCGGCCGGGTGTTGCGCAGACTTCCTGCTGGATGACCTATACCACCGCGGAGTCCGAGCAGATCGTTCGGTCCAATCTCCATTTATCGGCCATGTATTCCGGCGAAATATCCGGAATCGGACCGCGTTATTGTCCCAGCATCGAAGACAAATTCGTCAGATTCGCCGACAAGCCACGCCATCTGCTATTTCTCGAACCGGAAGGTCGAAACACCAATGAATATTATGTCAACGGGCTTTCGACCAGCCTGCCTTTCGATGTTCAGGTTCAGCTCGTTCACAGCATCCCGGGGCTCGAACAAGCCATCATATTGCGGCCCGCCTACGCGGTTGAATACGACTTCGCCCAGCCAACCCAGCTCTTTCCCTCGCTGGAGTCTCGAAAAATGGAGGGCCTCTTTTTCGCAGGACAAATTAACGGCACGTCTGGTTACGAGGAGGCCGCGGCGCAGGGATTAGTCGCCGGGGTCAACGCGGTTTTGAAGGTGAGGGGAGAGAGTCCAATGGTCATCGGGCGGCACGAGGGATATATCGGTGTCTTGCTCGATGACCTGACCTCAAAAGGAACCATCGAACCCTATCGGATGTTTACGAGCCGCGCCGAGCACCGATTACTCTTAAATCACGGCAGCGCCGAAGGCCGTCTTATGGGTCATTCGAGAGCGATGAAACTATTGCCTGAAAGTCGCTTAAATCGAATCGAACAAAAATTTTCGGCGGTTAAAAAATGGAGTGACTTTTTGGAGGACACATCCGGCGGAAACGGGTCGCTCGGCGACGCCGTAAGAAGGGGTGAAGCTCCCGCACGTTTGCCGGCAGAGTTTCAAAACGAAACAAAGGAAGTTCGCGAAGAAACGCTCTATCGAGTGAAGTATCGCGGTTACTTGCTCCGCGAGCAGCGGCAGATCGAGCGGTTTAACGACCTTGAGAGAATCCGAATCCCTGACGGGATTAACTATTTGGCCGTTTCCAGCCTCCGCAAGGAAAGCGCGCAAAAACTCCAGGCACTTCGCCCGGCAACGCTGGCCGCGGCCAGTCGAATCAGTGGCGTGAATCCGTCGGATATCACCATCCTCATGATCCTGATCGAAACCGGACACCGGACTCCGTCTGGTCCTTGGTCGTCGCCCGGCAGCGCCTCGGTCGTTTGATCTCTGCCCGCGATGAGCTCGGCCCCTCCGACCCTTACTGACCAACCTCCTGCGCTACATTTCAGACATAACGCAGCTAGATCGTCGGCAGCACCCTACAGGCAAGCATGCTTCGTGGTTGCAGGGCTGCCGGGTTCCAACGAAGTGAGGTCGTGCAACTTGATCCCACGTTTCTTGCGGAAATGGCCCGCCGGCGAAGTGCGCTGCGGGCAGAAATCGTTCAGTTTCTCGGCGTGCCCGGAAAAATTACGTGGGAAATCGGCTGCGGCCACGGTCATTTTCTCGTCTCGCACGCGACCGCCCACCCTCATCGGTTCTTTGTTGGCGTCGATATCAGTGGCGAACGCATCGGCCGTGCCCGGCGCAAGAGCGAGCGGGCACGCCTGAACACCTGAGTCTTCCTCCGATGCGAAGCTCGGGAATTTCTCCGGGAGCTGCCCCCGACGGTGATTTTGGAAGAAATCTGGATTCTCTTTCCCGATCCGTGGCCGAAAAAGCGCCATCACAAGAACCGGCTGATGCAATCCGAATTTCTTGAGGCTGTCGCTGACCGGGCAGGGCAGGGGACTCGCCTATTCTACCGGACCGACCACGCCGAATATTTTGCCGCGACGAGCGGCGAATTCGCGGTCTCGAAAACTTGGTCGATCGACCCCGGCGGCACGTGGCCCCTCGCGATCGCGACCGTGTTCCAAGCCCGCGCTCCCAGCTATCAGTCACTCGTCGCAGTCAGGACATCGCATCCAGCCACACCAACAGAAACAGTTGCGCCAGGGCCGCCACTCCTAGCAACGCCCAGGTCGCTTGCATGAAAAAATCGCGCGCCAGTTTGCGTTCGCCTGTCGCGCGCAGCTCGGGTGTCGTGCGCGCCAGCAGTTCGCGGGTTGTTTCGGGCGGGGCCATCCCGCAAAATCGCCCGCGTCGGGCGCCGGCGCAAGCGCGCTCTTGCCATAAGTTGTGCCCGTTCCCGCGGCCCGCGTGCCTAATTTCCGGCGCGTCGCGAAAAAGGTTTTGGTTTCGGGGGTTGACGCACCCCGACGCGGCCCCCTACCAAGTGGGCCCTTTCCACGCCTCGGAAGCCCCTTCCGCCCACCATGCCGCACCTCAAGAAACTCCTTGGACCCGCCGCCGCCCTGCTCGCGGCGACCACCGCGTTTGCGGGCGACGGTGGTGGCGTTTCGCCCGCGGCCGCCAAGCTCGTTGATTTTGGCCACGGTTGGGCGATCACCAACAGCATGGCGACCGGATGGACAATTTCATTTATTATCCTCGCGCTAGTATTTTTTCTAGTTGGAAAACCGCGTGTCCTTCCCGGAAAGGGGCAGGCGGTATTCGAATCGATTCTAGAAGCCTTGCGCGATCTTCTTGAGCCAATTGTCGGGAAAAAGGCTTTCCCCGCGGCCTTTCCGCTGTTGGTCACCTTTTTCATTTTTATTCTGGTTCAGAATTGGATGGGCCTGATCCCGGGCGTTGGCACAATGGGCTGGGGGCGAGGGGACCACTGGTGGAATCTTGAGCACATGACGACGCCTCTCATTCGTCCGTTTAATGCCGATTTCAACGGCACTATCGCCCTCGCGGCGATTTCGTTCGGGGCTTGGCTGATTATCGTCCTAAAATTCGCGGGCCTGAAATTCCTCGTTAAGGATCTCTTCGGAAACAAGGCCGACAAGAGCGAAACCCCGGGTTGGCTCTACCCCATCCTCACTGTGGTGTTCCTCGTCGTGGGGTTCATCGAAGTAATGTCGATCTTCATTCGCCCGGTCACTTTGTCCGTGCGCCTATTTGGCAACGTTTTCGGCGGAGAGAACCTGCTTCACGGCACTGGTTTTATTTTCGTTTTCTATTTCATGGAGCTTCTCGTCGGCCTGATTCAGGCGCTCGTCTTTACGCTGCTCACCTCCGTTTACATCGGACTCATCTGCAACCACGGCGACGACCACGCGGAAACACCTCATGCCGCCGGATCCCACCACTAAGCTTTCACCGCCGGGAGCGTGCCCAGCGTGCGCACGGCGGTAACTACAACCACCAAACCATCCATAAAACATGACAAATATCATCGCTCAAGTTGCTTCGTCCCCGGCTGTCTGGGGTAATATCGCCAGCGGTCTCGGGTTGCTCGGTGCCGGTATCGGCGTCGGCATGATCGGCAACAAAGCCGCCGAGGCCGTCGGCCGCAATCCCGGCGCCGCCACCAAAATCCTTGTTCAGGCCATCATCGGTATGGCGCTCGCCGAAGGTCTCGGCATCCTCGCTCTGTTGTTTGCGAAATAATCCCTCTCACCCGGCGGCGCGGACTTTTTCTCCGCGCCGCCATTCCCGCTCCCGTCATGATGCCTTTCCTGCTCGCCACCGCCGAAGCTGCCCACGCCGCGGTAGCGCCAAGTCTTACCGAACAATTCGGCATCGAGCCTAAGTTTGTGCTCATGCAGATGGTCAGTTTTCTGATCCTTTTTGGCACACTCTACAAATTCGCGATCAAGCCGACGCTTTCCACCATGGATGAGCGTAACAAGCAGATCGGCTCCGGCCTCAAATACGCCGCCGAGATGCAGGCCAAACTCGCGGCCACCCAACAAGAGACCGCCGCCCTCATCAAGACCGCCCAGCTTGACGCCCAAAAGATCGTCGACGAATCCCGCAAAGCCGCCAAAGAGCTCGCCGAACGCCAGCAGAAAGACACCGCCGACCGCGTCGCCGACATGCTCGCGAAAGGCCAGCAAGGCATCGAGCTCGAGCACCGCAAGATGCTCGACCAAGCCCGTGGCGAAATCGCCCGCCTCGTCGTCACCACCACCGAGCGCGTCCTCGCCAAGAAACTCACCGACTCCGACCGCGCCGCCTACAACGAGGCCGCCACGAAAGAGCTCGCCTCCAACTGATCTCCCCGATGCGCGGCGACAAGAAAACCCGGCTTCTCGCGAAGCAGCTCTTCAAGCTGAGCCTCGTCAACGGCGAGGTCTCCGCCGCGCAAGTTGCCGGCGTGCTCGGCTACCTCGAGAAAGTCCAGCCGCGCCAGCCGCTCACGCTCCTCAAGCTCTATCATTGCGCCATCGCGGCCGAGCTCGCCAAATCCCGCGCCCTCGTTGAGCACGCCGGCCCGATGGCCGACTCCGCGCTCCAACTCATCGCCCGCGCCATGACGCAAAAGTATCGCCGCCCCGTCACCGCCTCGGCGCAGCGCAACGACGCGCTCTTGGCCGGACTCCGCGTGCGCGTCGGCTCCGATGTTTACGAGTCGTCCGTCGCCGGCCAGCTCGCCGCGCTCTCCGCCGCCCTTTAAACGAAACCCCGCCGCTTTAACCACCCAACGCGCCCCTCGCTCCATGAGCACCGTCATCGAACAAATCGAACAGCAGATCGCCAAGCTTTCCAACAAAGCGGTCAAGAAGAACACCGGCAACATCCGCGCCATCGCCGACGGCGTCGCCAAACTCGACGGTCTCTCCGACGTCATGTATAACGAGATGGTGCAGTTCCCCGGCGGCGCCATCGGCATCGCCCTCAATCTCGAGGAAGACGAAGTCGGCTGCGTCGTCCTCGGCGACGTTTCTCAGCTCAAGCAGGGCGACGAAGTGCACACCACCGGCAAGCTGCTCTCCGTGCCCGTCGGCAAGGGCCTGCTCGGGCGCGTCGTCGATGCGCTCGGCCGCCCCGTCGATGGCAAGGGCCCGATTGCTTCCACCGAATCCTATCCCGTCGAAAAAATCGCCCCCGGCATCATCGTCCGCAAATCCGTTTCGCAACCGCTCTTCACCGGCATCATGGCCATCGACTCCATGATCCCCATCGGCCGCGGCCAGCGCGAACTGATCATCGGCGATCGCGGCACCGGCAAGACCACCATCTGCCTCGACACCATCATCAACCAGGCCCGTATCAACAAAGTCGGCCTCGCCTCGGGCGCCAAAGATTTCCGCCCCGTCTATTCGATCTACGTCGCCGTCGGCCAGAAGCAGTCGAACATCGTCCGCACCCTCTCGGCCCTCGAAGCCGCCGACGCGCTCCAGTTCACGATCATCGTCGCCGCCCCCGCCGCCGACAATCCCGCCAACCAATACCTCGCGCCCTTCTCCGGCGCCGCCATCGGCGAATGGTTCATGGAAAACGGCCTGGATGCGCTCATCGTTTACGATGATCTCTCCAAGCACGCCGTCGCCTACCGCCAGATTTCGCTCATCCTCAAACGCCCCTCCGGCCGCGAAGCGTATCCGGGCGACGTGTTCTATCTCCACTCCCGCCTCCTCGAGCGCGCCGCCCGCCTCGACGGCAAAGGCTCCCTCACCGCCCTCCCCGTCATCGAGACCCAGGCCGGCGACGTCTCCGCCTACATCCCCACCAACGTCATCTCGATCACCGACGGCCAGATCTTCCTCGAGACCGATCTCTTCAACCAGGGCATCCGCCCCGCCGTGTCCGTCGGCCTCTCCGTCTCCCGCGTCGGCTCCTCCGCCCAGATCAAGGTCACGAAGCAAGTCGGCGGAAAATTAAAGGGCGAACTCGCCCAGTTCCGCGAACTCGCGGCCTTCGCCCAGTTCGGCTCCGATCTCGACGCCAAGACCAAGGCCACCCTCGAACGCGGCGCCCGCATCGTCGAACTCTTCAAACAGCCCCAGCTCAACCCCGTCGCCATCGAAGTGCAGGCCGCCGTCCTCTGGGCCCTGCAGAAAAACTACTTCGATACCATCGAAGTGAAGCACGTCGTCGGCGCCGCGAACTCGCTGAAAGATTTTCTCACCAGCCGTCAGGATGCGTTGCTCGCCACCGTGCGCACCAAAGCCGCGCTCTCCCCTGAAATCGAAGCCGGCCTCAAGACCGCCTGCGACCAGTGGAAGGCCACCTACACCGCGAAATAATCCCAGTAGCGACCATCGAGTAGCGAGTAGCGAGCATCACCCAGCGATAACTCAATACCCTGCTCGCTACCCGCTACCCACTACTCGCTACTTCAAAAATGGCCTCCCTCCGCGACATCCGCCGCCGCATCAAGTCGGTCAAGAACACCCGCCAGATCACCAAGGCGATGGAGCTGGTCGCCGCCTCGAAAATGAAAAAGGCGCAGCAGGCCGCCCTCGCCGGCCGCGCCTACGCCGCCCTCATGGCCGAGATGATGGCCGCTCTCGCCGACCGCGTCGAAGAGAGCCAGCATCCCTTCCTCGTCCAGCGCCCCGTCAAAGTCCGCGGCATCATTCTTGTCACCTCCGACAAAGGCCTGTGCGGCCCGCTGAACGCCAACCTCTTCAAACTCGTCGTCGAAATCAAGGAGCCCGCCAAGTATGCCGTCATCGGCCGCAAAGGCGCCCAGTTCCTCGCCCGCACCCGCCGCGACCTGCTCGCGGACTTCACCGTGAACGACCGCGTGCCGTTCTCCGACGTAAAGACCGTCGCCGAATTCATGGTCAAACAGTTCCTCGACGGCGCCGTGGACACCGTCGAACTGATCTACCCGCTCTTCCGCAACACCCTCGTCCAGGTGCCCACCTGCCTCCCGCTCCTGCCCCTCCAAAGCCTCCGCGCCGTCGTGGACGATCTGCACGCGGACGCCGGCGGCATCGCCCGGAAAGACGACCGCGAAATCCTCTTCGAGCCCGACGCCAAGCAGGTGCTCGACTCGCTCCTCCCGCTCTACATCAACCGCGAAGTCTATCAGCACGTCCTCGACGCCAAGGCCTCCGAACACAGCTCGCGCATGGTCGCCATGAAAACCGCGAAGGACAACGCCACCACCCTCATCGGCGACCTCACCCTCGAATACAACAAGGCCCGCCAAGCCGGCATCACGCAGGAAATCCTCGAGATCGCCGCCGCCTCGTTCTCCACCGCCTAACTTTCCCAACCCATCCCGTCCCGCCTCCCCATGAGTAACCAAGGCAAAATCGTCCAAGTCATCGGTGCCGTCGTCGACGCGCAGTTCGCCGAGCATATCATCCCGCCCATTTATCAGGCCCTCACCGTCGAAATCACCGCCGCCGGCAAGAACGAGACCCTCACCCTCGAAGTGCAGCAGCACCTCGGCGACGGCCTCGTGCGCGCCATCGCCATGTCCTCCACCGAGGGCCTTGTCCGCGGCCAGGCCGTCACCGACACCGGCGCCCCCATCACCGTCCCCGTCGGCGACGGCATCCTCGGCCGCATCTTCGACGTCACCGGCACACCCGTCGATGGCCGCGGTCCGGTCGCCCACACCAAACGCTATCCCATCCACCGTCCCGCTCCCGCCTTGGCGGAGCAAGACACCAAGTCCGAGATTCTCGAAACCGGCATCAAGGTCATCGACCTCATCTGCCCCTTCATCAAAGGCGGCAAGGCCGGTGCCTTCGGCGGCGCCGGCGTCGGCAAGACCGTCGTCATTCTCGAACTCATCAACAACATCGCCAAAGCCCACGGCGGCTACTCCGTCTTCGCCGGCGTCGGCGAACGCTCGCGCGAGGGCAACGATCTCTACCACGAAATGTCCGAGGCCGGCGTCATCGACCAGAAGGATCTCAGCAAGTCCAAGGTCGCCCTCGTCTACGGCCAGATGAACGAACCCCCGGGCGCCCGCATGCGCGTCGCCCTCTCGGCCCTCGCCATGACCGAGTATTTCCGCGACGAGAAGAACCAGGACGTGCTCCTCTTCATCGACAACATTTTCCGTTTCTCCCAGGCCGGCTCCGAAGTGTCCGCCCTCCTCGGCCGCTCGCCGTCCGCCGTCGGTTATCAGCCGACCCTCGCGAACGAGATGGGCATCCTCCAGGAACGCATCACCTCCACGAAAAAAGGCTCCATCACCTCCGTCCAGGCCGTCTATGTCCCGGCCGACGATCTCACCGATCCCGCCCCCGCCAACACCTTCGCCCACCTCGACTCCACCATCGTGCTCGAGCGCTCCATCGCCGAGCTCGGCATCTATCCCGCCGTCGATCCGCTCGCCTCCGTCTCGAAGGCCCTCCAACCCGACATCGTCGGCGAGGAACACTACGCCGTCGCCCGCGAACTCCAGCGCGTCCTCCAACGCTACAAAGACCTCCAGGACATCATCGCCATCCTCGGCCTCGACGAACTCTCCCCCGAAGACAAACTCGCCGTCTATCGCGCCCGCAAAATCCAGCGCTTCCTCTCCCAACCCTTCGCCGTCGCCGAAGTCTTCACCGGTTCCCCCGGCAAATACGTCCCCGTCAAAGACACCGTCCGCGGCTTCAAGATGATCCTCGACGGCGAACTCGATCACGTCGCCGAAGGCGACTTCTACATGAAGGGCGGCATCGACGAAGTCATCGCCGCCGCCGCGAAGAAATAATCCAACCCGTAGCGAGCATCGAGTAGCGAGTAGCGAGCACAGCCAATAAAGTCTCCGCCCACTACCGCTCGCGGCTCGCTATTCACCACTCCCCCATGCCCCTCACTCTCGAAATCGTCACCCCCGAAGCCAAAGTTTATTCGGACACGGTTGACAGCGTGGTCATCCCGACGGTCGCGGGCGAGATCGGCATTTTGCCCGGCCATATCCCTCTGCTCACCCAGGTCGAGAACGGCGAACTCCGCGTCACCAAAGGCTCCACCGTCCAGTGGCTCGCCGTCGGCGGCGGCTTCGCCGAAATCGACGGCGACTGCGTCCGCGTCCTCGCCGAAAACGCCATCACCGAGGAAAAGATCGACGAGAACGCCGTCGAGAACGCGATGCAACGCGCCGAGCAGCAGCTCAAAGAAGCGAAAGATTTGGACCCGCAGCAATACGAGCACCTCCAGAGCCTCGTCCGCTACGCCGGCGTCCAGTTGGCCGTCAAACGCCGTCGGCGTTAACCGGCTTCCGCGCAGACGATAGCGACCCCACCGAATTTATTGCTGGGCTTTCGCAGATTTCTGCTGACACTGAGTCTCATTCAAGTGAGCACGCCACTCCCCAACCTCTCCCCCCTCTGCCAATTGCCGCCCGGCTCGACCGGCCGCATCTGCCAGCTCACCGGCGGGGACGATTTCTGCCAACGCATCCGCGAGATGGGCTTCGGCGAGGCCGCCCTCGTCACCAAAATTTCCGGCACCAGCACCAGTCTCTGCCAGGTCAAAGGCACCCGCATCGCCCTCAATCACCGCGCGGCCATGTGCGTGCTCGTCGAACTGCTGCCCGCCCTCAGTCCGGTCGAGCGGCCCGCCGGCGCCCGTTGATCCACCCGTGAGTCGCCCCGCGCTGCCCACCGGCGTCCGTCCCCAGCGCCCCCTCCCGCCGTGAATCTGCCCCCGCATATCACGTCGCCCGGCCCCGGCCCCAAGCGCCCGGCTCCCGCCCGCACCCCCGTCTATGCCCTCGTCGGCAATCCGAATTGCGGCAAGACCACGCTCTTTAACGCGCTCACCGGCCTCCGCCAGAAAGTCGGCAACTATCCCGGCGTCACCGTCGAAAAGAAAATGGGCGAGGTTTACTCGCAGCACGGCAAACCCATCAAAATCATCGATCTCCCCGGCGCCTACTCGCTCGCCGCCCGCTCGCCCGACGAAGCCGTCCTCCGCGACGTGCTCCTCGGCCGCCGCGAAGACACCCCGCAGCCCGACCGCATCATCTGCATCGTCGATGCCGCCAATCTCGAGCGCAACCTCTACCTCGTCCACCAGATACTCGACCTCGGCCGCCCCGTCATCATCGCGCTCAACATGCTCGATCTCGCCGCGCGCGCCGGCCTCAAAATCAACGCCGCCCGCCTCGAAAAAGAACTCGGCGTGCCCGTCATCGCCTGCGAAGCCGTGCACGGCAAAGGCCTCGTCGAACTCCGCCTCGCCATGAGCCGCGCCGAACTCCCGCTCGCCCGCCACAGTTGGGATGTCCCGGCCCCCATCGCCCGCGCCGTCACCGAACTCCAGGCCGCCCTCGTCGACGCCGACGGCCGCCCGCCGCTCATCGCCCGCGCCGAAGCACTCCTCCTGCTCACCGACTTCGACTCCGTGCGCGTCGCCGGCTCCCGCCCGCTCAGCCCCCGCACCGGAGCAATCCTCGCGAGCTGGCGCCAACACCTCACCGGCGAGGGGACCGACTGGTCCGCCACCCTCATCCGCAGCCGCTACGACGCCATCAACCGCCTCTGCGCCGACGTCCTGCGCCGCACCCGCGAAGTCGGCCCGTCGCTCTCCGACCGCGTCGACGCCGTCGTCGTCCACTCGCTCTGGGGCTGGCTCCTCTTCGCCGTCATCATGGCGGCGCTGTTCTTCTCCATCTTCTCGCTCGCCGAATACCCGATGAACTGGATCGACGCCCATGTCGCCGCCCTCTCCGGCTGGGTGAAAGGCGCGATGCCCCCCGGCGACCTGCGCGACCTCCTCACCGACGGCGTGCTCGCCGGCGTCGGCGGCATCGTCGTGTTTCTCCCGCAAATCCTCATTCTGTTCTTCTTCGTCGGCCTCCTCGAAAGCACCGGCTATATGGCGCGCGCCGCGTTCATGATGGACCGCCCGATGAGCCGGGTCGGCCTCCACGGCAAATCCTTCATCCCCCTCCTCAGCTCCTACGCCTGCGCCATCCCCGGCATCATGGCCACCCGCACCATCGAGAACGCCAAAGACCGCCTCGTCACCATCCTCGTCGCACCGCTCATGAGCTGCTCCGCGCGCCTGCCCGTCTATCTGCTCATGATCGCCACGCTCCTGCCCGACGGCCCGCAGTCGGCCTACAAGAAAGTCGGACTCATGTTTCTCATGTATGCGCTCGGCACCGTCGGCGCCTTCGGCTTCGCGTGGCTCTTCAAGAAAACCCTCTTCCGCAGCGAACCGCCGCTCATGATCATGGAGCTGCCGCCCTACCAGCCGCCGCGCCTGAAGGAAATCGTCCGCCAGATGCTCGAGCGCGGCTGGCTGTTCCTCAAGAACGCCGGCACCATCATCCTCGGCATCTCCATCGTGCTCTGGTTCCTCGCCGCTTATCCCAAACATCCCGATCCCGCCGCCACGCCGTCGCAGCAGATCGCGCAAAGCTTCGCCGGGCGCGCCGGCCACCTGCTCGAACCCCTCATCAAACCGCTCGGCTTCGACTGGCGCGTCGGCATCGGCCTCATCACCTCGTTCGGCGCGCGCGAGGTGTTCGTCAGCTCCACCGCCGTCGTCTTCAGCGTCGAAAAATTCGAAGGCGGCAAACGCGCCGATGTCACCCCCGTCCGCACCGCGCTCGCCGCCGCCACCTGGCCCGACGGCCGCAAACTTTTCACGCCCCTCGTTTGCCTCACGCTGATGATCTACTATGTTTTCGCCATGCAGTGCATGAGCACCATCGCCGTCGTCAAGCGCGAGACCAACTCGTGGCGCTGGCCGATCTTCCAGACGCTCTACCTGACCGGCACCGCCTGGCTCATCTGCTTCCTCGTCTACCAAACCGGCCGCGCTTTGGGCTTCTGATTACCACCACGAAAAACACCAAACCCACGAAACCGCGACCAAGCCACCCGCCTCCGATCCTTTCGTGTATTTTGTGTATTTCGTGGTGACCCTCCGATGTCTTCCCGATTCCAAACCGTCGCCGCCCTCGCCCTCGTCGCCCTCGCCGCGGCGCTGCTCGCGCGCCACTACTTTAAGAAACGCGCGAACCCCGGCTGCGGCAGCAACGGCACCTGCGGCGCCGTCAGCCCTGAAGTCAAAAAACTCCAGGCCAAGCTGCGGAAAGGGTAGGAACAGCTTTGGCGAAAAGACTTTTGGCGGAAGCCCAGTTCGGGTGCTCCGAAGAAACGCTCACGCACCGGCCCTCGGTTTGTCCTTAAGCCACGCTCCAAGCGGATGGGCGGTATAGCGGCGGTAGTCCGACGCCCCAAGCAGCGTCTGTGCCTTCGCACGGCATTCAGCCAGCAAGGTCTCCACACCCTGCTTTTCCAGGGCCTTCTCCACGGTTCGGTCGCGCTCAAGTTGCATCTCGGATAACCGCAACTCGTGTCGCAGGGCATACAGCTGAAAAATCTTTCTCTGCTCCATCCCGAGCTCGCTGCGCAATACCTCCACCCAGTGGGAAAACTCCGTATCCGCGCGTTGGAGGTAAACGGCCGCCCTGTCCGACTCGAGACTATGCCTGGCGGCGCGGATGCGCGCCAGTTCGCCCGCCTCAGCATCCACTTCCAAACCGGCCCGACCCCGCGGCCCGACCTTCATCGCTCGGCCCAGAAAGTTTCTCCTCTCCATTTCAGCGGCGGTCAATTTCAAGAGCTGCGCGTCCGAGAGCTCCAGCCCCCAGGCCCAGTCTTTGACCGCTCGAAATTCCGCCGAAGTGCGGAAAACATACTCGGCGAATTGCTCCGCACTCAGAAGTCGGGAAAGAGCGGTCTTTTTGTCGGCGGCCGATCGGGCGCTCGCCTCGTCGGCGTGTCCCGCCGCCAGCTCGCCGGTCAGGCGGTCGCGCCAGATTTGGCGACGCTCCTGCAGCGCCTTCGCTTCGACGGCCTTCACCTCGTCAACGACCGCCGGGTTCAACCAACCCAAGTCGGAGGGTAGGTCGTCCCACCACCACGACGCATTCGCCAAGACCCGATTGATTTCGGCTCGGGCAACGCCGCTCTTTTTTAAGAGCTCCACATTCTCGGGAAGCGAGCGCGCAGGGTCGAGCCGCTGCAACGCGTGTTCCGAAGGATAGTCCTGCGCCGCCGCAACTCCTGCGGCGCATAGCGAAAAAAAACTTAAGAAAATCCGGAACCACCGCACGGGCATGTCGGCCTTGATGCTCGGCGCCGCCGCGAACGCAAGCCGGACGTATCGGCGCGGCGGCCCGACGCCGGAGCAAAATTCCGGCGCGTTTGCGTTCAGACCGGGCCTTTCTATTGTCCGCTTTCATGCACGCCGCTCCGCTCACCGCCCTCAAGCAACCTATCGTCCTCCAAACCGTCGCCGATCCCGTCGCCGCGCCCGGCCACGCCGTCGTGCGCCTCAAGGCCGCGGCGCTCAACCACCGCGACCTGTGGATTCAGCAGGGGCTCTACGCAAAAATCCAACTGCCCGTCATCCTCGGCTCCGACGGCGCCGGCACCGTCGTCTCTGTCGGCCGCGACTCCGACCAAGCATGGGTGGGGCAGGGCGTCATCATCAACCCGTCGCTCGACTGGGGCGGCGATCCTCGCGCGCAAGGGCCGCACTTCCGCATTCTCGGCCTGCCCGATGCCGGCACGTTCGCCGAACAGATTGTCATCCCCGTCGCCAATCTCGCCCCCAAGCCCGCGCACCTCTCGTGGGAGCAAGCAGCCGCGCTGCCACTCGCGGGCCTCACCGCGTGGCGCGCGCTGTTCACCCGCGCGCAACTCAAAGCCGGCGAGCGCGTGCTTGTGACCGGAGCGGGTGGGGGAGCGGCGCTCTTCGCGCTCCAGTTCGCCGCCGCCGCGGGCGCGACGGTCTTCGTCACTTCCGGCTCAGCCGAAAAAATCTCCCGCGCCCGAACGCTCGGCGCGCAGGGCGGGGTCAATTACCGCGACGCCGACTGGGCCGACCAGTTGCTCAAGCTCGCGGGCGGGGCGTTCGACGTCATCATCGACAGCGCGGGCGGCGAAGGTTTCGCCAAGCTCATCGACCTGACCAAACCCGGCGGTCGCATCGTTTTCTTCGGCGCCACCGCCGGCAACCCGCCGGGGCTCGACGTGCGCAAATGTTTCTTCCGCCAAATCAACCTCCTCGGCACGACGATGGGCTCCCCCGCCGACTTCGCCGGCATGACGGCGCTCGTCGCCGCGCGGAAAATCGTCCCGGTCGTCGACCAAGTTTTCCCGCTCGCGCAGGCCGACGCCGCGTTGCGCCACATGGAGGCCTCCGCGCAATTCGGAAAGATCGTCCTCAGTTGCTGAATTGATTGCAGGAGGGCCCGGCTACTGACGGCCCGCGGCCAACCGCAGGACTGGCCCTTGTGGCTGCCCCCGCACGCTCGGGTGCTGGAGACCGACGCCGTTTTTTCACCACGGATTGCTCGGATCAGGACGGATCAAGCACGGATTCTCAGCGGTCAGGATCGAGGTTTGCATCCGCCGAAATCCGTGGAATCTGTGGCAAAGAAAACGGGCAACCGCGGCGCGGCGTCAAGCGCCGGCCCGATCCCCAAATCCGCTTCACCGCCCCAGCACCTTGTCGTGCAGAAACTCGATGATCTGCACGCCGAACACGGCCACGAGCGCGAAGTAGGCGATGCCGATTACCATGAACAGATAGCCGCAAAACACGGCGAGCCCGTCGCGCTCCATCACGCCCGCCGCGCCCAGCAGGATCGCCAGCGCCGGGAACAGATTGCTGAACGGCACCGGCGCCGGGATCAGCAGCGTGATCGCCGCTAGGCAGATCATCACCGCGTGCAGCCGGACCAGCAGCGGCGTCGAGGTCATCCAGTGCCAGCGCGGGATCAGCGCCCGCTCGAGAAATCCGATCACCTTGCTCGCCGCCGCGAGGAGCGTGCCGAAAAATCTGGCCGGCAGCTTCACCCTCAGCAAGCGATCCGGCAGCCACGGCGGCAACCCCAGCGCGTAGCGCGCCGCGACCACCGCGATGATGAGCCCGAGCGGGGTCGAGAGCCCGGGAACCGACACCGGCGCACAAAACGGCAGCGCCAGCATGATCATCAGCAGCGTGTAGGCGCGCTCCTGCAGCACGGCGATCACATCGCGGAGCGGCACCGCGTGGTGCTTGAACTCGTCCGCGAGGTCGCGCAACTCGCCGGAAAGATTCTTCGTGTGCTTGCTGTGGTCTTTGATGTGCATCCGCCGCGCCTCAGACCGTCACGTGCCCCGTTTGTTGCCGTAAAGCTCCACGTGCAGCCGCGGCGCATAACGGTAGCCGCGCGCCTTGCACAGCTCGGCCAGCCACCCCGCGCGCTCGCGCAGCACCGCGACGGTCGTGCCCTCGGGCATCAGCAGCACCTTGCGCGCGGGAATGCCGCAGCCGGTCTCGGCGATCATCGCCTCGATTTCCGCCACGTCGCTCTCGGCGCCGACGACAAATTTCAACTGGTAGTCGCCCGCCGCGATCCAGCTCTCGACCACCGCGGGTTGCCAGCGGAGTTCCTCGTGTTTTTTTCGCCACGTGTCGTCGAGCCGCGCGTCGGGCGCCGAGTGGGCGAGCTTCGGGCTGAGCGACGCCAGATCGCACGCGATACCGCGCGGCGCCACCGTCGCGGCCGTCTCGATCGTGAGATGATAACCGCGCTCCTGTAGTTGGAACGCCAGTTCGTGGATGCCGGGCGCGATCATCGGCTCGCCGCCGGTCAGCACGACATGCTTCGCCGGGAACGCCGCGACCGCCGCGACGACTTCGTCGACCGTCATCGGGTTCCCCTCGGGCTGCCACGACGCATACGGCGTGTCGCACCAGTTGCAGCGCAGGTTGCAGCCGCTCGTGCGGACGAACACCGAGGGCACGCCGATCAGCTCGCCCTCGCCCTGGATGGAATGGAAAATTTCGGAGATCAGCATCGAGCCCTTTGACCACGGATCACACGGATAAGCACCGCTAAAAACATTATTCCATGCCTCTTCATCCGTATCTCTTTGTTTCTGCAATGGAGCCGCGCCGCCCCCGGCGCGGAAGCATGGGCGGAACGCGGCGAGGGCACCGCCTCCCCAACAAACGGCGTCCTGACATTTTCTCATCCGTCTTCATCCGTGAGATCCGTGGTTAAAATGTTTGGGGTTTCACCGCAGCGCGCCGGTGTCGGCATAGACGGTGGGGTCGGGGAGTCCCGCCTGCCGGAACGCCTCGCGCCTCTCGACGCAGGTGCCGCACGTGCCGCAGTGCACCGCGCCGCCCTTGTAGCACGACCACGTGCGCGCGAAATCCACGCCGAGCCGCGCGCCCTCGGCGGCGATCCGGCCTTTGTCCAGCGCGATGAACGGCCGCAGCAGCTCGATGCCGGCGTAGGTGCCGAGCCGCATCGCCTCGCCCAGCGCGCGCAGGAAGTCCTCGCGGCAGTCCGGGTAAATCGCGTGGTCGCCACCGTGCGCGGCGATCACCAGCCCGGCCGCGCCGACGCTCTCGGCCAGCCCGGCCGCCACCGCCAGCATGATCCCGTTGCGGAACGGCACGACCGTGCGGCGCATCGATTCGTCCGCATAGTGGCCGTCGGGAACCTCGCCGCCGCGCTTGAGCAGATCCGAAGTGAAAAGTTGCCCGATGAAATCCAGCCCGATCACCCGGTGCGGCAGGGCGAACTTGTCGGCGTGCGCCGCCGCGAACGGAATCTCGCGGTGGTTGTGCTTGGCCCCGTAGTTGAAGCTGAGCACGGCGGAGACCTCGTGGTTTATCCGCGCCCAATGGAGCGCCGTCACGGAATCCATCCCCCCGGAGCAAAGCACGACGACTTTCATCTCCGCGAGATGGCCAGAAATTCCCGGAAAACACACCAAAAAGTTTTGCCCATGATTGGGGTATGGCGGAGCGGCTCGCTCCGCCGCGGCGCACCGCGCCGGTGCGTCCTGCGCCCTACCTTCCGAAAACCCGTTCTGGCCTTTGCCCGGAATCTCGCGCACAAATCCACCCCTGCCCGATGGTCATCTTCCACGATCCCAAGTGCGCTGAATATGGTTCCGCGATGCGCCCGGAGCAGCCGGCCCGCGTCCTCCGCACCGTCGCCCATCTCCGCCCCGCCCATCCGGAATGGGCCTGGCGCACGCCCGCCCTCGCCGACGAAGCCGTCCTGCTGACCGCCCACAGCGCGGCGCTCGTCGCGCGCATCCAGCACGGCCCGGACATCGACGACGACACCCCGTTTTTCCCCGGCATCTACACCCACGCCCGCCGCGCCGTCGGCGCCGCGCTCGAGGCCGCGGCCCTCGCCCTCGCCGGCCAAAAATCTTTTTCCCTCATGCGTCCGCCCGGCCACCACTGCACGCGCAACCAGGCGATGGGCTTCTGCTACCTCAACCAGGTCGCCCTCGCCGCGCTCAACGCCCAGGGCGGCGGCGCCGTGCGCGTGGCCGTCTGGGATTTCGACGCCCACCACGGCAACGGCACCGAAGACATCCTCGACGGCAGGCCCGGCTGCTTTTTCAGCTCCGTCCACCAGTTCCCCGGCTACCCCGGCACCGGCACCCGCTCGACGGCGAACTGCCGCAATTTCCCCGTCGCCCCGCACGCGCCGCGCTCCGACCACCTCGCCGCCCTCGCACGCTCGTGGGAATCCGTCCTCGCCTTCAAACCCGACCTCGTCCTCGTGTCCGCCGGCTTCGACGCCTACGCCCGCGACCCGCTCACCGCGCTCTCGCTCGAGCCCGACGACTTCGCCGAGCTCGGCCGCTGGCTCCGCCAGGGCCACCTGCCCGCCGCCGCCCTCCTCGAAGGCGGCTACAGCGACGACCTGCCACAGTTGGTTGACGCCTTCCTTTCGGCGTGGGACAACTGACCCTCTCTCCCGCCGCTTGAACACTACGCCACGCTACGACTTCATCTCCACTCCCGCGCAACTCCCCGCGCTCTACGCCGCCATCGACCGCAGCGCCGAACTCGCGATGGATACCGAGGCGGACAATCTTTTCCGCTATCGCACGCACCTCTGCCTTCTGCAGCTTCTGGCGGACAACAAAATTTTCCTCGTCGATCTCCTCGCCGGCCTGCCGCTCGACGACCTCTGGCCCCGCCTCGCCAGCCGCGATCTCATCATGCACGGCAGCGACTATGACCTGCGCCTCCTCTGGGGCCGCTGCGAGTTCCGCCCGAAATATCTTTTCGACACGATGTTCGCCGCGCAACTGCTCAGCATCCCGCGCTTCGGCCTCGGCTCGCTCCTCGAGGAAAATTTCGGCGTCCTCCTCGACAAGGACAATCAGAAGGCCAACTGGTCGCAGCGCCCCCTCGCCCGCGACCTGCTCGACTACGCCGCCCTCGACGTCCACTACCTGCCCGCCCTGCGCGACCGCTTGCGCGCCGACCTCGTCCGGCTCGGCCGCCTCCCCTGGCTCGAACAACGCTGCCAGTGGCAGATCCTCGCCGCGCGCGACGGCTTCCCCGGCCCCGACGAGAATTCGTGGCGCATCGGCGGCTCCGAGCGCCTCCGCGGCCGCGGCCTCACCGTCCTCCACGCCGTCTGGCACTGGCGCGAAGCGTGGGCCGACAAACTCGATACCCCGCCCTTCAAGGTCACCGGCAACGAAATGATGATGCGCCTCGCCCGCGCCGCCGACGACGGCCTGCCCCTCGAACAGATTCTCCGGATCAACCTCGGCCGCCGGCACGAGCGCCTGTTCGCCAGTCTCACCGACGCCGTGCGCGCGGGCCTCGCCGCCGACCCGCATTCGCTCCCGCGCCGCGAGCGCCGCCGCGAATTCGCCCCGATGACGCCCGACGAACTCGCCCGCCAGGACCGCCTCAAGGCCGACCGCGACCGCCTCGCCGCCGGCCTCAACCTCGATCCCACCCTCATCGCCACCCGCAGCCAGCTCGTGCTCGTCGCCCGCGACCCGTCGAGCATCGACAGCGTCCTCCTCCCCTGGCAGGCCGAGCTGATGAAGGCCGAGCCCGCGTGGAAGAGCTAACCCCGGCCTGACTCCCGGCGGAAATTTCCCTCCCGTGTCCGACTCCGCCAACATCGCCCGTCACCTGCCGTTGATGGCGGCCCGGCAGCCGCATCACCCCGCGCTCAAGCTTCCCCGCGGCCGCACGCGCGAGGGTCGCATCGACTACCTCGCGCTCTCCTTTGCGGAGCTCGATGCCGAGGTCGATGCCTGGGCCGCGCGCTTGGCCGCGCGCGGCGTGCGCCGCGGCGACCGGGTGCTCGTGATGGTCAAGCAGGGCCTGCCGCTCATCGCCGCCGCCTTCGCCCTGTTCAAACTCGGCGCCGTGCCCGTGATCATCGACCCCGGCATGGGCCGCGAAAATTTTCTCGCCTGCGTCCGGCGCTCCCGCCCGCGCGTGCTGCTCGGCGTCCCCCTCGCGCAATTCTCCAGTCTCATCTTCCGCTCCGCCTTCGCCACGATTGAAGTTCGCCTCTGGGTCAGCGGCTCCGCCACCGCCCGGCTCTCCTCCGACCAACCAAAAATCGAAAATCAAAAATCGAAAATCGTGAACAGCGATGCCGCAGACTTGGCCGCCATCCTCTTCACCAGCGGCTCCACCGGCGCCCCCAAGGGCGTCTGCTACGAACACGGCCTGTTCGACGCCCAGGTGCGGCTCGTGCGCGACACCTACGGCATCCAACCCGGCGAAGTCGACCTGCCGCTCCTCCCCATCTTCGCGCTCTTCAATCCCGCGCTCGGCCTGACGACCATCGTGCCCGAGATCGACCCGCGCCGGCCCGCCACCGTCGACCCCGCGAAAATCGTCCAAGCCATCCAACAGGAAAACGTCACCAACTCCTTCGGCTCGCCGACGCTCTGGCGAATCATCGCCGCGCACTGCCACGCAACCAAACAGACGTTGCCGTCCCTGCGCCGCGTGCTGATGGCCGGAGCGCCGGCGCCGCCCGCGCTCTTCGCCGCCCTGCAACCGCTCCTGCCCGACGGCACGGCGCACAGCCCATACGGCGCCACCGAGGCCTTGCCCGTGTGCTCCATTTCGGCCGCCGAGGTTCTTGGCCGTCATCCGCCGACGCCCCAAACCCCAACCTCCGACCTCCAGGCAAGCGGCCACGCACCGGAATCTCTTGGCGCTTGGATCTTGGAACTTGGAACTTCCGCGGCGACCGCCGCGGGCCACGGCACCTGTGTCGGCCGGCCCGTCCGCGAAATGGAAATCAAAATCATCGCCATCAGCGACGACCCCGTCGCCACGCTCGATGCCGCGACGGAACTTCCCGCCGGCACCATCGGCGAAATCATCGTCCGCGGCCCCGTCGTCACCAAAACCTACGACGCCCTGCCCGACGCCACGGCTCTCGCAAAAATTTCCGGCTCCCAGCTCTCGGCTCTTTTGCCCGCCGACGGCCGGGACAAACCCCGGGCTGACAGCAGTCAGCAACCGGGCGACCCTCGGCTCGGTGGCTCTGCCACCGTCTGGCACCGCATGGGCGACCTCGGCTACCTCGACCCCGCCGGCCGCCTCTGGTTCTGCGGCCGCAAAGCGGAACGCGTCGAGACCACCGCCGGCCCCCTCTACACCGAGCAGTGCGAACCCATTTTCAACGCGCACCCGTCCGTCGCGCGCACCGCGTTGATCGGCGTCGGCACCCGCGGCCGCCAGCGGGCCGCGATCGTCGCCGAGCCGCGTTCCCTCTCGCTTGTCGTCACCCCGAAGCAGCGCCGCCAGCTCGCCCGCGAGATGTGCGAACTCGCCGCGCAGTATCCGCACACGGCGCGCATCCGGCATTTCTTCATCCACCCGGCGTTCCCCGTCGACGTCCGCCACAACGCCAAAATCCACCGCCTCGCCCTCGCGCGCTGGGCCAGCACCAAGCGCGCCTACGAAATGGATCTGCGCAAGGACGCCGCAAAAAAGTAAACATCCCCGGGGCAAGCTCCGGGGCAATCGGCCAAACCTCATGCCACTCACGACCATCGCCGCACCCGGGAGGGACGACCTCCGCGTCGTCCGTCTTTTCGCCTTCCGCGGACCGGACGGAGCCGGTCCCTCCACCCACGCCAAGCCGGAGCCCGCCCGCCGCGGCGGGAAAGCTCCGGGCTTACGGACCACTTGCGCATGAACGCCCACACGCCCACTTTCGTCACCGGCGCGAGCGGATTCATCGGCGGGAGCCTCGCCGCGCGGCTCCTCGCCTCGGGCCGCCGCGTGCGCGTGCTGTCGCGCCGGACCTTGCCGGCGCTCGAAAAACTCGGCGCCGAGGTCGTGCTCGGCGACCTGCACGACCTCGACGCCCTCCACCGCGGGTGCGAGGGCGCCGGGTCGGTTTTCCATGTCGCCGGTCGCGTCGGCGTCTGGGGGCCCGCCGCCGATTTTTTCCGCGTCAACGTCGACGGCACCCGCCTCGTCATCGCCGCCTGCCGCACCGCCGGCGTGCGCCGGCTGATTTACACCAGTTCGCCCAGCGTCGTCTACCACGGCGGCGATCTCTCCGGCGTCGACGAATCCGCTCCGCTCTGCACCCGGGCGCCGAGCGCCTATCCGACCAGCAAGGCCGCCGCCGAGCGCCTCGTCAGCGCCGCGAATTCGGCGGCCCTCGCGACCGTCTCGCTGCGCCCGCATCTCGTGTGGGGCCCCGGCGACCAGAACGTCGTCCCCCGCGTGCTCGCCCTCGCCAAACGGGGCCGGTTGAAAATCATCGGCGCCGGCCGCAACCGCGTCGATGTCACCCACATCACCAACGTCGTCGACGCCCACTTGCTCGCCGAGCAAGCCCTGGCGAAGTGTCATATAAAAAGTGACACTTTCTCCGCGGCCACGGGAGCCGGGGCGCCGGCGGCAGCCGCCGCGCGCGACCCGGGGGGCAACGCCTACTTTGTCACGAACGGCGAACCGGTGGTCCTCTGGGACTGGATCAACGAGCTGCTGCGTGGCGTGGACCTGCCCGAGCTGACCAAACACGTTTCCGTCGCCACGGCCTACCGCACGGCCGGCGTCCTCGAAGCGCTCTGGCGCGTGCTGCCGCTCCGGGGCGAGCCGCCCACGACACGCTTCGTCGTCAAGGAACTCGCGACCGACCACTGGTTCCGGATCGACGCTGCGCGCCGCGATCTCGGCTACGTGCCGCGCGTGTCGATGGCCGCCGGCACCGCCGAGTTGATCGCGCACCTGCGCCGCTCCGGGTAGCGGCGGTCGTCGCCAACCGCCCTAGTTCCGCTCGGGCGCCAGGTTGGCGGCGAAGAATTTCTCCATGGCGCGGTAGAATTTCAGCCGGGCGTTTTCGTGCCGGAATCCGTGGCCCTGCTCCTCCTCGACGATATATTCGTAGGGCTTGTGGTATTTGTCCAACAGCCCCTTGAGTTCGCGCCACTGCTTGTAGTCCACGCGCGCGTCGTTCTCGCCGTAGGCATGGAGCGTCGGCACGCGGATGCGCTCCACGAAATTCAGCGGCGAGGTGGCGGCGGCGTAATCCGCCGTGGGCGCGACCCACTTGGTCTGGTAATTCAATTCGCCGGCCCGGGTGAAAGCGTCGCCGCCGTAGCCCTTGAAGGCGACTTCCAGATTGGCCACGCCGACGTAGTTGACCGCACAGCAGTAGAGTTCCGGCGTGAGCGTGACGCCGGCGAGCGCCGCGTAGCCGCCGTAGCTGGCCCCGTAGATGGCGATCCGCTTCGGATCGGCGATGCCTTGCGCCACGACCCATTTCACGGCGTCGGTCAGGTCGTCCTGCATCGCGCGGCCCCACTGGCGCGCGCCGCGCTCGACGAATTCATGCCCGTAGCCGCCGGAGCCGCGGTAGTTGACCTGGAGCACGGCGTAGCCGCGGCTGGCCAGAAACTGCACCTCGGAGCTGTAGTGCCACTCGTCGCGGATGCCAAAGGGACCGCCGTGCGGATTGACAACGAGCGGGACTTTTTTTCCTTCGGCCCCCGCCGGCAGCGTGAGGTAGCCCTGCAACTCGAGCCCGTCGCGCGCTTTGAACGAGATCGGGCGCATCGGCTGCATGCGCGCCGGATCGATGTCGGGCCGGATCCGCTTGAAGAGCGTCAGCGCCGGGGCTTTCAGGTCGAGGATGTAGTAGGCGCCCGGTTCGCGGTCGCTGCCGACGCGGACGAGCTGCACCTGCTCGTCGTCGGAGGTGCTGACGACCCGGCAGGTCGCGCCGGGGAAAGTATTCTCCAGCGTCTGCTGGAGGTCGGCGCGCGCGGCATCGAACCAGTGGTAGTGCAGCCGGTCGCTCAGATAGGTCACGCCGAGGAGCTTGGTGCGGGCGCGGTTCAGCACGATGTTCTCGATTTCCCCTTCCGGCGGCACAAAGAGCGCAGGGCCGCGCGTGCGCGTCTCGGTGTTGTAGGCGTAGAGCGCGCCGCGATCATGCTCCTCGCGCGAGATCAGGTAGAGCGTCGTGTTGTCGGCGGCAAAGTCCAGGGGCTCCCAAGTCTCGGCATACCCAAAATAGGGGAAACGGGCGATCTCGGTGAAGCTGCTCTTTTCGCCCGAATCGCGATAATACCAAACTCGGTGGGCCGCGTGCTCGGCCATGGCGAGCCTCACCTTGCCCGCGTTGTCGGTGACAAAGCCCTCGTATTCGCTGTCGTTGGCATAGACCAGTTGCTGCGTGCGCCGCTTGACGTTGTAGCGCACGACATGGTCCTGGACGGGATAGTAGTTGATGCCGTCCCAGTGCTTCGTCGGCTTATCCGTAAAGATCCCGACGAGGATGATTTCTTCGTCCGAAAGCGGGAGCGTGTTGACGACGTTCCCGAAGCTCCCGCGAATCTGGCCCCGGTTGAGCGACTCCATGACGCGTTGGATTTTCTTTCCCGTCAGGTCGGTGACGCCGAGAAAGAACGACTCGTTGCCGCCCACATCGCCGCCGAAGACGAGGTGCTCGTTGCCCTTCCAGAAGAAAAATTCCACGTTCTCCTTCACGCCCTCGAGGATGATGCGGCCCTCGCCGGTCTTGCGCTCGAAGAGGCCGAGCGCGAGTTTGCCGTCCTTCGGGAAGAGAAAGGCGATCTTGGTGCCGTCCGGCGACAGCCGGGGCGTGGCGATGGTCGGGTTGGCAAAAAACGCTTCCAGCGGCACGGGGGCCGCGGGCGTCGCGGTCGGGGCGGCGGCGGCCGCGCCGAGCACGGTCAGCAAACAGACTGCTCTCAGGATCAGGTGGCGAATCATGGGTGGTGGTGGTTGGGGCCCGTGAAAAACTAGCCGCTCCGCTGGCGCACGGCTTCGAAGAGCGTGATGAGCGTCGCCATCGCGACGTTGAGCGAGTCGGCCTGGCCGGCCATCGGGATGCGCACGCGGGTGTCGCTCGCGCCCAGCCAGAAATCGCTCAAGCCGAACTGCTCGCTGCCCATCACGATCGCCAGCGGTCCGCGCAGATCGGCCTGCGTGTAAGCCACCGGCGTGTCGGGCGTCGTGGCGACGACGCGGAGGCCTTTCTCGCGCAGCCAGGCCAGCACGGTCGCGCTGTCGGCCAAGACCATCGGCACGGAAAAAAGCACGCCGGTGGACGAGCGCACGACGTTCGGGTTGAAAACGTCCGTGACGGCATCGCAGACGACGACCGCGTCGACCCCCGCCGCGTCGGCGCTGCGCAGGATGGTGCCGAGGTTGCCGGGCTTCTCGATCGACTCGACCACGAGCACGAACGGCACCGCCCCGAGCGCGACTTCGTCCAGCCCGAGCTTCCACTGCGGCGCGACCGCGAGGAGCCCGTCGGGCCGGTCGCGATAGGCGCACTTGGCAAACGCCTCCTTCGACAGCTCGTAGAGCTGCGCGCCGGCCTGCCTCGCCTGTTCGATGAGCGCCGGTTCGTTTTCGCCGAGAAACCACTCCGGGCTGAAATAGAGTTCGCCGATCCGGATCTTCTTTTCCAGCGCCCGGCGCACTTCGCGGTAGCCCTCGATCAGAAACAGCCCCGCCTCGTCGCGCGCCCGCCGCTCGCGCAGCTTCACGAGCTGCTTGATCCGCGGATTCTGGAGGCTGGTGATCTTCTCGGGGAGCACGCGCAGAAGTTCACCACGAAAAACACGAATTACACGAAATAAAATCGCTTCTGTTTTTCGGCTTTCGTGTGTTTCGTGTGTTTTGTGGTGAAAAATAAAAAAATCAACGACCAGCCCTTCCCTTACCACACCGAGCTGGAGCTGGAGATTGCCACGCTGACCAACCTCGGCGTCGGCCTCGGGCGGGTGCCTTTGCCCGACTCCCAACCCTCAGCGCTCGACCCTCAACCCACCCAACCGCAAAGCGGGTGGGTGGTCATGGTGCCCTTCACCCTCCCCGGCGAACGCGTGCGGGCGCGCGTCTATCGCAACCACAAGAATTTCACCGAGGCGGACCTGCTCGAGGTGCTGACGCCCTCGCCGCACCGCGTCGCGCCCCGCTGCGGACTCTTCGGCCGCTGCGGCGGCTGCCAATACCAGCATTTCTCCTATGACCAGCAGCTCCTCTGGAAACAGCGCCAGGTGCGCGAGCTCCTGTCCCACCTGGCCGGCGTCGACTTCGAGGTCCGACCCGTCGTGCCGTCGCCGAAGGAATTCGGTTACCGCTCGAAAATCACGCCGCATTTCAATCCGTCGCGCGACGGCGGCCCGATGCCCATCGGGTTTCTGAAACAGGGCAACCGTTTCGAAATCGTCGACGTGCCGCAGTGCCCCATCGCGACCGATCGGATCAACGCGCGCCTCACCAGCCTGCGCGCCGCGGTGCAGGCCCGGGCCGCGAGCTATCAGCGCGGCGCCACCCTGCTGTTGCGCGAGGCGTCGGGCGAGGTCACCACCGATTTCGACGCCATCGTCACCGAGACCGTCGGCGCGCTGAAGCTGCGCTTCCTCGCGCGCGATTTTTTCCAAAACAATCCCTTCATCCTCCCCGCGTTCATGGCCTATGTGCGCGCGCAGGCGGCGGCCAGCGGCGCGCGGCACCTGATCGACGCGTATTGCGGCAGCGGGCTTTTCGCGCTCGGCAGCGCGCCGTCGTTCGACCGCGTCGCGGGCGTCGAACTCAGCGAATCCTCCATCCGCTTCGCCCGCTCCAACGCCGCCGCCAACGGCGTCACCAACGCCACGTTCCTCGCCGCCGACGCCGCGCGGATTTTCGCCGGGCTGGATTTTCCCCCGGCGGACACCGCCGTCGTCATCGACCCCCCGCGCAAGGGATGCGACGAGAATTTCCTGCACCAGCTCTTCGCCTTCGGCCCGCGCGCGGTCGTCTATGTGTCGTGCGATCCGGCCACGCAGATGCGCGACCTGAAAAATTTCCTCGCCCAGGGCTACGCGCTGACCGCGGTGCAACCCTTCGACCTCTTCCCGCAGACGCGCCACCTCGAGTGCGTGGTCACGCTGTGCCGCCAGCGCCCGGCCGCCGCCCCTCCCGCCTGACCGGTCCATGCGCACGCCCGATGAAACTTTCGCCGCCGCGACGACGATCCTCGACGTGGGCGGTTGGTATGCTCCGGAACCGCGCGCCACGCACGTCATCGACCTCATGCCGTGGGAAACCCGCGGCGCCCGGCTGACGCTCGCGCCGCTCCCCGGCGAGCGCTTCACCAAAGCCACCTGGTTTCAGGCGGATTTTCTCCGGCCGGATTTCACGCTGCCCTTCGCGGACCGGAGTTTCGATCTGGCGCTGTGCGGCCACACGATCGAGGACTTGGCCGCGCCGGAGCGGCTGCTCCGGGAACTGCAACGCGTTGCCCGCCGCGGCCGGATCGAATGCCCCGCCCGGCTCGCCGAGCAGACGGTGGGCCTGCGCGACCGCCAGTCCTCCCTCGCGGGGCATCCGCACCATCACTGGATCGTCGATGTCGGACCCGGCGGCCTCACCCTGCACGCCAAAGCCGACAGCGCTCTCGACCACGACGCCACGCTCGTTCCGCTCCTCTTCACCGAGCGCCACGTGTTTCACGACCGCCGCCTCCGGGAGTCGGCTTTCGAGTGGAACGGAGCCTTCGCCCACCGTGTGGTGCATGGCGCCGCGTGTCGCGAGCGGGCGCGGGAGTTTGTTGCGGCGCTGAACATCCCGCGGCACGTGCGCGAGCAGGACCGCCTGCTGCGCGGTGTGCGCCGCCTGCGCAGCCGCCTCCGCGGCCGGGCCGCGGAAGATTTCAGTTGGTGGACCGAGATCGTCGAGGCCTCGCGCCCCTACAGCCGCCTCGAGCTGCGCTGACCGGCGCCTAGCGGCAGGCGATCCACTCGGGCGACGCATACTGCTCGGTCAGCCCCGCCACCTCGTCCTCGTTCCACTCCGGCCACGGCGTCTGCTGCGGCTCGCAGCCCAGCGCGCGCCCGAGCGCCGCGGTGAAACCCGCCGCCAACTCCTCCCAGTCCACCGGCCCGACGCTCGCCTGCCCGACCGAGCCCTGAAAGAGCAGGCCGCGCTTGTTGCGCTTCTGCGCCGCACCGGCGATCTTCGCCCCCGTCGCGGTATTCACGACGTCGTAGAGCTCGGCGCGCTGGAAACACACGCCCGGTCCCGCCGACGCCGCGGCATCACACGGTTCGCACGCTTGTTTCACCTCCGCCGGCTGCCCGAGTGCGCGCAAGGCCCCGGCGAGACACTCGTGCACCGCCCGGTAGGATTGCGGCGCGCGCTCATCATAGAGCGGATGACCGCGCGGCAGCACCAGCGTGTAGGTCCAGTCGTTGCGATGATCGACGATCCCTCCGCCCGTCGGCCGGCGGCAGAGATCGAAAACGTCGCCCGCCGGCCGGCCCTCCGAAGCTTCGGCGAAGGAGGGCAGGTGTGCGCGCACGAACTCGATTCGCTGGCCGAACCCGAAGGTGAACGCCGGGCCGCGCCACTCGTAGTGGCGGAAGCGCGGCGCCCCGGGCGCCGGGTAGCGTTGCAGCAGCAGAAAATCCACCGCCATGTTTTCGGCGGCGGCGCCGGTCCGGACCGGCAGGAGTTGGAGGGCGGCGGCCACGGGCGGTCCGCCTCAGCGGACGGTGTCGTCGAGCAGCGCGCGCACCGTGTGCATGAGCCCGCTCAACGCGAAGGGCTTCGTCAGATGCGCCACCGTGTGCGGCGCCAGACCGGCGGGCGTCCCGCCCCCGGCGGACACGCAGAGCACCTTGAGGCGCGGGTTCGTCGCGCGGATTTTTTTCACCAGCGCGTCGCCGGCCCGCGCCTCGCAGTCCAGCACCAGCAGTTGCGGGGCCACGGCGTGCTGCTCGAAGAGCGCGCCCGCTTCCGCGGCGTCGCCCGCCTCCGTGACGCGGTAGCCGTCCGCCGCGAGAATCCCGCCGATCATCTTCCGCAACACGAGATCGGCTTCCACCAGCAGCACGGTCTCGGTGCCGCGCGTGACGGGCAGCGCGGGCAGCACCGAGCTCAGCGTCTGCTCGGGCTCCGGCGTCTCGGGCAGGAAAATCTCCAGCGTCGTGCCGGCCCCGGGCTGCGATTGCACGGCGAGATGGCCGTCGTTTTGGGTGACGATGTTGTGCACCATCGCGAGCCCGAGGCCCGTGCCGGCGGGCTTGGTGGTGAAAAACGGTTCGAACATCCGCCGGCGTGTCGCCTCGTCCATGCCGTGCCCCGTATCGGTCACCTGCAACACGGCGAGCGGTCCGGCCTCCGCGGCGGCGGCCGGGCGCCCGGCCGAGTGGTCGCCGCGCCGGTTATACGTCCGGATCGTCAGCTTGCCGCCGTCGGGCATCGCGTCGCGGGCGTTGAAGCACAGGTTGATCAGCACCTGCTGGAACTGCGTCGGGTCGATCCGCACGTTGCCCAGGTCGGACGCCAGCCGCAGCTCCACCGCCACGGCCTCGCCGACGACGCGCCGGAGGATGTCGGCGATCTCGCGGATCAGGGTGTTGTAGTTGACCACGCGCACTTCGGTCTCCGAGCGGCGGCTGAATTCGAGGATCTGCCGCGCGATGGCCGACGCCTTCACGCCGGCCCGGTGGATTTCCTGCAAGTCCTTCCGCGCGGCCGGCAGCGCCGCGACCTTGGGCGCCAGGATTTCGCAGTAGCCGTTGATGATCGAGAGCAGGTTGTTGAAATCGTGCGCCACGCCGCCCGTCAGTTGCCCGACGGTGTCGAGCTTCTGCGAATGCAGCAGCGCCTCCTGCAGTTGTTTCATCTCGGTGTTGTCGCGATAGACCGCGAGCAAGCCGACCGTCGCGCCCGTCGCGTCCGTCACCGGGCTGAAACTCCACGAGGCGTAGAACGGCCGGCCGTCGCCGCGGTGCAGCCAGCCTTCGCCGTGCGCCGTCGGCTCGGAATCCGTGCCGCGCCGGCCGCGCCGGAGCAGGGTCAGGTCGGTCTTCGGTCCGTGCAGATCGCGCGTGTTTTTGGTCTTCAGCTCCTCGGCGCTGTGCCCGGTCAGCGCGGCGAACGCCTCGTTGGCGAAAAGGATGTCCACCCCGCCCTGGCGCCAGCGGTCGCCGGCCAGCAACGCCGGCTCGGTCATCGCGGCGACGGTGCCGATCAGATTTTTCACGGCGCGCGGCAGCCGTTGCTTCGGGGTCGGCGCGGGCGCAGCGCGCCCGGGGGTTTTCTTAGCGGGAACCATGGTCGGGCAAAGCGTTGGGCGGGGCCGCGGCGCTGTCAAAGGCAACTCCGCGCCCCGGGGCGCGGCGGCACGGCTTTCCGGTTTGGTTTCGTATGGGTGGGCCGGCGCTGGCGCGCGCGGGGGAATCGTTCGCGCGCGCAAACCGGAAAGCCCCGGGCGCGGAGGCCGGGGCGGCCCGCGGCGGAAAATTCCGCGGCCCGCAGCACGGGCGCTCCGCCGGCATTCGGGCTTTCCACCGCACCCGCGGCCCGCAACGCTGCGTGCTGCTCGTGCCCGACCTTTCCGCCACCACCTATCTGCTGCTCTTCGGCGCAGGTCTCGCCGCCGGCACGGTCGATGCCATCGCGGGCGGCGGCGGCTTGATCGCGCTGCCGGCGTTGCTCGCGGCCGGCTTGCCCGGTCCGCTCGCGCTCGGCACGAACAAACTCCAGGGCACCTTCGGCACCATCTCGTCGACGTGGCATTTCGCGCGGCGCGGTGCCGTCGATCTGCGCGAATGCTGGCTCGGTCTCGTCTGCACCGGCGTCGGCGCGGTCGGTGGCGCGTTTCTGGTTCACCTGGTCGCCCCCCGTTTTCTCGAACGCCTGATCCCGTGGCTGCTCGCCGCCATCGTCGCCTACCTGATTTTCCGCCCGCAACTCGGCGCGACCGACCAGCGCCACCGGATGGAGGCGCCGGCGTTCTACCTGCTCTTCGGCCTCGGGCTCGGTGGCTACGACGGCTTCTTCGGCCCCGGCGCCGGTTCGTTCTGGACCATCGCGTTCGTCATGGTGCTCGGCCACAACTTCGTGAAGGCCGCCGGCCATGCCAAGGCCATGAACCTCGCGAGCAACGTCGCCTCGCTGGCCTTTTTCTTTTTCGCCGGCACCGTTCTGCTCGGGCCCGGCCTCGTGATGGGCGCCGGCCAACTCCTCGGCGGCCGCCTCGGCGCTCATCTCGCTCTGACGCGCGGGGCTCGCTTTGTGCGCCCGGTCTTTCTTACCATGGCCGCGCTCGTCGCCCTCAAGCTCATCGCTGCGGCCGCGACCAGACCCTGACAACCGACCATGACTCCTGCCGCATATCTTTCCAAACACTCCGCCGGCCAGATCGCCTTTCTCCAGCAGCTCATCCGGCTGCGCACCGTCAACCCGCCCGGCGAAAATTACCGCGAGATCACCGCGCTCCTTGCCGCCCGCCTGCGCGCGCTCGGCCTGCAAGTGCGCCTCGTCGAGATCCCGCGCTCGCTCCAAGAGAAAACGTTGCCCGGCCTGCTCGATTTCCCGCGCTACAACGTCATCGGCTTCTGGGACACCGGCGCGAAAAAGACGGTGCACTTCAACGCCCACTACGATGTCGTGCCCGTCAGCGGCCAATGGAAACACGGCGATGCCTTCAATCCCGCCGTCGAGAAAGGCTGGATCTACGGCCGCGGCACCGCCGACATGAAGGGCGCCATCTCCAGCGTCGTCGCCGCGCTCGAAGCCCTGCGCGCCACCGCCACCAAGCCGCGTTGCAACGTCGAGGTCTCCTTCACCGCCGACGAGGAGACCGACAGCGTGCTCGGCACGAACTGGGTCGTCGATCACGGCCAACTCCGCGCCGATTACGCCCTCGTCTGCGAGGGCGGCGAGGGCGACGCCGTCTGCTGCGGCCACAACGGCGTCGTGTGGCTCAACGTCCACGTCCACGGCAAGGCCGCCCACGGCTCGATGCCCGAGAAGGGCGTCAACGCCCTCGAAAAGATGTCCGCCCTCGTGCTCGCACTCGGCGGCTACAAGAAAATCCTCGCCCGCCAGACCTTCCGCGCGCCCGACGGCCGCCGGCTCCACCCGACGCTGAACCTCGGCGGCGTCTTCGCCTCCGGCGCGGGCGGCAAGATCAACACCGTGCCCGCGTTCGCCAGCTTTTCCATCGACCGCCGCGTGCTCCCCGCCGAAGACCTCCGCGCCGCCGAGCGCGCGCTGCGTGCCTTCCTGAAAAAAGCCGCCGCGAACATCCCGCAGTGCCGCATCACCGTCGAAAAAGTCTCCGACAATTTTCCCTGCTACAGCGCGCCCACGACGCCCTTCTTCGCCGCCCTGCAGCAGAGCGTCACCCGCGTGCGCCGCCGGAAAACGACGGCGATGGTCTCGACCGGATTCAACGACATGCACTTCTTCGCGCAGCACCGGAAGATTCCCACGCTCGGCTACGGCCCCGGCGGCACCGACTACCACGCCGTCGACGAACGCGCCCAAGTGAAGGAACTCGTGCACTCCGCCGCGATCTACGCCGACCTGCTGACGACCTTCGCGGGGTAGGGCCGAGCGCCTGAACTTGGAGCCGGGGCGCCCCCGCCCCGGTCTTGGGACAAACGCGGCGAGGGCGCCGCGTCCCCATGGAGCCTCCGCCTAATCCTTCGCCAACCCCGCCAGAATCCGCCGCGCCACCGCCGCGATGATCGCCCGGTTCTCCGCGTGCTCCTTGCCGTCGGTGAACGTCACGATGATCACGCGACCGCCGTCGGGCAGCTCGACCAGTGCTGCGTCGTGCCGCGCCCAACTGACCCAGCCGGCCTTTGACCACAGTTTCATCCCGGGCGTCAGCGCCGGCCCGCTGAACCCCGTCGCCTGGCTGTCCGGGTCCGCCGTGGGCGCGAACGGATCGCGCGCCATCAGCGCGAGCATCTGCGCCGAGCGCGCCGGCGTGACGCAGCGGCCCTCGGCGATCTCCTCCAGCAGGCGCGCGGTGTCGTTGGTCGAGAGAAAATTCCGCGCCGGCGGGTGCGCCTCCATGTCGGTCTTCTCCCGGCCATACGGCCCTTCGCCCCACGGTTTGCGCTGCGCGTTCACGTTGCGGTAGCCGAGCGACTGGAAATAACGCGTCACCACGCCGCGCCGCTCGCTCCACGCGGCGAGTTCGGCGGGCGGCAGCTCCGGACCGCTCGTCGTGCCAGTAATGGCGTCGACAATGTAGCTCGTCGCCTCGTTGCCGGAGTCGACGATCATGTCGCGCAGCCCGCGGCGCAGCTCCGGCGTGTCGGCCAGTTTGCCGTCCTCCATCAACCGGTGCGCGTAGGCTGCGAAAAAAAGTTTGATGACGCTCGCCGGGTAGAACCGCGCGTCGCCGCGATAGTCGGCGCGCACGACCGCGTCGGGCCGGCGCAGGTCGATGACGGTGAGGGCGAGCTGTTCGGGCTTCAGGGCGGGCGCGGCGAATTCCGCCTGCACTTCGCGGGCCGTGCGGTCGACGAGCGCCTGCAGGCGGCTAATCACTTTTTCCGTCGCTCCGGCGCAAGGCACCAACCATCCGACTGTCACCGCCACGAGGACTGCGCGCGTTCTTAGCATGCCCCGGAGGTTGGCGGGCCGGGCGGGAATTGCAACGCGCCGCTGCCCGCGCCCTGCGCAGTCCCTGGACAAGATGTGCGGAGCCGTGGTCGGACATTAGGTTTATAGTGTGGGCCAATCCCAAAACCGGAGTCCTCCTACCATGAATATCAAAATCCATCTCGATGCCGCCGAGTCCGATCCCATCGTCCGTCTGGCCGAAGCCCTCAACGTGCAGCCGGAGGACGTGGTTTATACCGCCGTCAACCGTCTGATGATGCACGCGCGCGAATCCGACGTGCACGAGGAGATCATCGCCAACTCCCGCTCCCGCGCCGACAACCTCCCGCTGTGGGCCGACACCGCCGGCTCCGTGCACGTCTACGAAGGCATGCCCGACTGCCGCCCGGAGAAGAGCAAGTATTCGCTCTGAGCCGCCGCGCGCGCGACTACCGTTCCGCCAACTCGTCGAGCGCGTAGAGAAGTTTGGCGAACTTGAACCGAAAGCCCGCCGCCATCGCCCGCGCCGGCACGCAGCGCGGCCCTGCGAGAATGAGGTCGCCGTCGGTGCGCAGCAGCCAGCGCGCCGTCAGCCGCACCGCGAAACCCGGCGCCGGCGGCGCCCACGGGCGCTTCTGCACTTCGCGCAGCGTGCGCATGAACTCCGCATTCGTCGCCGGCTCCGGCGCACAGGCGTTGTAGACGCCGCGCCAGTCGGAACTTTCCATCGCCGCCAGGAAAAGCGCCGTCACGTCGTCGATGTGAATCCAACTGACGCCCTGGTCGCCGCGCCCCGCCGTGCCACCGAGGAACCACCGCGTCAGCCGCGCGAGCGGCGGATAGGCTCCGCCCCTTTTCCCGAGCACGACCCCGAGGCGCAGCGTCACCTTGCGTGTCGCCGGCAAGACATGCTGCTCGAAAGTATGCTCCCACTCGCGGCAAACTTCCGCCATGAAACCGCGGCCGGCCGGCGCTCGCTCATCGCTCAACCGCCCGCGCACATCGCCGTAGTAGCCGGTCGCGCTGCACTGCACCCACACCGCCGGCGGCTGCCGGCACGCCTGCACCGCCGCGCCGAGCGCCCGCACCGACTCGAGCCGCGTCGCGAGAATCGCGCGCCGGTTCTCCGCGTGGTGCACGCAGTTGACCGAGCGCCCGGTGAAATTCACCACCGCCTCCGCCCCCTCCAGTTCCCGCGCCCACGCGCCCGGCGCAGAGCAACCTCTTGGGTTGCCGGGCCCGGCGGCCGCCGGGTCCCACGCGACTTCGCGGATGCCGTCGCCGCGGCGCGCCCGCGGTCGGCGGGTGAGGACCACGACCTCCCGGCCACGACTCCGCAGTTCCCGGGCCAGAGCCTGGCCGAGAAATCCACTGCCTCCCGCGAGCACGGCTTTGGGCGACACGCCGCAAACGAAACCGCGAAATCTTCGGCTGGCAAACCGGCCCGATCACTTTATGCCCCGTTTACCTGCTCCGCCGTGCCCGCCGACTTCTACGACCACACCCGCGAGGAACTTCGCACGCTCGCCGCGCGCTGGGGTTTCCCGTCCGTGCACGCCACGCGGCTGTGGACCTACGTTTACCTCGCGGGCGTCGAGTCCTGGGCGGACATGGCAGAACTGCCCGCGCGCTTCCGCACCAAGGCGGAGAGCGAGCTGACCTTCGGCCGCCTCGGCACCGTCAACGAGCAGCACAGCGCCGACGGCTTCACGCGCAAATATCTCCTCGGCCTCGCCGACGCGCGCCGGATCGAGACGGTGCTCATGCGCTACACCGGCCGCGTGACCGCGTGCCTCAGCAGCCAGGCCGGATGCGCGATGGGCTGCGTGTTTTGCGCGACCGGCCAGATGGGTTTCGCGCGCCACCTCACCGCCGGCGAAATCGTCGCGCAGGCGATGCACATCGACCGCACACTGCGCGAAACGGCGAGAGAGGGAGGGCGCGGCGTCCCCGCCGAGCCGTTCGCTGGCGCGGCTCACCCGGAGGGTTCGCCCTACCCGGCGCTCGCGCAACCCGCCAGCGCCTCGCCGCACGACCGCCACGAACGCCTGCGCAACATCGTCCTCATGGGCATGGGCGAACCGCTGCACAACTACGACGCCGTGATGAAAGCCGCCGAGATTCTCCGCGACCCCACCGGACTCGCCCTTAGCGGCAAGCGGATCACGCTCAGCACCGTCGGCGTCATCCCCGGCATCCTCCGCATGGCGGACGAGTCTTCGCCCGTCCACCTCGCCGTCTCGCTCCACGGCGCCACGCAGGAAGAACGCGCGGCTCTCGTGCCGGTGGCGAAGAAGTGGCCGCTCGACGAACTGATGGCCGCCTGCCGCTACTACGTCGAAAAACAGCAGCGCCGGATTTTCTTTGAGTGGACGCTTATCGCCGGCCGCAACGACACGCCCGAGCAGGCGCACGCCGTGGGCCGATTGCTCCGCTGGTTGCTCTGCCAGGTGAACCTCATCCCGCTCAATCCGACCGCCGGCTACCACGGCGCGCCGACCGGGCACGCGGCGGCGTGGGAGTTCCAGAAAATTCTCAAAAGCTACGGCCTGCCCAGCACCGTGCGCAAACGCCGCGGGATCGACATCGCCGCCGGCTGCGGCCAGCTCGCCGTAGCGAAGTGAAGTCCTCCGAAATGGAGGGCCGGCCCTTATGGCCGTGCCGGTTCTTCGCCGAGCGGCGCGTCGTCAAGCGACGGCCCGACAGTCCGAGGTCTTTCTTGTCTGAACTGTAGGAGCGGCTTTATGCCGCGATGGTTTGTTCTTATCGGGGCGTAAAGCCCCTCCTACAATTGAACCGCCGCCACGCCGACGGCCTTGGCCGCGTCCGTCGTGAGCCACGCGCGCGCGTGTTCGAGCGACTCAGGCTCGGCCGCGACGTTCAGCTTTTTCATGCGCAGTAAGCCGGTGACGAGCGCGAGTTGCGCCCGCACGTCCTCCGGCATCAGGCGGGCGGCGCGGAGCAGCGCCGCGCTGCCGGGCGGGAGGTGCGCGGCCGGCAGCAACGCTTTTTCCCCGAGAAAAAAAGTCAGCGCCGCGCCGAGCGCGTGCAGCGCGGCGAGGGGCGCGGCGGGCGGCGCATAGGCGAGGCCCTGGCCGGCGGGCAGCGCGCTCCACTCCATGTAAGTGCGGAGCTGCGTGTGCAGTTGCCGCAGCGCCTCGTCGGCCGTCGCCGGGTTCCAGCGCGCGGCGAACGATTTCAGCTCGCGGAACTTCTTCACTTCCCAGAGGCGCAGGCCGAGTTCGTAGTCGCCGCTCTGGTGCCGCAGCGCGCCGGTGACGACGTAGTCGAGCCCGCCGTCGGAGGTGTCGCTGAGCTGCCGCACGTTCTCCGCCGACCATTCGGCGGGCAATAGCGCGTAGTGCGACTGGCCCTGGAGCGCGATGGCGGTGGCCGCGCTGTAGCCGGCGCTGAAGAAAAACGTCTCCGCCAACCAGAGCGGAATCGCGCGCGCCAGGCGGCCGTGCTCGTCCTCGGGCTGGGCCGCCGCCGACAGGGGGTCGGCCAGCCCCGGCACGGCGAGCTGCGCGAAGGCCACGCGGCGCAGGCGGCCTTCCTTGGCCGGCAGCAGGTGCGGCGCGGTTTCCTCGAGCCCGTAGAACCAAATCGGCTTGCTGACGCTGACCATGCTGAGTTTCGCCGTTTCCGGCGGCACGAAGACGGCGTTCGCGTTGGCGTGGATCAGCTCGGCGATGGCGTTGGAAAATCCGAGCAGGCGGTCGTGCAGTTCCGGTCGGTCAAGCGCGAAGAGCACATCGAGCACGTGCTGCGCGGCCTCGGCCTCGCGCAGGGCGAGGTAGGCTTGGAGGAGATTGAGGCCGGCGGCCGGGCCGTGCTTCTGCGCGTCGTAGCGGGGCGCGACCAGCTCGATGATCTCGCGCACGTGGCCGTTCACGCCGAGATCGCCCGAGACGGTGACGAGCACATCGGTGCGGTCGGCCGCCTCGGCCAGCACCGCCTCGTAGATCGCGAGAGCGCCCGCGAGGTCCTTCGCCTCCAGTGCGGCGCGCGCCGCGGCGAGTTGCGGCAGCACGCCGCCGGCGACGGCGGGTTTCGCCGGTTCGGTCGGCGCCGCGGAGGCCGGCGGCGTGGCCGCGGGTTGCTTGGAGCTGAAACGGTCGAAAAATCCCATGCAGCCGCCAGCAAACTCATCCGCCCGCCCGTGGCGACGCGAATCTCCCGGCGCTCCCCGCGCCTGTTTTGCCAGGGCATTGTCAAAGTCGTTCCGCCAATCTTTCCTCTTCCTCTTTATCTTTATCTTTCATCAGGGTTTGTCGGCCGGAGAGAAAGATTAAGAGAAAGATCGCTGGGCGCGAAACCAACTTTGACACAGCCCGGCCTTTTTTGCCCTCCCGGCCATTCGCCCCTTGCAAGCGGGCAGGGTCAGTCCACGTTCCGCCCTCTCCCGCTCCACTGGTAATGAAAATTTTTCTCTGCTCGGTCCTCACCCTCGCCACCCTTGCCGTCGCCCTCACCCGCGCGGCGGCCCAGACCTTTGCCGGCTTCGACGACTTCAGCACGCTGAGCGGCAGCCCCGCGGCCCTCGACGGCAAGTGGGCTTATTTCTTCCGCACGAACGGCAGCGGCACTGGCAACGGCGATCTCGTCTTCAGCGGCACGCAGCTCGATTTCTCCAAGGGCGCCGGCGCCGGCAGTTACTTCCTCGGCTGGCTCGGCGCGCCGCCGGCGGCCTCGCGCAGCATCGGCAGCTACACCACGAGCTGGGTCGCCGAGATCAGCGTGACGAGCAACTTCGCGTCGCTCGCGGTCGGCCCCGATTTTCTGGCCGTCGGCATCGAGATCGCCGGCGGCAACGGCCAGTTCTCGACGATCATGCTCAACACCAACACGGCCGGAAATTTCATCCGCACCGAGGGCTCGGGCACCACCGTCAACGAAGTCAGCTCGCCCGGCAGCACCGACGTGCGGCTGCGGCTGAGTTGGGACGCCACGACCAAGCTCCTCGTCTCCTCCTTCAGCACCGACAGCGGCAGCAGCTACACCGGCCTCACGACCTTTACACCCGACACCCAGTGGACCGGCTCGACGCAGAGCACCAACGGCTTCAATTTCGAGATCTGGGTCAACAGCAACGCCACCGCCGCGGTGCCCGCCGGCGGCACTTCGCTCGATAATTTCAGCCTCGTCGCCGTCCCGGAGCCCTCGACCTACGCGCTGCTCGCGAGCGGGCTCGGCCTGGTCGGTCTCGCCGTCTGGCGCAAGCGGCGCTGAGGTGGCGCTGAGCGGCGCGGCCCGGTCAAGTGCCGGCCGCGAGTTTTTCCGGCGTGACGCCCGCGCGCACGGCGAGCGTCGCCAACACCTTCGGCACATACATCCGCGTCTCGGCCGGGAGCGACGAGGCGATCTCGGCGAACGTCTTGGCGCGCTTCGCCGCGAGGAGCCGTTGCACGCGGCCGGGCCCGGCGTTGTAGGCGGCGAGCGCGAGCGGCCAGTCGCCAAATTTGGCGTGGAGCTGCCGCAGCATCTTCGCGGCGGCGCGCGCGGATTTCTCCGGATCGGTGCGCTCGTCCGGCCACGTCGTGCTCAATCCGAGTTCGCGCGCGGTGGCCGGCATGAGTTGAAACAAACCGCGGGCCCCCGCCGGACTGCGCGCCGACGGATTGAAGGTCGATTCCGCCTCCGCCAGCCAGACCAGCGCCGGCGGCACGCCCTCCGCCAAAAAAATCCCGCGCAACCGCGCGGCCATCGGCGCGGCTCCCGGCGGCACCGCGCGGGCCCGCAGGCGTTTCAGCCAAAGCTCGTAGTGCGGGATGGCCGGCGCCCTCCCGGGCAACGGTCGCGTGGGCGGCGGACTGAATCAACTTGGCGTGATTCGAGCATTCACCGATGCGCTCGCTTCGGGCCTGCAGGGCTGGAGCCCGCTGGGTGCGCTGGTGGCGCTGG
>JACQFT010000227.1 GCA_016199925.1 Opitutia bacterium | reverse complement strand
GCCCACCAGCGCTTGGTTCTCCTTGATCATGTCCTTGGCGAACTTGGCGGTCCCGATGACCCAGCCTTTGGACATCGCGGCAAAGCGTTGCTCCTTGCGGGCCGGTTCGTCCTCCGAGAGCCAGCCGAGGTAATCGAGATATTTTTTGCGTCCCGCGGGAGTGTCGGCGAGCCCGCCCGCGTGCTCCAGGGCCGGTTGCGGGTGATACCACGCGGGCCGGATCTTCGGATTGAACAGCCAAGGCAAGCTCGTCCACCGGTAGTCAGCCAGGGCGGATGCCGGCCGAAGTTTGGCCCGAACGGGATTGAGATGGATGTAGTGGCAGAGCGGACCGAGGCCGCCGTCCGGATCGACCAGCAAGCTCTTGTAGCGGCCTTGGAACAGGTGCCCGCACTCCTTGCGCAGCCGGTTGAACCGCGTCGAGAACGTCCCCTGCAACCAACGCATCCCGTCCCCGAGATTGGCCCCGGGAGTGGAGAGCGCGAGGTGATAGTGGTTGGACATCAAACACCACGCGTGCACCTCCCACCCCGTTTGTTGGCAGGCCTCGTCGAGGCAGCGCAGGAACGCCGCCTTGGTCTTGTCGGAGCGAAAAATGTCCGCGCGGTAGTTCCCCCGATTCAGGACGTGATAGACCCCCGACTCCGACTCCATGCGCAACGGCCGTGCCATGCCCGCCAGTTCGACCGAACTCTGGTCCCCGTCAACCACAAACTACAAAGCCTGACCCTGTCTGCTCGGCCCGCCGCCGCCGACCACACACTACAAAGCCTGACCCTGTCCGCTCGGCCCGGCGGGGTTGGACTCCACCGGACGGAAGGAGCGTGAGCGACTGAAGGAGGATGCAGGATGCGTGACAGCTTCCGCTGGCGCGCAGCGTGCCGCCTGGGGGCATTGCGCACGTGGCCTACTACACACTACAAAGCCTGACCCTGTTCGCTTGGCCCGGGGACGCAGTAGCCGGCGCATTCTCGGCCGAACGACCTAATTGGCCGGATGATTTGCTTTCATGGATATGTGGGTTTCGAGATCGCACGATTGGTTACCATTACGACGTAGCACCGTGCCAACTCCGCCGGATAATCAGGGGCACCCGGAGCGACGCTTACGTTGCTGACCCTCTCGGCTTGGCTTCCGGCCCTGTTTCTCCAACCACTCTGGACGCTTTGAGCTTTCCCCAAAATATCCCCAATCGGATAGAGTTTCCTTGAAACGCTCTGCATCATAGCCCCCATAAATTTCGGCACTAATAAACGAGAAATAAATCCCAGCCTGATCAGCAGCATCTGATAAGGCACGATCCGGCTCGTAATCGGGCGCGCCAATCAAGCCAATAACCATCCCGTTTGGGCCTCCAAAGTTCGGCAAATAGGCGATTGCCTGAGAAGCCCCATCTTCAAAGGCAAACGGTGCTGTTACAGAAACGCGCAATCTCGTTCCTGCCTCACGCCAGGCTTGGGTCACTTGATCAAATTCTTGTGGTTGCTTCATACCTCAGAGACCTCCGATTTTAATCGTTCCTTTCAGGCCCGCTGCAGTCTCGAAATTAATATGCGGGTATATATGCGGGTTTGGCGGCAAGTGTCCTGACTCGATCCGAATGACGCGGCCACCTGCCTGCTTAATCATGTCGAGAGCATCAGCACGAGAAGGAATTTTGCCAGCTATTGATTCAAGCGTTCCTCCTTTGCTCACGGCCTTCACCCCGTCGCGCCATGTTTTCCCCCCACGCCAGCCCCATTGAGTCATTCTTGCCGCATCATCCGCGCTGTTGACCGCGAGCTTTGCCAAGTCGTCGCCACCGCTCTTAACCCCGGCCTTCAATGCGCCCTTGAACAGCCCCTTGAGTAGGCCCTTGGGAGCAGACAAAATGCGCACGGTCCATTGGCCGGCCGCGCGGCCGATGTCACCGGATTCGCTGCCGGTCGATCCGTCGCCAGCCGAGTAGCCGGTCCCTTCTTCAGACGCGCCCAGCGCATAGCCTTGGCCGGTGTTGAACACCTCGCTCCAATAACCGCCCTCGTGGTTGAACATGTGCTGGAACGCGGCGGTGAGCGCGCCATTGGCGAACTTGCCCCCGCCCAGCACCGATGCGGTTCCACCGGCCACAGCGGCGATCGTCGTGCGCGCCGCAAATTTCCAAGTTTCGTTTCCTTGGAGGTAGGTTCCGGCGATGCTGCCGGCCGCCGAGCCAATGAACGCGGCGTAGAAGCCGTGCCGGAATTCACCGCCGCGTGCTTCCTCAACGGCTCCCCCGAGCAAGCCGTGGGCGGTGGCTCGCCCGGCCTCGTTCCCGAAGTCGCCGATGCTATGGCCAAACTTGTCGCCGATCTTGCCCGCAACATACGCTTGGGCTCCCCCTATCACGCCGGATTTGAAGGCATCGCCGATCGAGCCTCCGTTTAGCAAGCTCCCGGAGAAGCCTGACGCGAAACCGTAACCTACCCGCCCAAACAGGCCTCCGCCGATACCAGAGGCGAATCCCTGCACTGCGCCCTTCCAGCCATCGATCGTCAAACCAACGAGCGCACCGCCCAGCGGACCGAAATATACCGTCGCGACGAACTGCACGATCGGCCCGAGGACGTCCTTCCAAAATTTCAGGTGCCCTGTCGGGTCCGTGTAGAACAGCGGATTATTGCTAACGTAGCTGTAGCGGTTGAACCCCTGGGCGTCGTCCGCGCCGTCGACGTTGGGGTCGGCGGAGAGGAAGCGGCCGAGGATGGGGTCGTAGATGCGGCCGTTCATGTGGATGAGGCCGAAGTCGGCGAGCATCTCGTGATCGGTGTAGCCGCGCGTCGTCGGCGCGGTGTTGGTCACGCCGCCGCCGCTGGCGGTGAACAGTGTGCTTTGCTTGCCCCAGCCGTCGTAGGCGTAGCGTTTGAGCACGGCACCCTTCTCGTCGCTGACGGCGGTGATCGAACCGAGTCCGTCGGTGTGGAAGTAGCGCGTGGTGTTGGCCTGGAGCGAACCCGCGGCCGTGCTCTGGGTGACGACCGCGATGCGCCCGGTGGGCGCCATGAGGTAGTGCTTGTGCTCAACGAGCGTGCCGGCGGTGGTGGTGACTTTCTCGTAGAGCGAGCCGACGTAGATCGTGGTGTCGGTGACGGTGCTGCCGGTCTTGCGGACCTGTTTCACGCGCTCGTGCCCGCCGCCGAAGGAGAACTCGGTGGAGAGGCTGCCTTGGGTGATCTTTTTGACCTGGTTGAACGAGGTCCAGTCGATCGTGCGGTTGGCCCCGGCGAGCATGTTGCCGTTGGCGTCGTAGGAATAGTTATTCGGTCCGGCGGTGGTGACGGCGTGCGGCCCGGCGCCGACGCCGTAAGTGTAACCGCCGACATCGGACTTGGTGGTGATGTTGCCGGCCGCGTCGAACGCGGTGGTGACGGGCGCGGCGGCGTTGAGCGCGTGGCTGGTCAGGCGGTCGAGTCCGTCGTAGGTGAACGCCTCGGTGCGGTTGAACCCGGTGACGCTGCTGGTGCGGGTGAGCACGTTGCCGACGGCGTCGTAGGTGTAGGCCAGGTCCTGGACGAAGAACGGCGCGCCGACGGTGGTGCCGCGGTCGATGGTGGCGCGGCTGAGGCGGCCGGTGGCGTCGGAATACACGCGGTCGTTGGCGAGGCCGTTGCCGTAGATTTCGCCGTCGATGCGGCCGGTGATCGAGAAGTGGTCGGCCTGCCAGTAAACGAGGCCCTGCAACTGGCCGTTCGGCCGGCCGTCGTCGGTGGCGAGGTAGTTGCGGATTTCCTTCAGGTAGCCGTAGGCGTTGTAGACGTTGCGCGTCGACAGCGAGGTGCCCGTGACGCCGACCGGATAGACCGTGCGCAGCGGCCGGCCGACGGAATCGTAGGTCGTGCTGAACGTGTAGGGCAGACCGTCGATGGTGCGGCTGACCGACGAGGGCCGGCCGAGGGAGTCGTAGGCGTAGGTTTCAACGTAACCGCCGGGCGCGGAGAGCGAGCCGAGCTTGCCCTTCCAGGTGCCGGCACCATTGGCGGCGGTGTCGTAGGTCCAGGTGGTGGTGCCCTCGGTCTCGACGCGCGAGGTGAGGCGGCCAAGCGAGTCGTAGGCGAGGGTCACGATCTGGCCCTTGGCGTCGCGCTGCCAGATGAGTTCGCCGAACGCGTTGTAGCGGTAGAGCCACGAACCCATGTCGGGATCGGCCATCGAGAGCTTGCGGCCGCGGAGGTCGTAGGCGAGCGACGTGGCGACGCCGGCGGCGTTGGTGCCGGTGAGATTGCCGAGGGCGTCGTAGCTGTAGCTGACGGTGGTCGCGGTGGCACCGCCGGCGGCGTTGTTGTTGCGGGTGTTGGCGACGGTCCAGCCCTGGGAGTTTTTCGTGGTGACGCTGACGCGGCCCTTCGGGTCGGTGGCGCTGCTCGTCAGGCCGTTGTAGCTGTAGGTGGTGTAGGCGTAGCCGCCGGAGATCGCATCATCGGGCGTGGCGACGGTCAGCGGACGGTTGAGCACATCGAAGCTCGTGGTCTGCGTCCAGTAGACGGTCGAGCCGTTGTTGAAGTAGGGATTGGACTTCGCGTAGGCGCGGCCGAGGGAGTCGAAGAGAGTGTCCTGATACACCATCTTGCCGTCGCCGTTGATCGCGTGGGAGCGGAAGACGCGGCCGAAGGCATCGTAGAACGCGAGGGAGGGCGCGGCGCCGGTGGACTCGGTCTCGACCAGATACTTGGCGCCCGGGGGCGAATCGGAGCCGGCCCACTTGTAGCGGATGAAGGAGGCGGTGCCGTCGGCGCGGTTCTCCTGAATTTTGCGGCCCATGCCGTCGTAGCTCCAGGAGGTGGGCAAGCCGTTGGCACCGGTCATCTGCAGGAGCACACCGAGAGTCTCGTTATAGCTGGGGTAGGTTTCGGTGTGGCCGAGCGCGTTGGTGGTGCTGACGGGGAAGCGCCCCCGCACGTCATAGGCCGAAACGGTCGTGCGCGTGGCGGCGCCGCCGGTGGGCGCGACGTTGCCGGCCGCGTCGACGGAAACGGCCGGACCGCTGACCTGCACGGAGGTCTTGTTGCCGAAGGCGTCGTAACCGTAGGTGGTGGTGAGCGCGAGGACCGGGTCGCCCGGTTGCACGGTTTCGGTCAGCAGGAGGCCGGTCGTCGCATCGTAATGGAATGAAGACGTGCGGGTCTGCGAACCGACACCCGGGGCGGCAGAGGTGACGGACGAACTGGTGAGCCGGCCGAGCAGCCAGAGCGCGGCGTTGTCCTCGGTGTAGGCGTTGGTGGTGGTCTTGGAGAATCCGTCGTTCGTGCTGACCGTCATGCCGGTGACGTTGCCCTTGGTGTCGATGCCGGTGACGCTCGTGGTGGTGGTGACGATCAGACCGCCGTTCAACTCGTAGGAGGACTGCACGGACTGCGCGGCGTAGGGCAGGTGCGTCCCGGCGTTCATGCCCGCTACTTCGGCGTAGGTGACGCTGGAGGAGCTGAGGGTGGTGCCGCCGGAAGTTTTGGTCTCGGAAGCGACCGCCATGCCGATGAACGGATAGACCTGGCTGAAGGTGGAACTGGAGGCGATGCCGGTGCGGCTGTCGGTGACGGTCATCGTCTCGAAGCCGAGGGAGCCGCGGACCGGATCGGAGCGCAGGCCGCCGTAGCCGTAGTTGACGACATACTGGCCGCCGACGCCGTCGTCGTTGCTGACGGACTGCACCACATACATCGGGCCGATGACATTGACGGAACCGGCCGGACCTCCGCTGCCCTTGGTGTAGACAGCCGGGTCGAGCAGCGAGCCGTAGGTGAGGCCGGCGCTGACGCCGAACCCGTTGGTGACTTTGGTCAGCCGATCCGCGAGGGGGTTCGCGTGATTGATCTGCACGCTGCCGAACTGGGAACTATTGGCGTGCTTGCGGAACCAAACGGCATCGACGGCACCGTCGCCGTTGAGATCGACGAAGTCGGCGCCGGGGTTGGTAATCCCGGGCTGTAAGAGCAGGTAGGGAAGGCCCGAGGCGAAGTTCGTGCCTGCAAAATACCAGGAGCGCTGACTGCCGAAGAAAACGCGCTTGTCCACCGGGACATTGGTAAACTCACGGCAAACCGTGATGTCAGGCAAACCGTCGGCGTTGAGGTCGATGATGGCAGAGCCGGCGCTGGTCACCCCGTCGCGCGAGAGTGCGACCGGAGGGGCATAGCGATCATACAGTGCCTGCATGGCCGGATCGATCGGGTCCGCGGGCTCGCCGGGAAAGGCGGGAGCGGTCGTGACATTGAGAACAAACCAGCCTGTGCCGGTATTTAATGCGACTCCGCGTTTGACGCCATTGCTCATCTCGCGAAACCAGACCAAATCAGGCAAACCATCGCCGTTGGCATCGACGAACTCTGCCCCAAGCGTGGGATGCGAGCCGTCAGCGATGACCTGCGGCAGCTGATAAGCGGTCGACTCCGCCCAACCGCTGCCGGTGTTCAGGTAGGTTTTCCGGAAAACCTCGCTGCCTTCGACATAGTAAGCCGCGATGTCGGGCAAGCCGTCGCCGTTGAGATCGATGAAGCGCGCCTTGTATTTGGCGAGGTTGGCAGGCATCGAACTGTAGCCGCCGTCCGGGACGGAGTTAAACCCGCTGCCGGTGTTGAGATAGACGGCAAGATTTACCACGCCGCTGCCCACGCTCATGTGCGCGACAAAATCCACCCGGCCGTCGCCGTTGAGGTCCACAAACTTTCCGGCCCGCAAATTGTCGTCGTTCTGCGTGCCGTCGCGCGAAATGGGAGCCGGCACACGCCAGTTGGGCTCGTTGGTCCAGCCGTTGCCGTTGTTGAGGTAGGCTTGGTTTTGTTGTTCGCCCCCGGTGGAACCATACTTGCGGCAGACCACGTCAACCAGGCCGTCCCCATTCAGGTCAACCAGGCGCATTCCGGTATCGGTGTCGTTCGCAGCATCGGCTAGGGGGAAGGGCAGATGGTAGTTGGTGTTGTCGGCCGACCAGCCGGAACCCGTGTTGAGCACCGCGACGTTGACGAGGGTCGAGCCGCCCGCCCCGACGCGGTAGGCGACAAAGTCGGTGCGGCCGTCGCCGTTAAGATCGACAAACCCAGAACCCGCGGGGCGGTTGGAGTTGGTATTGTCCCCCAAGAAATAGGGGGGCAGATAAGTGCTCTGCGCTTCCGTCCAGCCGTAGTCGTTGGCGGCATACTCGAAGGTGAGCGGCGGGTAGGCTTTTCCGTCGGAACCGGCTTCAGTAATCGAAGCCAAGATCGAGCGATCGGTGAAGAGCTCGGTGCCGGCGTTCGCCCGATAATTCAAGGTGTAGCTGTGCGCGACGGTCTCGCCATAGAAGGACTTGACGGTCGTCAGGCGCTTGAGGTTGGAAATCACCGAGCCGAGGGAATAGCCCTGGGACCAATCCGGCCGGTCTTCGTATTCGAACCGCACCGAGGCGTAGGGCGCGACCGAACCGTTGCCCGTGTAGTTGATGCGCTGCAGCACGTGCAAGCCCGTCGATGCATCCTGGGTGTAGTCGAAGGTCATGTAGTTTCCCTTCGTGTCGGAGATGCGGTTGACCATCCACGACATGGCTTCCGGCTGGCCGTTGGAAGTGCCGCGGGCCGAATCGGCGGTGTTGCCAAATTCGAGAATCAGGCCGGCCTTGGTCCAGGCCTTGAAGCTGGCCGGACCGCTGCCACGGTTGCCGTAGCTGATGATTCTGGTCAACGAATCCAACTCGGTGCGATATTCGGCCCCATTGGCACCATAGGTTCCGCCGTTGATGACGATGAGCCGCTGGCCGTCCAGATAGAACCGGTCGCTCGCAGTCAGGGTGACGCCCTTGACCGTGCCGTCGACCGCGCGAGTCTGCGGTCCGCGGGAAATCCCCGAAACGCCGGACAACGACCACCCGAAGCCCGCGATGCCTGCCCCGCCCTGACTCGAATAATTCAGCGACAACTGCGGCTGCATGCCCGCGGAGCCCGGAGTGACCCACAGCGGAACGGAATAATTTGCGCCGCCAGACTTGTCGACCTGGAGTGAGCCGCTCGTCGCGCCGACGGCGTAGCTATTGGCCGGATTACCGATATTCGGCCAGCCGGCCGGGATCGCGCCGCCGATCGTGCTCGTGCCCGCGTCATAGACCGTGGGGTTCTTGCCAAGATTGTATTCGGCGACATTGGACAGTCCGTCGCCGTCGCCGTCGAGGGGTCCGTCGGCGGCCGAGTCCAGATTGAGTCCATATTGCTGTTCCCAACCGTTGGGGATGCCGTCGCCGTCGTCGTCGGCGTTGGGATCGGCAGGAGTGGTGATAGTCAGAGAGCCACTCTCGGTGGTGAGCACGGGGGAGGCGCCGTCCTTCGCCACGACCTTGACGGTGTAGGCAACGCGAGGCTGCAGGCCTGTGACGTCGTAGAAGGTGTTCGTGGTGTTGCCGAGGAGGGTGGGCACGCCGCTGATGGTGCGATAGACGTCATAGGAGAGCACGGGGCCGTTTTCGACGGAGGCCGTCCAGTTCAGGCGGAAGGAGGTCGGGGTGACCAACGAGGCGGTGAGGCTCGACGGCGCGGTGGGCGGGATGGTGTCGACCACGTTCACCGTGACGGCGGTGGTCGCGGCTTCAAAGAAGGGGTCGCCGGCGACGCCGTCCTCCAGCATTTTCCACTGGAAGGTGTGCGGGCCGGGGGTCTGGGGGATACTGAACGTGAAGGTGAACGTGGCGGTGTCGTTGGGACTGGGGAAGGTTTGGGGATCCACCAGGGCTTCGGCCATCTCACGGCGGGTGGCGCCCCAATCGGTGTGGTTCGGGCCGATGGCGCCGAGGCGGTGGGGGGTGTTGAAATTGCTGTCCTGCTTTTCCCACGGTTTGTTGCCGGTGTTCCTCATCAGGATCGTGGCGGTGGCGGTGAGGGCGCCGCTGTTGAGGGAGAGCGCCGGGGCGGCGCCGGTCAGGGCAGTGCCGTTGATGCTTTGGCTGACGAAGGTCGCGCCGTTGACCGTGCCGTAAACCCAGACGGTCTTCGACTCGCCCCGATGCGAATCGATGCCGTCATGGCCAAAGGCGTTGAAGTCCCATTGGCCGGGCGTCTCCACTGTGGTGAGCGTGGCTTGCTTGGTGCTGGTGCCGCCGCTGGCGGTGTCGCCGCCCAACTGATACCAAAGGGCGGGATTGATGGTAACCTGGCGGAAGCGCAGGGTGTGGTTCACCAAATTGCTGTCCGCGTCCTGAATGGTGGACGCCATCGTGAGGGTGCCCGAACCGGGGATGGCGCTGGTGCCGGACCACATGCGGTAGTGCCCGTAGGTGGCATCCCAAGTGATGGTCGGGCCGGTGATGACCGTCGGTGTCATCGTGGGCGCGCGGTTGTTGATCGTGACCGCGTGCGAGATGAAGCCGCTCTGGTCGCCGACTGTGTCGCCCGCGAGGGCTTTGAAGGTGATCGTGCCGTTGGTGTTTTTCGAGGTGACGTTGGCGTCGGTGACACTGTCGTAGCCGTTGCCGCCGCCGTTGAAGGCGAAGGGCGCGTCGTCCCGCCAGACGTAGGTCCACGCTAAGTTGCCGTCGTTGTCGTGGCCCAGCGCGCGCACGGTGAAATTCTCATTGATCCACGCGGATCCCGGGGCCGTGTGCCAGGAGACCGCCGGACCGGTGTTGATGCTGACGGAATGATAGATGACGGGGGAGGTCGCACCCGTGCTGTCGGTCGCCTGCGCCATGAACGTGACTGTGCCGGCGTTGCTCTGACCGTAGCCATTGGCGTCGGAATAACTTTCGTAGCCGTTGCCGCCGCCATTGAAGGCATGTGGCACCGACTCGCGCCAGACGAAGACTTGGGTCAGGTTGCCATCGGTGTCGTTGCCGCGAGCCTGGATGGCGAACCACTGGTTGGGCGCCGCCTTGGCGGGGTTCTGGACCCACGCGATGGTGGGGGCGTTGTTGGGCTGCGTGATCGTGACCGAGGTGGCGGCGTAGTCGCCGTAGTAGTTCCACCAGTCGTCATACCAACTGGAGTAGGCTTCGTAGGTGATGGTTTGGTTGCCGTAGTCGGTCGAGGAGCCGGAGGCGGAGGCATAGCCCGAGCCGGAGCCGAAGGCAAAAAACGCGCCGTTCTTGTAGAGATAGACCTCGGTGTAACTGCTGCCGCCCTCGTCGGCGGCGACGGTGTAGGCGCTGCCGCTGGCCGCAGCACCGGGCGCGGAGGTGAACCACACCGCCCGCGCAGAGAGGCACGACGCCAGGGCGGCGGCCAGGAGAAAAAGTTTTTTCATGGCGGGAGGTTCCGGCGGTTCAGAGGCCGAGCTGGGTGAGTTTCTTTTCCAGGTCCACTTCACCGCGCACATCGCGGATCACCCCTTGGGCGTCGACGATGATCACCTGCGGGGCCGACTTGACCTTGAGCCGCTGGGCCAGCGCGCCTTCCCGGCCGCGCTCGTCATAGACGATGGTGCCGGGCAAGCCTTCTTTCGCCGCGAGGGCCTCGGCCGCCTTCGGGTCGTCGTCCAGGTTGAGCGCCACGACATTGGCGTTCACGCCGCGCTGCTTGAGCTTGGCCGCCAGCGCGAGGCTGCCCGGGCTCCAACTGGCCCAAGTATAGATCAGCGTCACGCGACCGGCCTTGGCGGCGACTTTGGCTTTCTTGGCATCCGCGCCGTCAAACTCGGCCGCGATGGGTTTGCCCATCAGGTCCATGCGTCCCAGCAGTGCGCGGGCGTTTTCCTTCACTGCGGCCGGCGACGGGCTGCGGAGCAACTCCTCGGCGATCTTCCGCGCCTTGCCCTCGTCTTCGTCCGCCGCCGCGATGGTCATGAGGGATTCGTAGCCTTGGGGTTGGTCCGGGAAATCAGCGGCCAAGTTTCGCGCCACGTTCTCGATGGCGGCGAAGCGTTCCGCTTTGGTCTTCTGGCCGCGCATCGCTTGGTTGAAGGCGTGGGCGGCAACCGTCTGCACCTTGACCTTGTTCGACACCTTTTTGTCCGCGCGATAGGCCTCGACGGTGGTGTTCAGGCGCCCTTCCGCCGTCGCGTCGCCCGTCCGGGCCGCGTTGATGAGGGCCTGCACTTCCTGCGTCTTCGCTTCCTCGGCATGCGGGTCGTCGGGGAATTTCGTGTAGAATTCCCGGGCGCGGTCCGCCGCCGCCGCGAAACGCGCGCCGTGTTCGGCGAGCACGGCTTTGCGCGCGGCCGGTTCCGCGGGCAACTGCTTCGAAAAATCGGGCGTGAACATCGCCGCCCGCACATTGAGCCACGCCAAATCGGCCGGAGCCAACTGCGGGGCGGGGTTGCCTTTGGGAGCCGCCGTCTCGGCGACCTGCCCGAACATGACAGCCGTGAAAAATAGCCCACAGGCGGCACGAAGGAGGAGCGAAGCAGGGATTTTCATAGGGGCGCGAGAAATTCGCATGCCCACCAAGGAAATATTTTTCGCGGTTGAAAAGGGCGCCGAATACACCCACGGGTGTAGTCGCCTTCATTGCTGCCGCGGGCCAAGCCGGCGTGATGGTGCTCAACGTCGCTGTATGTCGCTTGGCCCATATACTGCCGGTTCGCCGGATTCATCCGGCGTGGCTCCATCGCCCGGGAGCAGTGGCGCTGCGCGTGTCGCCGTCCGGATCGCCATCATCCACGGCCAGCGGATGAGCGGCGAACTGCTGCGCGGCTATTGCGAAGGGGCTTGGGGCTGCGAAGTGACCACCCTCGAATCCACCGGGAGCGAGGGCCTCGTCTCCATCGAACGCAACCAGCCGGATCTCATGATCGTCGGCCACGCACCGCCGGCCCTCAACTGCCTCGAGTTCCTGCCCGCGTTCAAGCGGTCGGCCCGGTCGGCCAAGGTCCTCGTCACCGTGCCGCAACTCAACGACTATCTCGTGCATCGACTGGGCGCCCTGCACTTGCATGCGGTCGTGGAGGAGTATTCCGAAGGGATCGCCGCGGTCCGGACCGCCATCGAGCGCGTGCGCGAAGGCGGACGGTGGCTGTCGCCGTGCTTCGTGCAACGGGCGGCCCGGCTCCGAGCCGATCCGGCCGCGTTTCCGAAACTTCTCTCCGGGCGTCAGCAAGCCGTGCTCGCCTGCACCGCCCAGGCGATGAGCGACGAGGAGATCGGCCGCACGCTGGGCATCTCCGTCGCCACCGCCAAGCGGCATCGCGCGGATACCGCCCGCAAACTGAATCTCCGCAGCACTCCGCGACAACTCATCCGCTACGGCCTGGAGATCGGCTTTGCTTCCGCGCCGCCCCCGGTCCGGCAAATGGCGGCCGCGGTGTGAGCGGGAGTCCGGCGCCGAGACCGGGGCGGGAGCGAACCGGCTCCAGGGTGAGGGGTGCGATTTCGAGGGCGCGAGTTTCGGTGCTGCGGCCTGGCGGAAGTCTTCAGCGCGACTTGGCGTTGAGGGAGCGAGTTGGCTCGCGACGTTGAGCGGGCGAGTCGCGAGCAAGCTCGCTCCCACAGTTGCGTGGCGGGGTTGAGCGCTCGAGTCGCGAGCGAGCTCGCTCCCACAGGGTCGGATCGGACAAAGTGCCAGGTTTGGCTGCTCGGCAGAATTTTGGGGCGCGCTTCTTGTCGATGCGCGGACCGGACGGAGCCGGGCCCTCCAACGTGACCAAGCCGGAGCGAGCCGGCCGGGGACGGCTCCGGGATTGATCCGTCTTCATCCGCGAAATCCGTGGTCAAATAGAACGGCCTCCGTCCGCATCAGCCACGCTTGCGGGCATCGGGCGGAACCAGCGGCGGAGGCGCGTGATCAGCCCGAGCGCGGCGAGAAACCAGCCGGAGCATGTTGCCGGCGCGAGGGCACCGGCGCGTTCTCTGTGAGCGAATTCTCGCGGCTTGCATTAACCGCTTCCGGGATAAACAAAATCCCTGCTACTGGCTGCCTGCCGACTCGGTTCGCCATTGCGCTGCCTCCTCGCCGTCGTAGCGTTTTGCCTTCTGTCGCCGCGGCGCTCCCGGCCGCGCGGCCCTCCCGCCCACCTTGCTCTCATGAAGATTCTCGTCCCCCTCAAACGGGTCCCCGACCCCGACACCAAAATCCGCGTCAAAACCGACGGCTCGGGCATCGAAACCGATGGCGTGAAGTTCGCCGTCAACCCCTTCGACTCCATCGCGCTGGAGGAAGCCCTCCGCCTGCGCGAGAAGATCGGCGCGGCCGAGATCGTCGTCGTCACCATCGGCGGCGACGAGTGCGCCGAGCAGCTCCGCACCGGCCTGGCGATGGGCGCCGACCGCGCCATCCTCGTCAAGACCGCCGCGGCCCTCGACTCCCTCGCCGTCGCCAAGGTCCTCGCCGCCGTCTATGCGAAAGAGCAGCCCTCGTTCGTCCTCATGGGCAAGCAGGCCATCGACGACGACTCCAACCAGGCCGGCCAGATGCTCGCGGGTCTGCTCGGGCTGCCCCAGGCGACGTTCGTGTCCAAGCTCGAACTTGCCCCTGACAAGGCGTCCGCGCGTTGCGGACGCGAGACCGATGCCGGCATCGAGACCATCGACGTCCCGCTCCCCGCGATCATCACCACCGACCTGCGCCTCAACGAGCCGCGCTATGTCTCGCTGCCTGGGATCATCAAGGCGAAGAAGAAGCCGGTGACGGAACTTTCGTTGGCCGATCTTGGCGTGACGGCGGGTTCGCGCACCCATGTGCTCAAACTCAGCGCACCGCCCCCACGCAAGGCCGGCGTCCGGGTCAGGAACGTCGACGAACTCATCGCCCGACTCCGCGATGAAGCCAAGGTGATCTAACGCAGGCACGCCTCGACCCGCCATGCCCAACACCCTCATCCTCGCCGAACACGATCAAGGCAAGCTCAAGCTGGCCACGCTGTCCGCGGTCGAATTTGCGCGTCAGCTCTGCGTGGCCGGCGGCGGCTCATTCCACGTGCTTGTGCTGGGCCATCACATCGGGCCCATCGTGGAGTTGCTTCGGCCCTACGGGGCGGCCCAGGTTCTTTCCGCCGATCACGCCGACCTTGCGCATCCACTGGCCGATCGCCACGCCCACATCACCGCCGCCGCCGCGCGTCAGATCGGGGCCACGCTCGTCATCGGAGCGGCGTCCACGTTCAGCAAAGACATCCTTCCGCGCGCGGCGGCGTTGCTCGACGCGGGGATGATCAGCGACGTGGTGGAAGGCCGTCCTGAGGGTGCGGACTTCCTGTTCAAGCGAGTGCTGTTCGCCGGGAATGTCATCGCCACGGTGCAACTCGAGGGCGCGGTGAAGGTCCTCACCATCCGCGCGTCGGCCATCCCCGCAGCCGCACAGGTTGGGGGCGCTTCACCGGTGGGGACGGTTTCCGTGGATGGCGCCCTGCCTTGTCTGACGCAATTTGTGGCGCGAGAGCAGAAGGCGGCGACACGCCCTGATGCCACCGAGGCCCGGATCGTGGTCTCAGGGGGACGGGCCATTCGCAACGCGGAGGATTTCGAGCGCTTGGTTGGCGGGCTGGCGGACACGTTGGGTGCGGCGGTGGGCTCCTCGCGCGCGCTCGTCGATGCGGGCATCACGGCCAACTCGCTGCAGATCGGCCAGACCGGCAAGGTCGTGGCGCCGGACCTTTACGTGGCGATCGGCATCAGCGGCGCGATCCAGCACATGGCAGGGATGAAGGACACCAAGGTGGTTGCGGCGATCAACAAGGACTCGGAGGCGCCGATCTTTGAAGTGGCCGACTACGGGCTGGTGGCGGACGTTTACGAAGCTGTGCCGCAGCTCATCAGCAAGCTGAAGGCATGAGCCGCGCTGCATGACCCCGACCCGCGAAACGTTCGGCAACATCCCGGCTTCGTCGCAGGCGTTGTTCTATGTGCTGGCGGTCGTGACGATGGGCGTGTTCGTCTACGGGGTCTGGCGTCGCGCGCGCCTCTGGCGCCAGGGCCAGCCCATCCACGTGGGCCAACACCTCGCCGGCAACCTCCGGCAGATCCTCGCCCGGCTACGGCCCGGCGCGCGGCGCGTGCTCATCGAAGGCCTGGGTCAGCAGCGGGTGCGCGGACGCGGCTTGCCGAGCTGGGCGCACGGCCTTCTCTTCGCCGGCTTCATGATGCTGTTCCTGGGCACCACGCTGCTGGAGATCGATCACCTTGCCTCCATGCTCTCCGAGCGGCTGAAGTTCCATCATGGCGTTTACTACGTGATCTACGAGTTCACGCTCGATGTCTTTGGTTTGCTGTTCCTGGCAGGCGCGACGATCTTCCTCGGGCGACGGCTGCGCCGGCCGTCGAG
>JACQFT010000230.1 GCA_016199925.1 Opitutia bacterium | reverse complement strand
TAAGCTTTCTCCCACGCGCCGAGCAGCGTGTCCGCGCTGCCCACTCCACACGGATTCGTATGCTTGAGGATCGCCACCGTCGGCCGCTCGAACTCGCCGATCAGATACGTCGCCGACGTGATATCGAGAATGTTGTTATAGGAAAGCTCCTTGCCCTGGAGCTGCTCGAAGTGCTCGTGGAACGCGCCGTAGAGCGCCGCCTTCTGGTGTGGGTTCTCGCCGTAACGCAGGCTCTGCGCTTTCTTGAGCGAGAGACTGTAGGTCGCCGGGAATCCGCTGAGTGCCTCCAGGTCCGGCTCCTCCATCTGACCTTCAAGGTAGCGCGCGATGGCGGTGTCGTAGCTGCCGGTGCGCTGGAAAACTTTCAGTGCGAGTTTGCGCCGAAGCGCACCGAGTGCCGCCGGCTCGCCTAGCGCCGCGAGCACCGCGCCGTAATCGCCCGGGTCGCACACGACCGTCACGCTCTCGTGGTTCTTCGCGGCGCTGCGCAGCATCGAGGGTCCGCCGATGTCGATGTTCTCGACCGCCTCCTCGAACTCCACGTGCGGCTTCGCCACCGTCTGCTCGAACGGATAAAGGTTTACCGCCACGAGATCGATCAGGTCGATGCCAGCCGCCGTCGCCTGCGCCAGATGCTCGGGCTTGTCGCGTCGCGCGAGCAGGCCGCCGTGGATTATCGGATGCAGCGTCTTCACGCGCCCTTCCAGCATCTCCGGGAATCCCGTGTGCTGGCTCACCTCGGTCACCGGCAGTTTCGCCTCGGCGAGCAGCTTGGCCGTGCCGCCGGTCGAGATCAGTTTGTAGCCGTGCTGCTGCACGAGCGCCGTGGCGAAATCCACCAGGCCGCGTTTGTCGCTGACGGAAAGGAGCGCGAGCTTTGCCATGCCGTTTTGTGTTGTCCGGCGCGCGGGGCTGGCAAGAGCAAAGCCCGTCACCGAGAGGGAAAATCATGGGGCCGCGGCACCCTCGCCGCGTCGTAGCGGCAGGCGTCCCTGCCTGCCGTCTATGTCTGCTTGCTCGATTTCCACAGGCCCGGAGGCCTGTGGCTACCCAGTCTCACGCGCTCGAAATGCCCGTGATGTCGCCGGCTTCGGTGACGTCGATTTTCTCCGCCGACGGCACCTTGGGCAGCGCCGGCATGCGCATCATCTCGCCGGTCAGGGCGACGATGAAACCCGCACCGTTGGCGATCTCGAAATCGCGCACCGTGATGCGGAACCCCTTCGGGCGGCCGAAAAGTTTGGGGTCGTCCGTGAGCGAATTCTGCGTCTTCGCCATGCACAGCGGCAATCCGCCGAAGCCGGCCTGCTCGAACAGTGCCAGCTTCGCTTCCGCCTCGGGCGTCAGATCCACGCCGTCGGCACCATAGAAGCGTGTGGCAACCGCGAGCATCTTTTCGCGCACCGGCGCGCTGTCCGGATAGGTCAGCGTGAGCGGCGGCGCCGCCGGCGGCATCGTTGCCAGCACCGTCTTCGCCAGTTCAATGGCGCCGTCGCCGCCCTGGGCGAATACGTCCGCCGTGGCGCACGCCGCCCCGATGGAGGCGCAGAACCGGTGCACGAGGCCGAGCTCCTCGGCGGTATCGGTCGGGAAACGGTTGATCGCCACCGTCACCGGCCGGCCAAAACTCTTCGCGGCGGTCAAGTGCGCCGCGAGGTTCTCCAGCCCCATCTCCACCGCCGCCGGATTCGGCGTGTTAAGATCCGACACCGCCACGCCGCCGTGCATCTTGAGCGCCCGCACGGTCGCGACGATCACGATGGCCGCCGGCTTCAGACCCGACTGGCGGCACTTGAGGTCGAGAAATTTTTCGCCGCCGAGATCGAACGCGAACCCGCACTCCGTGACCGCAAAATCGGCATGCGCGAGCGCCATGCGCGTCGCGAGGACCGAGTTGCAGCCGTGCGCGATGTTCGCGAAGGGTCCGCCGTGGATGAACGCCGGCACGCCCTCGGCCGACTGCACGAGATTCGGCATGATCGCTTCGCGCAGCAGCGCGAGCATCGCGCCGGTGCAGCGGAACTCCTGCGCGTAAACCGGCGTGCCGTCGGCCGCGAATCCGACCACGATGCGGTCGAGGCGGGCGCGCAGGTCGGCCATCGACTCCGCCAGGCAGAGGATCGCCATGATCTCGGAGGCGGCGGTGATGTCGAAGCCGCTCTGGCGCTCGCCCTTCTTGCTGCCGCGGCTGACGGTGATGTTGCGTAGCGCGCGGTCGTTCACGTCCAGAACGCGCTTCCACAGCACGCGGTCGGGCGTGAGCCGCGTCTGGAGGTTGAAGAGCTGGTTGTCGATCACGGCCGAGAGCAGATTGTGCGCGGCGGTGATTGCATGGAAGTCGCCCGTGAAATGCAGATTGATCGACGTGGCCGGCTGCACGGTGCTCCGGCCGCCGCCGGTCGCGCCGCCCTTGCGGCCGAACACCGGGCCCATCGACGGCTGCCGGAGCGCGAGCGCGACGGACTGGCCGAGCTTGCGCATGCCCTGCGCGAGCCCGATCGAGATGGTGGTTTTGCCCTCGCCCGCGGGCGTCGGCGTGATGGCGGAGACGAGAACCAGCCGCCCTCGCTCGGGCTTGCCCTTCAGCGCGGCGAGCGCCACCTTCGCCTTGTCCTGCCCGTAGAAGAGCAGATGTTTTTCTTCGATGCCTAATTCGCGTGCTTTCGCAGTTACGTCATTCATATCAGGAGGGGCCGGCCCTCAGTTAGCCGCCGCGTCCACCCCTGCTCAACGTCATAATGAACCCCGCCCCCTTTGAATTGCCCGGCTTGCGCGTCGAACTGGACAAGCTCGTCTATCGGCACGGCGGCGAGCAACTGCCGCCCGACCGGCCGCACGCTTTTATCTACTATCTCACAATCACCAACGATTCTCCGCGCACCGTCACGCTGCTCGGCCGCAAATGGGTCGTCGAGCACGCCGACGGCACGCAACTCGTCGTCGAGGGCGACAAGATCGTCGGCGAGACGCCGCGGCTCGCGCCCGGCGGAAATTTTTCTTACAACAGCTACCATGTCACCGCCTGCAACGCGCGCGCGCACGGGAGCTTTCACGGACTTGACGAAGACCGCCGCCGCATCTTCGTGCGCATCCCCGCGTTTGAGCTGACGATACCGGGGAGTGCCTGAGTTGGATTTCTCCGAAACTGTAGGAGCGGCTTTACGCCGCGATGCTCGGGCCGAATCGCGGCCCAAAGCCGCTCCCACAGTCAGGCAGACGCTCTGCGTGCATCTGCCCCGCCACCCCGTCCGCTCAATTCACCGCTTGCCCTTCCCGGCTCGCCAGCTCTCCTTGCAGCGCACCCCACGAATGAAAATCATCGACCTCAACAGCGACGGCGGCATCGGCGCCAACTCGCTCTATCTCCAGCTCGGCGATTTTCACCTCGTGATCGACAGCGGCCTGCACCCGAAAAAAGTCGGCCGCCTTGCCGCTCCCAATCTCGCCCCGCTCAAGGGCGTGAAGCTCGACCTGATCATCATCACGCACTGTCACCTCGACCACATCGGCTCGCTGCCGGTGTTGATGCGCGCGTTCCCCGACACCCCCGTCGTCATGACGCCGCCGAGCCTCATGCTCATCGAGCGCATGCTGCACAACTCCGTCAACGTGATGCTGCGCGAGCGCGAGGAGAAGGGCATCGCCGACTACCCGCTCTTCACCCACGACGAGATCGACCGCCTGCAGGACCGCCTCCACGCGCAGAAATTCAACCTCCCCAAGAAATTCTCCGGCGCGCGCGACGAGATCGAGTTCACCTTTCACCCG
>JACQFT010000229.1 GCA_016199925.1 Opitutia bacterium | reverse complement strand
GCGGTTTTCCACCTCGTCGAGCAGCGCGGCCATGTGTTCATACAACTGCGGATGGCGCTGCAGTCGCGCCAGCAAATCCGACACCTTTTCATTGGACAGAGCGGGAGGGTTCATCCCATCGGACCGTGCCGAAGGCCGCCCAATTTGTCTAGCAAAAAGCCAGTTCGCTCTTCCCTCGCGACTTACCCTCTCAGCCCAAAACCATCGGTCCCTTCCTTCCTCACTCCAGCCTCGCTGCCCGCCGGCTGACTTCACTTCCAGTTGCACCCTAGTCCATGGTATCGCTGAACATATCCTCCCCAGGCTTCGTTCTGAGGTGTTCAATGATATGCTCCGGAATTATCTGTCTAATTGCCGCATCAACTTCCGAGCGCCAACTTTCTGGTCGGAACAATTCTACCGTTGGTCGAATGGTTCGGGGCATCGTATTTGGCTAATCACCAACCGTAGCTGCGCTTGATTCTAAGGTTCTCGTATAAGTCTTCCGGTAGCTCCTGGAGGAAGCGTGACGGCGTGAGCATCATGCCGCCGGGGCCGGGGCGGGAGGCGACTCGGGGATAACTGATGTAGAGTTCGTTCTTGGCTCTTGTGACGGCGACGTAGAAGAGGCGGCGTTCTTCCTCGACGTCTCCGGCTTCGATGGAGCGGCGGCCGGGGAACATGCCGTCGGCGGCGCCGATGAGGAACACGACGTCGTATTCGAGGCCCTTGGCTTGGTGCACCGTCGTGAGCTTGATGGCTTCTTCGTTCGCATCGACGTGCTTGTCGCTCGTCTCGCCGTTGAGGAGGACGATCTGCGCGAGCAAATCCTGAAACTCGGTGAAGCGGCCGGCGAAGCCGACGAGCGCTTTCAATTCCTCGAGGCGGTCGGTGTAGTCGGCGTAGGCGCCCTTGAGGTAGTCGCCATACCAGCCGTCGATGGCGACCTCGACGGTCTCGCTGGGCTTGAGCGTGCTCATGGCGTCGGCGACTTGGCGGAGCGAGGCGCAGAAGTTGGACCAGTCGTCCTTCGCGTCCTTGGCGACCTTGGTCTTCACGTCGTCGGTGTCGAGGGCGTCGAGGAAGTTTTTCTGCATGAGCCGCGCGTGGTCGAGGGCGGCGGCGTGGATTTTCTGCGCGCCCTTCTCGCCGACTTTGGGGAGGAGGATGGCGATGCGTTGCCACGCCTGGGTGTCGCTCGGGTTGTAGACGAAACGGAGCACCGCCACGAGGTCGCGCACGTGCTGGCGCTCGAAGAATTTCACGCCGCTGGTGATCTGGTAGGGGATGCCGGCGCGGGAGAGCGCGAGCTGCACTTCGAGGGCGATGAAGTGCGAGCGGTAGAGGATGGCGATCTCGTTGGCGGAGACGCCGTCGTCGCGGATGAGCGAAGCGATGCGCTTGAGGATGAAGTCGGCTTGCTCGCGGTCGTCCATGCACTGCACGACGTAGGGTTTGTCGGAGTGGGCGCGGTGAGCGCGGAGTTCTTTGTCGAAGTGGCGGCCCTTGGGCTGGGCGTTGAGCACGCCGTTGGCGAAGGCGAGAATCTCGGGCGTGGAGCGGTAGTTGGTCTCGATGCGGTGGATGACCGTGCCCGGGTGGCGGTCGGGGAACGTCATGATGTTTTCGAAATCGGCGCCGCGCCACGAGTAAATGCACTGCGCGTCGTCGCCGACGGCCATCACGCGGTGGTGCGCGGCGAGTTTGTCGACGATCTGCGCCTGGATGGTGTTGGTGTCCTGATACTCGTCGACGAGGACGTGGCGGAAACGGTGCGCGAAATACTCGGCGACCTGCGGCGCGTCGGTGAGGAGCTGGAGCCAGAGTTCGAGGAGATCGTCGTAGTCCACGACGGACTGGTCGCGTTTCTTCTTCGCGTAGGCGGCGGCGAAGGCGGGGAAGCGGTCGGCGATGTCGGTGTATTGCGGGAAGTTTTTCGCGACGGTGTCGGAGAGGGAGAGCTGGGTGTTGCGCGCGAGGGAGAGGACGCTGAAGAGCGGGCCGGGGCGGGGGTTGGTCTTGTCCTTGAAGAAGAGTTTGTCGTCGTGCTCGACGGTCTGCTTGAGGAGCGTCTCGGATTCGTCGGCGTCGAGGATGGTGAAATTTTTCGGGAGGCCGATGGCTTCGCCGTAGATGCGCAGGGCGCGGTTGCCGAGGGAGTGGAAGGTGCCGCCCCAGAAACGCGCGGGCTCGATGCCGGTGAGGTCGTGCACGCGGTGGAGCATTTCCTTGGCGGCCTTGTTGGTGAAGGTGAGGAGGAGGATCTCGCCGGGGCGCACGCCCTGGGAGAGGAGATAGGCGACGCGGTAGGTGAGCGTGCGGGTCTTGCCCGAGCCGGCGCCGGCGAGCACGAGGAGCGGGCCGGGCGGAGCGGTGACCGCGGCAAACTGCTCGTCGTTGAGCAGCGCGCGAAAATCGACCGGCGGGACGGCGGGGGTGCTGCTCGGAAAATCGCTGGGGAGGAGGAAATCCATGGGTCAGGGGCCAAAGCACAGAGGTCAGAGGGCAGATGCAAGCAGGGAGCACGCCGTTGCGGTGTTCTTGTTGACGGCTGCGCTCAGCCAAGGGTCAGGCGCGCAGCCTGCGTTGCTACCGATCCGGCCACCAAGCGAACTAGGGAGTGTCTTCAAGCCGTGTCTTTTGAAATTCTCCCGAGACCGCCCCCTTCGGGCGTGCTTCTGGCGCGAGCAAGCTCGCTGACCCACCGGCACCGGGTTTGACGACTCGCCCCAGGCGGGCAAGGCATACCGCCCATTCCCCGCTTTGGGTGATTTCTGGACACGGGGGACATGAAGAGGCAGAAATCGGGAGTGTTGATCCATCGATTGCACGTGCCCACTGCGCCGGTTTCCCGCTTTGTGGAAAACATGTGGTTGGTGCGTGGGCGGCTGCCGCAACCTCTGCGGCAAATATTGCTGCCGGACGGTGCCTTTGTCGTGATTTTCAACCTCGGCGAACCGCAGAGGCTGTGCGAGCGGGCAGATGTGCGGGAGCACGCTGTATTCCGCGCCAGTTGGGTGTCTGGGCAGCAGCCGCAGCCTATCGTGATCGAGCAGGCTGGTGCCTGCCATCTGGCCGGCATCAAGTTCCGCCCCGGCGGCGCGTTTCCGTTGTTTCGGTTCTCGCTGGCCGAATTGACCGGTCGGGTGGTTGAGTTGGAGGATATTTGGGGGCGGGTGGCCGGCGAAGTGCGCGCTCGGCTCGATGCGGCGCGAGGCGACGACGCGCGCCTCGCGTGCCTTGAGCGCTGGCTGGCGCAGCGATTACGGCTCGAGGATGCGCCGGATCCACGGGTCAGTTTTGCGGCGACGTTGCTGCAGCGGGGGGGCACGGGGGTGGGCCGCATCGCCGAGGAAGTGAATCTTAGTCACAAGCATTTCGTGCACGAATTCACCCGACGGGTGGGGCTGGCACCGAAACATTACGGGCGGGTGCAGCGCCTGCAACGTGCGATTAGCTGGATCGGGCAGCGTGCACGGGTCGACTGGGCGCACGCGGCTCTGGCGAACGGATTTTACGACCAGGCGCATCTCATCAATGAGTTTTGCAACCTGACGGAACTCACGCCCGGAGAATATCTGGTGCGGCGTTCGCTATATCCCGGCTATCTGAACATGACGTGAGCGGTGCGGCGGTGTGGTAAGATTTTTCCAATACGAGTTGCGGTGCTTGGGCTACACTGCGTGCCCAATCCAAGAACCATGCGCAAACTCCTCTTCCTTTTCGTGCCCGGCATCGTGATGTTCGCTCTCGGCGGCCTCTGGAATGCAGTGCTGCTCGCAAAGCTCTCGACCGGCCAGGCCCCTGTGGTCGCCCGGCTACCGGAGGACGTGCGGCTCGGTGTGATTGTGTTGGCCTACGCATTGCTGACGGCGTTCATGACGTTTCTGTTTACGCAGAGTTTCCGGGAGAAACCGGGCTCGATTGCGGGCTTTCAGTTTGGTTCGCTGTTTGGCGCCGTCGTGTGGAACGTGTCGTTGGGCACGCTGCTGGTGGACTCACTTTGGCATGGCTTTGAACAAGGCATCGGTGGTCTGCTGATGGCCGCGCTGCACGTCCCCAAGGTTACCGCACGCCGATCCAACCCCCCGTCATGAAAAAAATTCTGCTGCTTTGCTCTCTGCTCCTGACCTTGGCCCACGCGGCGGAGGAAAAGCCAACGAAACCTGTTTCACCACTCGCGCCGCTGGCATCACTGGTTGGTGGGCTGTGGGTCGGGCCCCTGCCGCCGGGGCCGGCGGGCAGCGCGCCCATGGTGATCGAACTGCGTTTCGAGTGGTCCGAAAACAAGCAGGCCATCCGCTTCGACTCCTCCTTCGTGGCGGGCGACAAAAAGCGGCCTTATACCAGCGGCTTGTATGGCTGGAACGCGGCCAAGGGGAAAATCGCGATCTTCTACGTGGACTCCGGTGGCAGCCTGACCGAGGGCGACATCACGCTGGAGGACAGCGTGCTGGTGAACGAGCTCCTTTCAACCGATTCTGCCGGTAAGGTGATGCCGATCCGGGTCAGACTGACGAAAATCGGTGACAACGCCTTCACGAATGAAATCTACCTCCAAAAAGACGGCGCTTGGGCGCCGTTCGTGATGGTGCGCTACGAGCGCCAGTGAGTTTCTTTGCCCTCTGCTGGCCGCCAGATTCCAGTCCACAGGTCTCGCATCCAGGTCTCGCATCCGCGCTGTCAACGGACTGCGCCGAACGCCGTCTCACACCGCCATGAGTTCTTTCTCTTTGTGGGCGAGGTGGGCGTCGATCTCTTTGATGGATTTGTCGGTCGCGGCCTGCACGTCTTTTTCGAGCCGCTTCTCGTCGTCTTCGCCGAGTTTGCCGTCTTTCTTGAGTTTCTTGCCGGCTTCCATGGCGTCGCGGCGGATATGGCGGACGGCGACGCGGCCTTCCTCGGCGAGGCGGTGGGCGATCTTCACGAACTCGGCGCGGCGTTCGCGCGAGAGGTCGGGGAAGGGCAGGCGGATGAGGCTGCCGTCGACGATCGGGTTGATGCCGAGGTTGGCTTGCTGGAGCGCTTTCTCGACGGCGCGGAGGAGGCTCTTGTCCCAGGGCTGGATTTGGATGAGGCGCGCATCGGGGGTGGAGATGGCGGCGCAGTTCTTGAGCGGCATCATCGAGCCGTAGGCCTCGACCATCACACCTTCGACCATCGCGGGGGAGGCCTTGCCGGTGTGGATCGTGCTGAATTCGTGGAGCGTGTGATCGACCGCTTTTTTCATGCGGGCTTGGGAGTCGGTGAGGATTTGGGAGGACATGGTGGTTTGAAAAGTTTAGAGCTGAGAGTCTAGAGCTGAGAGCATGAGCGGAAAAGTCAGGGGAGCGCGAATGACAGGGCCCTCGACTCTCAGCTCCGGGCTATCGGCTGGTTAATTGTGCACCAGCGTGCCGATTTTCTTGCCGAGCACGGCGTCGCGGATGGCGTGGCGTTCGTTGAGGTTGAAGACGAGGATGGGGACGTGGTTGTCGAGGCAGAGGGAGAACGCGGTGGAGTCCATCACGCTGAGGCGCTGCTTGAGGGCGTCGACGAAAGTGATCTCGTCGTATTTGACGGCGTCGGGGTGCTTCTTCGGATCCTTGTCGTAGATGCCGTCGACCTTGGTGGCCTTCATGATGATGTTGGCGTGCATCTCGGAGGCGCGGAGGGCGGCGGTGGTGTCGGTGGAGAAATACGGGTTGCCCGTGCCGGCGACGAAGATGACGACGCGGCCCTTTTCGAGATGGCGCATGGCCTTGCGGAGGATGAACGGCTCGGCGACCTGGTTCATCGGGATGGCGCTCTGCACGCGGGTGACGACGCCCATTTTTTCCAGGCGATCCATCAGGGCGAGGCCGTTGACGACGGTGGCGAGCATGCCCATGTAGTCGCCGGTGGTGCGGTCGACGCCGCGCTGGGCGCCGTTGAGGCCGCGGAAGATGTTGCCGCCGCCGATGACGAGGCAGACCTCGACGCCCATTTCGTGGATTTCCTTCACTTGCTCGCAGATCGCCTCGAGGGTCGAGGGATCGATCGGATCGTGGCCGGCGGTGCCACGGAGCACTTCGCCGCTCAGTTTCAGGACGATGCGCTTGTATTTGAGGGGGGGAGAAATCGCAGGCTGGTCGGACATGACCGGACAGGAAACAAGCGCACAAAAGCCGCGTCAATGCCCGAGATGGCGCTCGCTTGCCGGCGCGCGGGCTCAGTTTTCTGGAAATGATCGCTTCGTCTCTGCCGGCCCCGCCGATCGCCAGGCCGCGTCCGCACCCGTGCGTTGCCCTCGGATTTCACGGAGTGATACGGATGCGATCCGAGGCCGCCGGCGGCGGCGAAGCCCACGCGCGCGAGCAAGCTCGCCGGCGCCCGAAGCTGCGATGCGCCCGGTGCCGGGCCGTTACGACTAACGTCTCGCGGCACTGGCCAGCGCCGGGGGCCGCGCCGAGACTGCGCCCGTTCAGCTTTGCTCCGGCGCCCGCGCCGGGCGACCAGTTAACCCCTAAAACTGCAGAATCCACCATGACGCGTCAGGCCATCTCTCTTCGCCGCGCCAGCTCCGTGCTGGTTGTCCTTGTCTCGCTGCTTTGGTTCACCGCTCCGGCCTTCGCCCAAGGCACCGGCAGCATCACCGGTCGCGTCACCGACGAGGCGTCGAAAAACTATCTCGTCGGCGCCGAGGTGCGGCTGGCGGGCACCAGCCAGACGGTGTCCACCGACCGGACCGGCACCTTCGAGCTGCGCAACGTCGCGGCCGGCGCGCACTCGATTGAAGTCAGCTACCTCGGCAACGTCGGGAAGACCGTGGCGGTCGAGGTCGCGGACGGCCAGCGCGCCCAGGCCGACGTGGCGCTGGCGAGCGAGGTGCTGCATCTGGACACTTTCACCGTGGTCTCGGTCCGCGAAGGCCAGTCGCGGGCGATCAACCAGCAGCGCGCGAGCAACACGATCTCGAACATCATCTCGGCCGACGCGATCGGCAACCTGCCCGACAACACCATCGCCGAGGCGCTCGCGCGCCTGCCCGGCGTCAACGTGGTGGTCGAGGGCGGCGCGGCCGCCTTCGCCTCGATCCGCGGGTCCGAGGCCAAGCTGAACTCCGTGACGCTCGACGGCGAGCGGCTCACCGCCGCGCCCTCCAGCGGCCTAGAGACCAACACCAGCGGGGACACCCGCGCGGTGGACCTCTCGCTCATCCCCTCCGAGATGGTCGGCGGCATCGAGGTGATCAAGGCCCTCGCCCCCGACAAGGAGGCCGACTCGTTCGGCGGCACGATCAACCTCGTCACCCGCAGCGCCTACGATCTGCCCCACCGCAGCATCAACGGAAAGTTGGAATTTCTGCACAACGATTTCGGCAACAAGGACGGCTATGCCGCCGCGCTCTCGTATTCCGACGTGCTCAACGCCGCCCGCACCTTCGGGGCGAGCGCGACCGTCAGCTATCGCCAGCAGGACCTCATCCTCGACGACTACGAGCAGCTCTACTACCTCAAGACGGATGCCGCGGTGAGCGGCATCGCGGGCGTGACCGACGAGGCCCTCGCCGAATACGACATCCGCAGCCGCACGCAGAAACGCGAATCCTCCGGCGGCACGCTGAACCTGGATTGGAAGGTCAGCGACCGCACCGAGTGGCATCTGCGCACGCTCTTCAACAAATCGACGACGGAGTTCACGCGGTTCCGCACGCGGGAGCGCGGGTTCCTGCGTTTCAACGCCAACTCGACCGACCAACTGGCCCGCGGCGCCGAGGTGCGGATCGAGCGCCGGCTCGAGGATGTCGAGCGCGAGCAGAACGTGCTGCGCATCGGCTTCCAGGGCACCACCCGGCTCAGCGCCGGCACCCTCGACTACGACGTGACCTTGGGCGACTCCAGTTTCACGGGGCAGGGGGCCCGCCACATTTTCGCGTTCGCCAGCAGCACCGTGCGCCGTTCGTATGATTGGACGGTGGACCGGACCGATCCGGTCTTTCCCCGCGTCACGATCACCCACCGCGCCACCGGGGAGAACGGCTTGCTCCGGCCGCAGGACATGACGCTGACGCAGGTGCGCTTCCAGACCGCCAAGGACAAGGATGCGGACTGGACCGCAGGCTCCAACTACTCCTTCACGCAGGAACTGGGCTCCCGCTCGATCGACTGGAAAACCGGCGTCAAATACCGCACGAAGGACCGCACCTCGCGGCCCGTCCTCCGTGATTTCAGTCCGACCGGCGCGGCGCTGACCGAGACCAGCTTCGGCGTGCAGACCGGCCCGGTGAACCGCATCGACGGCACGGTGCCGACGCTCGGGAACTTCGCCTCGCTCAGCGAGGTGCTGGCCTTCTTCAACGCGAACCCCGCGCGGTTCACCGCCGTCGGCGGCGACGAAATCACGCGGCTCACCACCAAGGTTTACGACGCGAAGGAAGACATCACGGCGGGCTACGTCATGGGCACGACGAAATTCGGCAAACTCGAGACCATCGCCGGCGTGCGCTATGAAGGGACCAAGGTGGACTACACCTGGCTGTCCGCCCCGGGCGGCCCCCGCCCCGGGAGCACCGACTACGGCAATCTGTTCCCGAGCGTGATCTTCAACTACCGCTTCACCAAGAATCTCGTGCTCCGACTGGCGTGGACGAACACCGTCGCGCGTCCCGACTACGCCGAGCTCGTGCCCTACGAGACCCAGGTCGATCCGCAGGACTCCGGCGCCGACCAGCCGCCGAACCTCATCCCCCTCTTCCGCGGCAATTCCAGCCTGAAGGCGCAGAAGTCGTCCAACTACGACCTCTCCTTCGAATGGTATTACCAGCCGACCGGCCTCCTGTCCGTCGCCGTGTTCAAGAAGGATGTGTCCGATTTTGTGTTCAGCAGCCAGACGCTGGAGACGATCGGCGCGCAGAATTTCATCGTGAACCAGTTTCGCAACGGCGCGTCGCAGAATCTGACCGGCGTGGAGCTGTCCTGGCAGCAATCCTTCGCGAAACTGCCCGCGCCGTTCGACGGCTTCGGACTGAACGCCAACGCGACCTTCGTGGACGGCGACTCCACCTTCCTCGTGCGCGATCCGGCGACGGGCCTGCAGGTGCCCTCCACGGAGAATTTCCTGCCCAACCAGGCCAAGCGCGTTTACAACGTGCAGCTCTACTGGGAAAAATACGGGATCACCGCGCGCGTCGCCGTCAACTACACCGGCGACTTCGTGCGCGACGCCGGCTCCGGCCTGGTCGCGAACGTCGTCAACTATCCCGGCTCGCGCTGGGACGCCGCGCTGAGCTACCGGCTCACGAACAACTTCACGATCTACGTCGAGGGAAAGAATCTCAGCGAGGAAGTGAAGAGCTGGTATGCCGGGAAACCCTCCAAGCCCGAGGAGTGGGAGTTCAACGGCTGGAGCGCCGTCGCCGGCGTGAAATGGCGCTTCTGATGCGGCCGGCCCTCCCACTGCGGCGGCCCGCGCCCCGCTCCTCGCCCGGACATTTCACCCCCGCGCTGCAAGCGTTGGGTCGTCTGTTGCCGGGAGCCGGGGTGCCTTCGCCGCGGTCGGCGAGCGCGCCGCGGCGACTCGGCCCGCCCGCAAAGCGCATCGTCGCGAAACTGTCCGGCTAGCCGGCGCGGAGGGCACCGGCCGCCGGAACGGTTTTCCGGCTCTTGCCCCCGTCGGTCCCACCCGCGCACCCTCTGCTCCATGCCCCCTTCGCCAACTCGCCCGCCTGCGGGCGCCGACCCCGGTCCGCGGATTCGCCGCCGCGTGCTGCTGCGCCTGCTCCCGCTGCTGTTCGTCCTCTACGTCGTGGCGCACCTCGACCGGACCAACGTCAGCTTCGGCGCCTTGGAGATGAGCGGCGACCTCGGCTTCTCGCCCCGCGTCTATGGCCTGGGCGCGGGCATTTTTTTCCTCGGCTATGTGCTCCTGGAAATTCCGGGCGCACTGATCGCGTATCGGTGGAGCGTGCGAAAATGGGTCGCGCGGATCATGATCAGTTGGGGCGTGCTGGCGGCGGGCATGGGTTTTATCCACACCTCCGGCCAGTTTTACTGGATGCGTTTCCTGCTCGGGTTGGCGGAGGCCGGATTTTTTCCCGCGATGATCATCTACATCGGCCGGTGGTTCGTGCGGGCGGACCGCGCGAAGGCCCTCGCGCTTTTCATGTCGGCCATCTCGGCCGCCATCGTCCTCGGCGGCCCGGTGTCCGGTTTGCTGATGAAGATCGACTGGCTCGGGCTCCCCGGCTGGCGCTGGATGTTCATCCTCGAAGGCGTGCCGGCGGTCGGCTTGGGTTTTGTCGCGCTGTTTTTCCTCACCGACCATCCGCGGGAGGCGCGCTGGCTCGCGCCCGCCGACCGCGCGTGGCTGGAGTCGGAGCTGCGCTCCGAGGCGGCGGCTGCCCCCGCGGCGGCGCACGGGTTCGGGGCGATGCTCCGCGAGGCGCGCCGCCCGCGCGTGCTCCTGCTCGCCGCGGCCTATTTTTTCGCGGTGGCCTGCAACGCCGGGTTTTCGTTCTGGCTGCCCAGCGTCATCCAGTCCGTGTCGTCCCTGCCCACCTTTGCGATCACGCTGCTCGCGTCCTTGCCGGCCGGATTCGGATTCGGGGCCAAGCTGCTTGCCGGCTGGTCGTCGGACCGGACGCGCGAGCGTTACTGGCACACCGTCGCGCTGCTGGGGCTCGGCGCCAGCGGGCTGGCGCTGGCGGCGCTCTACCACGCGACGCCGGGACTCGCCCTGTTTTTCATCTGCGTCGCGGCGCTCGGCTTCTGGGGCAACACGCCGTGCTTCTGGGCGCTCGGCACCGAGTTTCTCGCGGGCACGTCGGGCGCGTTCGCCATCGGGCTCGTCAACACCGTCGGCCAGTTGGGCGGCTTCGTCGGGCCCTACGCGCTGGGCTGGCTGCGGGAGCGCGGCGAAAATTTCGCCGGCGGCTTCGTTTTCCTGGCCGCCTGTCTGGCTGTCGCCACCGGCCTCGTCGCCGCGACGCGCCTGTCGGCCAAACCAATTTCACCTTATGAAGATCGAACAGGTTGAGTTTTTCCATCTGGATCTGCGGGCCCGGGCGCCGCACCACCAGATGATCGTGGTGCAAGTGCGCACCGACGCCGGCCTGTGCGGCGCGGGCGAGATCGCGATGGTTTACGGCGACGGCGCAGAGGGCGCCCTGGCGACCGCGCGCGCGCTCGCCGAGAAATATCTGCTGGGCGCCGACCCGGAGCGCCCCGAGCTGCTGTGGCACACCCTCATGCGCAAAACCCACTGGGGGCTCGGCCGCAGCGTCGCCGTCTACGGGGCGATGAGCGCCTTCGACATCGCCTGCTGGGACATCAAGGGCCAGGCGGTCGGCCGCCCCGTGCACAGCCTGCTCGGCGGCAAAGTGCGCGACACGATCAAACTCTACGCCAACCACTGGTATGGCGACGCCACTGCTCCCGCGCAGTTCGCGGAGCGTGCCGCCGAGACCGTGGCGCACGGCTATCAGGGCTTGAAGTTCGATCCCCTGCGCGCGCAACCCAAGACCGGCAACGGCGCGGCCCAATACATCGACCGCGCGACGGCGCGCCTCGGCGTCGAGCGCGTGCGCGCGGTGCGCGCCGCGATCGGCCCCGACCGCGATCTGATCATCGACCTGCACGGCGGCCCGCGCGCCACCGACGCCATCCGCTGGTGCCGCGAGATCGAGGAGTTCAATCCGCTCTTCATCGAGGAGCCCACCGACACTCTCGCGGTGAAGCCGCTGCAAAAAATCGCCGCCGCGCTCCGCAGTCCGCTGGCCGGCGGCGAACGCCTCTACACGCGCCAGGACTTCCAGCCGTTTCTCGAAGCCCAGGTCTTCGACGTCATCCAGCCGGACATCTGTCTTGCCGGTGGCTTCACCGAGCTGCGCAAGATCGCGGCCGTGGCGGATGTCTATCAGGTGGCCGTGCAGCCGCACAACTGCGCCGGGCCCGTCTGCACCGCCGCCACCGTCCAGTTCGTCGCGGCGACCACGAATTTTTTCATCCAGGAGTGGTTCCCTTTCTGGGAAGACGGTCGCTACGCCATGGTCACCGCGGCGCTGGAGCCGCAGGCCCGGTCCGGCTACCTCACGATCGGCGACGCGCCGGGCCTCGGGGTCACGCTCGACGAAGACTACCTGCGCCCCTACCGCGTGGCGACGGTCGGCTGAGCGGTTTCTCGGCGCGCGCCGGCGGCACCGTCGTGCCGGCGACCCAGCTCCCTTCGATCAGCACGTCCTTCGGCCGGTCGGGCACGCCGAATTCGTTGTGATAAAGCCGCTCCACCACCAGATCGACGGCGGCCGCTCCGACCGCCTCCAGATGTTGGTCGACTCCGGCGAGCTCGGCCGGCTCGGTGTTGCGGTTCAACTGCGCGACGGCGACCCGCGCCGGGACGGGGATGCGCGCCTCGCGGAGCCAAGTGTAGGCCAGGTTCTCGACCAGCAGCAGTCCGTCCGGCCGCGCGCGCCGGAACCAGGCGAAAAATTCGTCCCGTTCCAGCCGCGGCGGCTGGTGGATGAGCGCGGCGCGCGCGCGCGGCGGCTGCGCGTGGTCCGCCAGGAGAAAGCCGGCCTGCCACAACTGGTCCGCCCGCTGGCCCGAGAGCAGCGACAGCGCCAGGCCGATGCGCTGGCAGCCCGCCGCGCGCAATCGGGCGACGGCCAGTTGCGCCGAGTGGAACGCGTGATTGCGCACGCGGTGCAGCCGCGGCTGCGCGAGCGTCGCGCCGATCGCGGCGACCGCGTAGCGGTTCCAATCCAGATGGAGGTCCGCGCCCGGCCGCGCCAGCGGGCCGACGACCACGCCGCGGATGCCCCGCGCCTGGAGAATCTCGTCGATCCTCTTGTCCGCCATTTCAGCCCGCTGCCAATAGAAGGGTTCGAGGCGAAAGCCGACCGTGGCCGCGCGCTGCTCCGCCCCCCGGATCAGACGCTGGACCCACTCCTTGTGGCCCCAGCCCGGCTCCTCCAGTTGCGGCACCAGCATCGCGATCACGTTGGTCCCGCGCCGCACGCGGCCGCCGCGCACCTGCGCCATCAGCGCCTGGACGAGCGGATTCGGGCGGTAGCCGACGCTGGCCGCGAGGCGCCGGATGCGCGCCGCCAGCTCCACCGCGACTCCCGGCTGGCCGCGCAGCGCGCGAGAGACCGTCATCGCGCTCACCCGCGCGCGGCGGGCGATTTCGGCGAGGGACGGGCGGGATTGCTCCATGAGCGTTACGGCTAACGGCGCGGTCGCCTTGCCGCAAGCCCGCGCTGGCCGTTGGATCGGCGCGCTCCGGCCTCGCGCCGTCGCCCGCGGGAACGGCAGGCGGAGTCCGCGCCACCGTCCCCGAAAATTTTTTCCGCGCCGCCCGCCCCGCCCATCTTCAGGAACTTCAACCGCCCGCCCTCGCCGATGTTCGCCCGCCTGGTCTCCCTGTTGTTCATCGGCTGTCCGCTCCTCTGTCCCGCCGCCCGCGCCGCGCCGCTCTGGCCGGAATCGGTCCGCCTCGCCGGCAACGCCGCCGAGGAGGGCGAACGCGTCGCCGTCCTGCGCCGGCTCGCCGCCGCGCCGGAGCTGGCGGCGGCCCCGCGCGCCGAGCTGCTCGCGCTCCTGCCGGTCGCCGAGGCCTGGGCCGAGGGCCGCGCGCGCGCCGCGGCGCGGGTCGCCCGCGGCGCGGACGAGACGCACCGCTATCTCAACGATTTCTTCACGACGCCGACGCGCGGCTTCGCTCCGCCGTTCCCCGCCGAGCCGGCGGCCGCTTCGCCGCTGCACCCGCTGTGGGCGTTCTATCGCGGCCGGTTCCTCGCGTGGTGCCTGCTCGAATACGCCGAGGTCATGTATGTGCCGGAGAAAAAAGCGGCTTTCGTGGCCGAGGCCGACCGATGCTTCGCCGAAGCCCGCGCGGCGTTTCCCGACAACCCGCTGCTGCGCATCTACCCGGGCGAAAACCAACCGTGGCCCGGCGCGGTGGCGGCGGGCGCGCGCGCGCCGGCCTGGGCCAACTCCCAGCGCCGCGCGCTCGAGCACCTGCACGAGATCATCCGCTGGTGGATCACCGAGCGGCAGTTGGCGAACGGCGAATTCGGCGGCGCGTGGGGCGACGATGTCGAGATGTGGCGCTGGTGGGCGCCGGTGCTGATCGGCTTCGCCGATCCGGCGGTCACGGCGGCGCAGGAACTTCTCGCCGGCGGCAACCTGCGCCGGCCCGGGCTCGCCGCCGGCTACACCCGGGAGCTGACCGACGTCGAACACACGGCGGAGGAAACGGCGGACACGATCACGCCGATGCTGCTGCTCCGGCCGGCCGATCCGGCGTGGGCCGCCCGCGCGCGCCGGCTCGTGGCGCTGGCCGAGGAAGTCTGGTGGGCGCCCAACGCCCGCGGCGCGCTCCAGTTCAAGCACCTCGATTTCAATTTCCAGCGCGTGGGCCCCGACGCCACGCGCGCCTACGCCACCGCGATGCACGGGCGCGTCCTGCAGCCCGTGCTGCTGCTGTGGCAGCGCACGCGCGATCCCGCGCTCGGCGCGCCGTTGACGCGCTGGCTGCGCACCTGGGCGGAGGCCGCGCTCGGCACGGACAATGGCAAACCGGCTGGCCTCGTGCCCGCCGCCCTCCGCTGGCCCGACGGTCTGGTCGGCAGCGAGCGGCGCGGCTGGATCGGCCCCGACCTGGGCGACGATCCGATGACGGGCATTTATTCGTGGCCGCACCAACCCGTCGGGCACCTCGCGACAGCGCTGCTGCTGGCCCACGATCTCACCGGCGAAACGATTTTTCTGGAGCCGCTGCTGCGCATGGCGGAATTCCGCCGCGCGCACCTCGGGCGCGGCGACCCCGACGGCCCGGAAGGCAGCGTCGCCTGGGCCGGGCGCCGGCTGGGCGGGGTCATCGCCGACGCGCTGGCCAAATGGCGCCAACTGCACGGCGACGCCCGCTTCGACGACCTCCTGCTCGCCGACGCCGGCGGCTACGTCCGTTTCCGGCTGACCGGCGACGAGACCGCGCTGGCGGGCGAGCTCGCGCGCACGGCCGATCAGCTCAGTTTCAACCGGCCGATGTTCACGACGGAGAACCGGTTCACCGACCGCGTGCTGGCGTTCAACCTCCGCTGGCCGGCGACCGCCGCGAGTTTTCCCGCCACGCCGCAGATCGACACCGACCTGCTCTACTCGATGGTGACCGGCGATCTGGGCGGCGTGGAATACTACCCGCTGAACGCCGTGCGCTGGCTCGCCGAGCCGCGGGATCTGGCGGTGCGCGTGCTCGCCGCCGACGCGCGGCACTTCACCGCTGAGATTTTTTCGTTCCGCGCCGAACCCCGCCCGCTGCGGGCGCAGTTGCTCTTGCTGCAAGGCGGCGCCTACCGGCTCACGATCACGCCCGCCGCCGGCCCGGAACAGTCCGTGCCCTTCACCCTCGCCACGGCCGACCCGTTCCTCGAAGTTGTCGTGCCGCCGCGCACACTGCTGCGCGTTGCCCTCACCCCGCTAAACTGAAAACGCCGGACATTCGCCGCCACTCCCGATGCTTCCGCCCCGCGCCCAAGAAATCGTTTGCCGAGCAATCCGCGGCCCGGCGGCACGAGGCGTTCGCGCGAACGTCGCGCGACTCGCGACCATCACTTCGACGGGGAGGGACGACCTCCGTGTCGTCCGTTTGTTCGCGACGCGCGGACCGGACGGAGCCGGTCCCTCCACTCAATCCGAGCCGAAGGCCGCGTCGGTGTATTCGGCTGTTCAGGGACCAACCCACCATGTTTGCCGAGAGACTCTCGCTCCGTCGGCCCGGCCCGGCGCGCGGGGCCTGCGGCGGATTTTCCGGCGGACGATTCTCGCGCTGGGTTTCGCGGTCGGCGGTCTCGCGCCCGCCGCCCCCGTGGACGACGCGGCCCCGATCAACTACACGGTGCCGGCTCCGGCGGAAATCCGCGCGGTGCTCGACCGGATGCTGGGTTATCTGGAAAGCGTCACGGAGCGCCGCTTCGTCGATCGCAACACCGGAGCGCCCGTCACCGATTTGTCGTCGCCGCAGGATGTGCTGTTCGCGCCGCTGCCGGGCGGGCGCACGGTGTGGATCTATGAGTTCGGCGTGATCAACGGCGCGCTGATTCGCGCCACGGAGGCGTCGGGCGATCCGCGCTACCTCGACTACGTGAAACGCAACCATGCCTTCGCGTTCGCGCACCTCGACGATCTGCGCCGTTGCAACGCGCGGTTCGGCTGGCGGCGCGAACGGCTGCGGGGGTTTCTCGCGCCCGAGAGCCTCGACGATTGCGGCGCGCTCGGCCTGGCGCTCATCCGGCTGCAGCCCCATCTGGGCGCCGCGAGCCCGCCGCAGCGCGCGGTCATCGACCTGATCGCCGATTATGTTTCGCACCGGCAGTTCCGGCTGGGCGACGGCACGCTCGCGCGCACGTTCACCCAGCCCGAGACGCTGTGGGCCGACGATCTCTACATGAGCGTGCCGTTCCTCGCGGAGATGGGCCGCCTGACCGGCGAACGGCGCTACTGGGACGACGCCGTGCGCCAGGTCCGCCAGTCGGCCGCGCGGCTGTTCGACGAGCAACGCGGGCTGTTCGAGCACGCGTGGTTTGCCAACCAGGCCGACAACCCGCGCTTCTTCTGGGGCCGGTCCGCCGGCTGGGCCTTCGTCGCGATGGCCGAGCTGCTCAGCGTGCTGCCCGAGGATTATCACGGCCGGGACGAGGTGCTCCGTCTTTTCCAGCGCAACGCGCGCGGTGTGCTCGAATGCCAGGACGGCGGCGGGCTGTGGCACCAGTTGCTCGACCGCGAGAACACTTATCTCGAGACCTCGTGCAGCGCCATGTTCGCGTTCGCGCTGGCGCGCGGCGTCAACCGCGGCTGGCTCCACCCGAGCTACGCGACCGCCGCGCAGGTCGCCTGGCGGGCGCTGGAGACGCGCGTCACACCGGAGGGCCGGACCGACGGCGTGTGTCCCGGCACGGGCATCGGACTGGAGGCGGCGTTTTATGCCAACCGCGCGCCCTACGCGCACGCCTTCCACGGCTACGGGCCGATCTTCCTCGCCGGAGTGGAGCTGATCGAATTGCAGCAACACTTCACCATCGAACGCACCGAAGGGACGTTCTACTACCGGCCCCGGCCCGCCGCCGGCTCTGAAAAAAAATTCCCATGATGCCTCCACCGCCCCCACGCC
>JACQFT010000245.1 GCA_016199925.1 Opitutia bacterium | reverse complement strand
AGCGCCGGCGCGCGCTCGCCTGGTGGCACCGTTCCTACACCTCCTGGCCGGCCTGGGCGCGCGCCGCGTCCCTCGCGGCGGGCGTCGGCTCCGTCGGCAAGCTGACGCTGCTGTTCTGGGTGTTCTGGCAAACGGATTTCGACCGCACCGGTTTCGCCCAAGCCTTCGCCCCGTGGCTCGAGCTTCCCGGGCGGATCGCCGGCCTGGCCGGCTGGGTCGCCGATTTCGGCGCCCGCGTCGTCGCCGGCATTCCGCCGCTCTGGCTCTATGGCGGGCTGGCGCTGGTCGCCGCGCTCTACGCCACCTTCTTCGGTCTCAGCGCCGTCGCCTACCGGACCCTCTGCCGTCGCCATTGAAAATCTTCCCCATGAAAAAACTTCGTCTCTCCCTCCTGTCCGCGCTCTGGCTGCTCTTCGGACTCGCGCTCGGCGGCGCCGCCGACACCCCGCCGCCCCCCGCGCCGGCGCCGGCTTCGGCCGAATCGCCCGCGCCCGCTCTTCCGCCGACCAAAGACGAAGCGGCGGCCGTGGACGAAGGGGAGGCGGCGCCGGCGGCCGAGGCGGCGCCGGCCGAGGCCCCGGCCCCGCGGCCGAAACCCGGCAAACTCCACCGGACGCGCGACCACGGCCGGCAGCGGCATTCGGGCAGCGAGCGCGTCAGCGTGTTTGACAACAGCACCCTCGCGGCCGGCGAAAAGGCCGACGTGGTGGTTTCCGTTTTCGGTTCCTCGACCTCCGCCGGCGAAGTCGGCGATGCCGTCGTGTCGGTTTTCGGTTCCTCCACATCGTCGGGCCAGGTCGGCGACGCCGTCGTCTCGGTCCTCGGCCACACGCGGGTGACCGGGGGCAGCGTGGGCGACGCGGCGGTCTCGGTGCTCGGCAACACCTACGTCAACGGCCACGTCGGAGGCGAAGTCGTCGCCGTGCTCGGCGACATCGAGCTCGGGCCGGACGCGGTGGTCGAGGGGAATTTGGTTTGCATCGGCGGCAGCGTGCAACGCGCGCCCACCGCCGTGGTGCGCGGCGAGGTGCAGCGCATCGCCCTCGGCGGGCACGGCTTCGATTTCACCGGCTTGCACACTTGGTTCAACGAGTGCCTCCTCTACGGGCGGCCCCTGGCGTTCGACGTCCACCTAGTGTGGGCGTGGTGCATCGCCTTCGCGTTCCTGGGCCTGTATGCCCTCGTGGCGCTGATCGCGCCGGGTGGCGTGGCGAAGTGCGTGCAGACCCTCGAGGAGCGGCCGGGCCGGTCCCTCCTCGCGGCCCTGCTGGCGATGTTGCTGACGCCGGTGGCTTTTCTGCTGCTGCTGCTCACCCTCGCCATCGGCATCGGGATCGTATTGATCCCGCTGTTCGCCCTGGGACTGTTTTTCGCCGGACTCTTCGGCAAGGTGGTCATGCTCGCCTGGCTCGGCCGCCGCCTCACCAAACTCTTTGGCGACGGACCGCTGGCGCAGCCGTTTTTCAGCGTGCTCGTCGGCGGCGCGATCATGCTCCTCCTCTACACCGTGCCGGTCCTCGGGTTCGTGGTTTACAAGCTCATCGGCGTGCTCGGTCTGGGCGTCGTCGTCTACACGCTGCTGCTTTCCTACCAGAGCAGCCGTCCGCCCGCTCCCGCCAAGCCGCTGACGCCGCCGGCGCCGCCCGTGCCGCCGGTCCTCGGCGTCGCGGCGGGCGCAGCGGTGCCCGCCGACGGCTCGGCCGCGGCGGCCACGGCGGCGCCTTCGGTGGCTGCGGCAGCCGGCGCGGCGCCCGGGTGGCAACCGCCGGTCATCCTCTCGGCCGCCACCTTGCCCCGGGCGGGTTTCTGGCGGCGGCTCGGCGCGACCCTGCTCGACCTCGTCCTCGTCGGCATGGTCTTCGGGATGCTGGACGGGATTTTCAACTGGTTCCATTTCGGCGGTTCGTTCCCCTTTTGGTTCGCCGTTTATCACGTCGTGATGTGGACGACGAAGGGCACGACCGTCGGCGGCGTCGTCTGCGGCCTGCGCCTGGTCCGCCTCGACGACCGCCCGCTCGACTGGGGCGTGAGCGTCATCCGCGCCCTGACCGCGTTCCTGTCGCTCGCCGTCGCCGGCCTCGGCTTCATCTGGGTCGCGTTCGACGACGACAAGCAATCTTGGCACGACAAAGTCGCCGGCACCGTCCTCGTCATCGTCCCGAAAGGCACGCCGCTGCTGTAGTCGGGTGAGCGGTGAACAGTGAGCAGTGAGCGGTGAACAGTGAGCGGTGAGCAGTGGGCAGCGGTCGGGGACGTGGCCTTTTTGTGCCGGAAGTTGAGGTTGAACCGCTCTCCGTCCGCGCCTTACTGCTCCCGCATGAAGCCACTCGTCGGAATCATCATGGGCAGCACGTCGGACTGGGAGACGATGCAGCACGCCGCCGCGCAGCTCGCGGCGCTCGGCGTGCCGTTCGAGCGGCGCGTCGTCAGCGCGCACCGCACGCCGAAGCTCATGGCCGACTATGCCGGGTCGGCCGAGCGCCGCGGTCTGAAAGTCATCATCGCCGGCGCCGGCGGCGCGGCTCACCTGCCGGGCATGACGGCCTCGCTCACCACGCTCCCCGTGCTCGGCGTGCCGGTGGAATCCAAGACGCTCCACGGCCTCGACTCGCTCCTCTCCATCGCGCAGATGCCGGCCGGCGTGCCCGTCGCGACGTTCGCCATCGGCCGGGCCGGCGCGATCAACGCCGCGCTTTTCGCCGCCTCGCTGCTCGCCCAGAGCGACGCGAAAACGCAACGCGCGTGGAAGAAATTCCGCGCCGCGCAGACCGCCAAGGTGCTCGAGGCGAAACTGCCGTGAGCGCCGGAGCGATGATCCCTCCCGGCGGCACCATCGGCGTCCTCGGCGGCGGCCAGCTCGGCCGGATGCTCGCGCAGGCCGCGACGCGGCTCGGCTACCGCGTCCATGTCTATGAACCGCAGGCGAACGGCCCGGCCGGCGCCGTGGCGCACGCAGAAACCAACGCCGCCTACGACGATGTGGCGGCGCTCACCGCGTTCGCGCGCGGGTGCGATGTCGTCACCTACGAATTCGAAAACGTGCCCGCCGCGCCGCTGCGCGCCATTGCGAGCCTCACCCGCCTGCATCCGCACTGGAGCGTGCTCGCGACCGCGCAAAACCGCTCGCGCGAAAAAAATTGGCTGCGCGCCAACGGCTTTCCCCACGCCGCCTTCGCCGAGGTCGCCGCTGGGGCCGATCTCGCCGCGGGCGCCCGCGAGGTCGGCCTGCCCTGCGTGGTGAAGACCGCCGACTTCGGCTACGACGGCAAGGGCCAGCTCAAGGTCCGGAGCGAGGCCGACCTTCCCGCCGCCACGGCGCGTTTCGCCGGCCAGCCCGTCGTGATCGAGCAGTTCGTGGATTTCGCCTGCGAAATCTCGGTCGTGGTCGCACGCTCGGAAAAAGCCGCCGTCCGCGTGTTCCCCGTCGCGGAGAACATCCACACGAACCACATCCTCGAGTTCTCCATCGTGCCGGCGCGGGTGGCGCCCGCCGTGCGCGCCGCCGCGGAGAAACTGGCCCGCCTCGTCGCCGAGAAAATCAACCTCGTCGGCGTGCTGGGCGTGGAGTTTTTCGTGACGCCCGACGGGCACGTGCTCGTCAATGAGCTCGCGCCGCGCCCCCACAACAGCGGCCACTGGACGATCGACGCGTGCGTGACCTCGCAATTCGAACAGCAGGTGCGCGCCGTCTGCGGCCTGCCGCTCGGCGCGGTCGAGCTGACAGCCCCGGCCGTGGTGATGGTGAATCTCCTCGGCGACGCGTGGCGCGACCGCGCGCCCGACTGGAGCACGCTCCTTGCCCAACCGCAGGTGAAACTCCACCTCTACGGCAAGGCCGAGCCGCGCCCCGGGCGCAAGATGGGCCACTTCACCGTGACCGCGCGCGACGCCGACATGGCCCTCGAACTCGCCCGGAAATACCAGGCCCGCCTCTGACCCCCTGCGTCCGGGCGCCGCCTGGAACTTGTAACGTATTACGTTACAACTCCACCGGGCCGCAGAGGGAAGTGTCACTTATTATATGACACTTCTGCCGACCCGCGGTCCGCCGCGCGTCGCGCGTCGCGGGAGCGCTTTCGGAGGAGAGGGCGCCGGCAGGCGCCGGGGCTCCGCGGGAGGGAAATCCGCAAGCCGGTGCAGGGCCGAAACCCCGGGGGCCGAATCGCGCAATTCTCCGCCGGACGGAGGATCGGTTTTCGGGCGGCGGAACTTGGGTTGATGCCCGGCCGGCGTCTCGCTGCGCGGCTTTGCGGCGAAATCTGGCTCGGGTCGGGCACCGCCGGTCTGCCGGACCCGGCCGGCAGGGAAAGACCCCATACGCAGCGGGCCTATTGTAGTTCTTATTCGGACACATTGCTGAAACGATGCCGTTCCATGAAAAAACCCCGCCCAAGATCTTCCGCCCCGAAGACAGGATTGCCCAAATGCCCGACCGGCATCCAGGGCCTCGACGAGATCACCAGCGGCGGTCTGCCCCGCGGTCGGCCGACGTTGGTGTGCGGCGGCGCGGGTTGCGGCAAGACGTTGCTCGCCGCGGAATTCCTCGTGCGCGGCGCCGTGGAGTTCGGCGAGCCCGGCGTGCTCATGGCGTTCGAGGAGACCGAGGCGGAGCTGAAGGCCAACGTCGCCTCGCTCGGCTTCGACTTGGATGGCTTGGTCCGGCGCAAGAAAATCGTGGTGGACTACGTCCACATCGAGCGCAGCGAAGTCCAGGAGAGCGGCGCGTATGACCTCGAGGGCCTGTTCGTCCGCCTCGGCCATGCGATCGATTCCGTGGGCGCCAAGCGCGTCGTGCTCGACACGCTGGAGGTGCTGTTCTCCAGCCTGCCGAACGAGGCCGTGCTCCGCGCCGAGTTGCAGCGGCTGTTCCGCTGGCTCAAGGACAAGGGCGTCACCGCCGTCATCACCGCCGAGCGCGGCCGCGAGTCCCTGACCCGCCACGGCCTCGAGGAGTATGTCTCCGACTGCGTCATCGTGCTCGACCACCGCGTCAACGACCAGATCGCCACCCGCCATCTCCGCGTGGTGAAATACCGCGGCACGCTGCACGGCACCAACGAATTTCCGTTCCTCATCGGCGAAGACGGCATCAGCGTGCTCCCGATCACCTCGTTGTCGCTCAACCACACGGTGTCGAGCGAACGCATCGCCACCGGCATCCCCCGGCTCGACGCGATGCTGGGCGGCCGCGGTTTTTTTCGCGGCAGCAGCATTTTGCTCACCGGCACCCCCGGCACCGGCAAGACCATCATCTCCGCCAATTTCGCCCAGGCCGCCGCCCGGCGCGGCGAGCGCGTGCTCTTTTTCTCCTTCGAGGAGTCGCCCGCCCAGATCATCCGCAACATGCACTCCATCGGCCTGCGGCTGGAGCCGCACGTCAAGCGCGGCCTGCTGCGCTTTCACTCGGCCCGCCCCTCGCTCTACGGCCTCGAGATGCATCTGGCCACGATGTTCAAGGAGATCGCCGCGTTCCAGCCCCACGTCGTCATCATCGACCCCATCACCAGCCTGATGGGCTCCGGCACCGACTCCGAGGGCAAGGGCATGGTCACCCGCCTGATCGACTACCTGAAGGCCGGCCAGGTCACCTCGCTCTTCACCAGCCTCACCCAGGGCGGCCACGCGCTCCAGCAGAGCGAAGCCGCCATGTCCTCCCTCATGGACTCGTGGATTCTGCTCCAGGACTTCGAGGGCAACGGCGAACGCAACCGCGTGCTCTACGTCCTCAAGGCCCGCGGCATGGCGCACTCGAACCAAATCCGCGAGTTCCTCATCTCCGACCGCGGCGTCGATGTCGTCGATGCCTACATCGGCGCCAGCGGCGTGCTGACCGGCTCGGCCCGCGCAGCGCAAAACGCCCTCGAGAAAGCCGCCGTGCTCGCCAGCCAGCAGGAAGCCGCCCGGCTCAAGCGCGAAGTGGAGCGCAAACGCGCGGCCATCGACCGCCAGATCAGCGGGCTGCGCTCCGACTACGAAAGCGAATCCGCCGAACTGCGGCGCATCGCCGAGCAGGTCGGCACCAGCACCCTCATGCTCACCTCCGAGCGCGCCGCCTCCGGCATCCTGCGCCAGGCCGACGCCAAGGTGGGCGCCAGCGCGCCGGGCCGGCCCAAGCACGGGAGGAAACTCTGATGAAAACCCCGCCGCGCCAACCGCGCCCCGCCGCCCGCCGCCGGCCGGCCAAACTCTGGCAACTGCGCCTCTACGTGATGGACCAGACGCCGAAGTCGGTCATGGCCCTCGCGAACCTCAAGCAGGTCTGCGAAACCCACCTCAAGGGCCGCTACCGCATCACCGTGATCGATCTCGCGAAGCAACCGCAGCTCGCCCGCGGCGACCAAATCCTCGCGATCCCGACCGTCGTGCGCAAGTTGCCCAGTCCCGTCCGCACCATCATCGGCAATCTCTCCGACACCGAGCTCCTGCTCGTCGGTCTGGACTTGCGCCTCGCCGTCTAACCGGACCGCCCGCCGTTGAAACCCGAGAAATCCCGCCGCTCCGCGCCCACCGTGAAGCCGCGGCCAGCCGCCCGCCCCCGAAGCAAATTCGTCCTGCGCCTCTTCGTGGCCGGCGCCACCGCCCGCTCCCGCCAGGCCGTCCTCCACCTCCAGCAACTCTGCGCCGCCGACCTGAAGGGCGGCTGCACGCTGGAGGTGATCGACATCTACCAGCAGCCCGAGCTCGCCCGCGCCAACCAAATCGTCGCGACTCCTACCCTCGTCGTCGAATTTCCCCGCCCCATGCGCCGGTTCATCGGCAACCTCGCGAACATCACCGGCCTGTTCGTCGAGTTGGATCTGATCCCCGCCCGCAAGCTCACCGTGTGAAGCTGCTCCCCCCCAAACGCTCCGTCCGCCCCGCGCCGCCCCGCGAAGTCGCCCGGCTCCGCGCCCGTTTGGCGGAGGCCAAAGAAACCCTCCGCGCCATCCGCGCCGGCGAGATCGACACCCTGGCGGGCGCCGGCCAGGCCGGCCGGCAAGTCTTCACCCTCGAGGGCGCCGAGCACGCCTACCGGGTGCTCATCGAGTCCATGAACGAAGGCGCGCTCACGCTGACCCGCGACAAAATGATTCTCTACGCCAACCAGGCGTTCGCCCGCATGGTCCGCTGCCCGTTGGAGCAGGTGACCGGCGGCTCCTTCCGGCGGTTCCTCGCGCCGGCCGACCGTCTCACCCTGCGGGCGCTGTTGAAAAACGCCGCGAAAACCGGCGCCAAGATTTTGGTGCCGCTGCACGCCGCCGACGGCACCCGGTTGCCCGTCCAGCTCTCCATCGGCGCGCGGGAAAAAACCGGCCGCGGTCGGCTGACCATCGGCATGGTCGTCACCGATCTCACGGAAGCGCGCCGCACCGAAGAGCTGCTCCGGGCGCTCGCGCACCGCGTCGTGCAGGTGCAGGAGGCCGAGCGCAGCAGCGTCGCCCTCGAACTGCACGACCAGATCACCCAGCCGCTCTGCGCCGTGCTTTTTCACAGCCAGGGGCTCGTCGCCAAACTTGCCGGCCACTCCGGCCCCGCCCGGCCGGAGGCGGTCAAACTCCGCGACCTGCTCAGCCAGACCAGCGCCGCCGTGGAGCGCATCTCGCGAAATCTGCGGCCCGGCACCCTTGAGCTGCTGGGGCTCGTCGCCGGGTTGCGCGCGGCCGCCAAAGAATTCGCCGCCCGCACCGGCGCGAAGGTGAACCTCGCCGGCGTCCAACCGCTCGGCCGGCTGCCCGCCCCGGTCGAACTGGCGCTCTACCGCATCGTGCAGGAATGCTTCAAGAACGTCGAAAAACACGCCCGCGCACGCCGCGTCACCGTGCGCCTCCACCAGACGGCCGACGCAGTCTTTCTCGTGATCGACGACGACGGCGCCGGTTTCGACGCCGACCATCCGCCCACGCGTTCGCCGGTGAACGGCGGGCTGGGCCTGCTCAGCATGCGCGAGCGCGCTGCGTATGTCGGCGGGACTTTGCAGGTGAAAACCGGCCGGCGCGCCGGCACCGAGATCGCCGTGTGCATCCCCGTCGCCCCCGGCGGCGAGGTGGCGGCCGCGATCTGAGCACGGTCCGCGTCGCCGTGCAGTCATTCGCCGAGTGCAGGGCCGGCGCTCGTCGCCGCGCCACGAGTTCCATCCTGCGCCCCGCTCACCCAATCAGATTGCGCAGCGCTTGCAGGTATTTGTCGCGCGTGCGGGCGATGATCTCGGCCGGGAGGCGCGGGCCGGGTGCGCGCTGGTCCCACTCGAGCGTGAGCAGGTAGTCGCGCACGAACTGCTTGTCGTAGCTCGGCGGCGAGCAGCCGGGGCGATAGTCGTCGGCCGGCCAGTAACGCGAGGAGTCGGGCGTGAGCACCTCGTCGATCAGGAAAAGATTCCCCGCGGCGTCGGTGCCGAACTCGAATTTTGTGTCGGCGAGAATCATGCCGGCCCGCCGCGCGCGATCATGGCCGAACTGGTAGAGCGCGAGGCTGGTTGCTTTCACTTTCTCGTAGAGCGCGGCACCGATGGCCGCGACGCCCTGTGCTTCGTTGATCGGTTCGTCGTGCCGGCCTTTCGGCGCCTTCGTGGTCGGAGTGAAAATGGGTGCGGGCAGTTTGTCCGCCTGGCGCAAACCCGCCGGGAGTTTGAGGCCGCAGACTTCGCCGGTTTTTTGATAGGCGCTCCAGCCGCTGCCGATAAGGTAGCCGCGCGCGACGCACTCGATGGCGAGCGGCGTGAGTTTGCGCACGATCATGCTGCGCAGTTGGAGGTCGCGGCTGGTGAGGCCGCGGCGCGCGAACTCGCCCGGCTGGTCGGGCAGAAGATGGTTCGGGACGAGGCCCGCCGTCTGCGCGAACCACCAGTTGCTCATCTGGGTGAGAATCGCGCCCTTGCCCGGGATGCCGTCGGGCAGCACGACGTCGAAGGCCGACAGGCGGTCGGTCGCGACGAGCAGGAGAGCGTCGCCGAGGTCAAAAATCTCGCGGACCTTGCCGGAGGCGAGATGCGGGAAGGGCAGGCTTTCGAGGCTCGTGACTGCCTTCGTCGGCAGGGAAGCGGCAATTTCGGCGAAGCTCACGGGACTGTTCATCACGGCGACGAAGCAAAGTCAGCGCGCGCATCTTGGCAACTGTCTGTCGGCCCTGCCTTTGGCTTTCCTGTTTTTCTTTGTGCTCGCGCGGACCAAAAAATCCTTGCGCGACCCAGCCTGCGCCGTAGGGTGCCCAACTCCGCGCTGGGTCCCCATCGTCTAGCCCGGTTAGGACACCACCCTTTCACGGTGAGAACCGGGGTTCGAATCCCCGTGGGGACGCCATCTTTGTGGCGCGGAATTGCGGAGCGGGGTATGAGCGCGGAGGTCTCATCCTCCCGCCAGCCAAGGCCCCAGACCTCCCGCCCTCTGGCTGGAATCGGGGCGAGCCCACTTGGCGATAAGTCAGACGAGTGGTGGCCGTCGGAAAACAGGTTTCCGTGGCGGTGAGGGTTGCGCATAACTGGGCCGCCGCGGCGTCTTGGTGCGGACGGCCGAAGCGGTGGAGTTCGACGGTGAGGGGGCCCGCCGCGTAGTCGGGCCGGAGGTCGGCCGGAGTGCGAAAGAGCCGCCGCAACAGCGCCCGAGCATCCTCGGTGCGGGCGAGTGTTTCGCGGGCTTCGCCGGCGAGCGCAGCCCTCGGCGCGGCAAGCGATCATCTTGATTGTGTCGATGAAGTGTTTGCTCTCCCGGGACGGGAGGCGGCCGTTGGTATCAGTCGCCGACGCCATCGCGCTTCTCGGCGCCGGCAGACGGCGCGGGCTATGCGGCGGGGCGCTGCGGCCCCGGCGATCCTGGCCGCGCCCGTAAGGATTCTCGAGGCAAGCCCCGAGGCAGTTGGTCGAGACGGTTTCTTTTCCGATCCGGTGGGAGCGAGCTTGGGCGCAACTCTGCTGCCAATCGTCGCGGGCCGCCGCCTTCGCCGAGAATGCGGCGGACCGAAGCGCGCTCCCGCCGCCGTCCCGCCGGATCGCGGCTAGCCCCGAGGGACTGGACCCCAGGGCTAGCCGGTTTGCTCGCGCAAACGGTTCCCCGTGGGTCAGCGCGCTTGTGCGCGCGGCTTGGCGCGCGCGCAAGCGCGCTGGCCCACACTTACGAAACCGAACCGGAAAGCCGTGGACTGGACCCGCAGGGAACAAATAAAAGGCGCGGACCGGGGTGGTCCGCGCCTTGGGGAGGGGGCAAAGTTCTCCGAGCGGCCGGTCAGAACTTGTAGGAGACTTTCGTGTAATAGAACGCGCCGCTGTAGCCGAAGGGCGAGAGGCTGCCAACGTAGGGCAGCGAGCCGGCGTTGTCGGCGCCGTTGAAGGCGACGCCGTTGACGACGCGGGAGCGGATCGCCTCGTCGGGATAGACGTCGAAGAGGTTGTTCGCGCCGGCGGAGACGGAGAGGTGTTTCGACCAGTGGTAGGTGATGTCGAAATCGGTGAGCCACTTGGCGCCGAAGATCTGGACGACCTGTTTGTTGCCCGAGGCGACGTTGACGACAGGGTCGACCAGCTCGACGTTGTAGCCGGGCAGCAGGGCGGCCTGCGCGGCGGGCGAGAGGCCGGTGTTGTTGCCGAGCGCGACGCTGGCGACCTCGCCGTAGCGGACTTCGCGGAGCAGGAACGAGAATTTCTTCACGTCGTAGGCGACGGAGAGGTTGAGCACGTCGCGGGGTTGGCCGCGTTCCATGCGGATTTTCTCGGTGAGATCGAAGAGCGGAGTGGTGCTGTTGATCGGCGGGGCGGAGAGCTGCGGCGGGGTGGGCTTGAACCGCGTGACCTTCGTCTCGTTGTGGTTGTAGCCGGCGGTGAAGGTGAACTTGCCGAGGTCGGTGGTTTTCCAGATGTAGCGGACGGTGGCGTCGACGCCGCGGGTGCGGGTGTCCACGGCGTTGGTGAAGAAGCGGGCGACGCCGACACTCGGCAGGCCCTGCGAGGTGAGGAACGCCCCGATGCCGGCGAAGTTCGACGAGAGGACGATGCGGTCCTTGATGGTGGTCTCGTAGAGGTCGACCGTGGTGGTGAGGTTGGCGACGGGCTGGGTGGTGAAGCCGATGCTCTGGCTGGTGGAGGTCTCGGGCTTGAGGGCGGTGGCGCCGAGGGCGATGGCGATGGGGTTGTTCACCGGCAGGGTGCGGACTTCCTGGAGCGTGCCGCCGATGTTGTTCGTCGAGGTGGCGGCGAAGGATTCCTGCGCGAGGTGCGGGGCGCGGAAGCCGGTGCTGACGGAGCCGCGCACGGCGATGGCCTTGGAGAACTCGTAGCGGGAGGCGAGCTTGCCGGTGCTCTTGCTGCCGAAGTCGCTGTAGTCCTCAAAGCGGCCGGCGAGCGAGACGAGCCAGCGCTCGGTGAGGTTTTGCTCGAAATCCACATAGACGGCCTTGGCATCGCGGGTGAAGCTGCCGATGTCGGCGGGGGTGAAGCCGGAGAACACCTGTGCGCCGGGGGCGCTGCCGCCGATGGTGCCGGCGGCCGGGCCGTCGAGGATGCGCACGCCGCCGTCGCGGAAGGAGTCGGGCTCGCCGATGCCGATCTTGTAGCCCTCGGAGCGGAACTCGAGGCCGAAGGCGGCCTTCAGCGGCGAGGTCAGGCCGGTGTTGAAGCTGCGGGTCAGGTCGAGGTTGGTGGTGGACTGCCGGAATTTCAGGAGGCCGTCATAGAACGACCGCGGGCTGGCGGCGCCGAGGGTGTCGTTGATCGACTCGGTGGTGAAATAGTCGAGCTGGTTGTAGCCGAAGGTGGTGCTGAGGTCCCAGTTCCACTCGCCGGCGCGGCCCTTCAGGCCGGTGCCGAAGGAGAGGTCGTCCACGCTGGACTGGATTTTCGGGAGGAAGCCGTTCGGGTAGATCGCGCGGATCGTGCGGTCGTCGCCGGGGCGGCGGAAAAAGCCGGCGGCTTCGCCGTGCTTGTTGCTCCAGCCGCCGAAGAAGTAGAAGGTCGTGTCCTCGGTCAGCGGATAGTCGCCGTTGAACCAGACGCCCTTCTCCTTCGAGCGCGGGTCGCCGAAGCGGTGGTTGAGGCGGTTGGCGGTGGCCTCGCGCGGATCGAGCGTGCCGTTCGACGGGCTCAGGCCGGTGCCGGAGCCGAAGTTGCCGGAGAGGGGCGTCAGCGCGCCGGTGGCGGGGTTGGTGCCGAAGTATTGCTGGCGGGTGTCCACCGCGATGCGGCTGCTCGGGCTGTGCTCGCGATACCAGGCGGTGAGGAAGAGGGTGCCTTTTTCACCGAGCGCCGTGCCGGCGTAGCCGGAGATTTTCAGGTCGCGGCCGTCGCCCTCGTAGTTGGCGCCGTAGCTTTCGTCGAGCCCCCAGCCAATGTCCTTGCGCAAAATGACGTTGATCACACCGGCGATGGCGTCGGAGCCGTATTGGGCGGAGGCGCCGTCGCGCAGCACCTCGATGCGCTCGATGGCGGAGGAGGGGATGACGTTGAAGTCGGTCGAGACCGAGCCGCGGCCGATGGAGCCGTTGAGGTTGACGAGCGCGCTGGTGTGGCGCCGCTTGCCGTTGATCAGCACGAGCGTCTGGTCGGGCGCGAGGCCGCGCAGCGTGGCGGGGCGGATGTGGTCCGTGCCGTCCGTCAGCGACGGGCGGGGAAAGTTGAACGACGGCACGAGCGATTGCAGCATCTGGCTGGTCTCGGAGTAGCCGCCCTTCTCCAGGTCGCTCCGGGAAATGACATCGATCGGCACGGGCGAATCGGTGACGGTGCGGTCGTTGAAGCGCGAGCCGGTGGTGACGAACTCCGACAGCTTGACGACCTCGTCCGGCTTGTCGGCCGCCGGCGCGGCGGCTTGAGCGCGGAGGGACGGGGCGCCGACGGCGGCGATGACGGCGAAGGCGGCGACGGCGCGCATCCGCGACGAGACGGCGCGGCGGCCGGCCGCGCGAAGGAGGATCAGGTGGTTCATAATGCAGGGGCTTGGGTGGAGACACGGCCTCGGGTGAAGGCGCGGTCAAGGGCTAATGGGTGCAGAATTGATAGTCAGAAAAACGGGCCTCACAAGTGAATAGCGCGCCGTGACACGGATTCGCGCCGCGGGCTCGCGCCGCGCGGGCGGCGACGCGCCGCGTGCCGCGTGCCGGCCGCTCGCAAAAAAGATTTTCCGGCTTGAGCGCGCGCCCGCCCTGCAAATGCTGGCGCGATGAAATTCTTCGGCCGCCCGTTTGCCGCCGCGCTGGTGATCGCGCTGTTCGTCGCCTGCACCCCCGTCCCGCTCCCCGCGCAGCGCGCCGCCGTCGAGGCGCCGCACGGCCTCGTCGTTTCCGCCAACCACCTCGCCTCCGACGCCGGCGTGGAAATTCTCCGCAAGGGCGGCAACGCCGTCGATGCCGCCGTCGCCACCGGCCTCGCCCTCGCCGTGGTCTACCCTTACGCCGGCAATCTCGGCGGCGGCGGATTCATGCTGATTCATCTCGCCCCCGGCGGCCCCGGAAGCGGGCCGGACGGCCGCGATCTCGTCATCGACTACCGCGAGACCGCGCCCGCCGCCGCGACCAAAAACATGTATGTCGGCCCCGACGGCAAACTCATCGCGGGCGCCGGCTCCTCCACCGTCGGCTGGCGCGCCAGCGGCATCCCCGGCTCCGTCGCCGGCTTCGCGCTCGCCCTGCAAAAATACGGCTCGGGCAAAGTCACCTGGGCCGACGTCGTCGAGCCCGCCCGCCGCCTCGCCGCCGACGGCCACACCGTCTCCCAGTGGACCGCCGCCAGCATCCGCCGCTTCGCCCCGCTCCTCGCGCCGTTCGCCGAGTCGAAGAAGATTTTCCTGAAAGACGGGGCCTTCCTCGCCACCGGCGACCACTGGGTGCAGCCCGACCTCGCCGCCACCCTCGCGCGCCTCCAGCAACACGGCCCGCGCGAATTCTACGAGGGCGAGACCGCCCGGCGCATCGCCGCCGCCATGGCGCAGCACGGCGGCACGCTCACCCTCGGCGACCTCGAGCACTACCGCGTCGCCGAGCGCACGCCCCTGCGCGGCGCCTATCGCGGCTACGAGATCGTCACCATGCCGCCGCCGAGCTCCGGCGGCATCGCGCTCCTCCAGATGTTCGGCATGCTCGAGCCGTTCGAGGTCGGCGCGCTCGGCTCCACCTCCGCCGCCAAATACCACCTCTTCGCCGAGGTGATGAAACGCGCCTTCCGCGACCGCGCCGAATACCTCGGCGACCCCGCCTTCGTCCAAGTCCCCGTCGCCCGGCTCCTCGACCCCGCCTATCTCAAGCGCCGCATGGCCGACTACTCGCCCGAGCACGCCACGCCCGCCAGTGCCGTGCCACCCGGCCTCGGCCAGTTCGTCGCCCCCGCCGCGCCCGAGTCCACCGAGACCACCCACTTCTCCGTCGTCGACGCCGCGGGCAACGCCGTCGCCAACACCTACACCCTCAACGGCGCCTACGGCTCCGGCGTCACCATCCCCGGCACCGGCATTTTGATGAACAACGAAATGGACGACTTCACCTCGCGCGTCGGCGTGCCCAACTCCTACGGCCTCATCCAGGGCGAGGCCAACGCCATCGTCCCCGGCAAACGCCCGCTCTCGTCGATGACCCCCACCTTTGTCCTCAAAGACCACCACGTCGTCCTCGTCACCGGCTCGCCCGGCGGCCCCACGATCATCAACACCGTCCTCCAAGTCATTTCCAACGTCATCGATTTCCGGATGCCCGTGCAGCAGGCCGTCGATGCCCCCCGCATCAACCAACAATGGATGCCCGACGTGATCACCTACGAACGCTATGGCCTCAGCGACGACACCGTCGCCGCCCTCCGCGCCCGCGGCCAGGCCCTTCGCGAACGCTCCGACGACGACGGCACCACCCAGGGCGAAGCCGAGACCATCGCCATCGACCCAAAAACCGGCCTGCGCCTCGGCGCCCCCGACCCGAGACGCATGGACGCGAAGGCCGCGGGATATTGAGGCGGCACGTTCGAGAAAATCAGACGGCCCGAAGCGTTTTCCGAAAACTGTAGGAGGGGCTTTACGCCCCGATACGAACGTTTGTCCGGGCATAAAGCCCCTCCTACAGTTGAGCCGCGCGCAAACAACCGCCTGTCTTTTCCCCTCGCCCGCGTTGCGCGCGCTCGCTCGCAACGTCGCATGAGAAAATCCACGCTGCTCGTCGGTCTTGTCCTGTTCGTTGCGTCGCAACTCGGCACTCGCGCCGCGGAGTTCTCCGCGCAACAGAAGCAACGGCTGGCCAAGGGGCACCGGCACGAGAAGGCTGGCTGGACTTATCTCCACCTCGAGGGCGAGGCGCGCGAGCGCGGGTTCCAGCACGGTTACCTGATGGCGAAGGGAATCGCCGCAGCGATCCGCGTCACCGCCGCCGACCAGAACTGAGCGCACAATTTTGCAGGGCGGGGTCGCCTGACCCCGCCGAGGAGCAATCGAATCGCTTGTCGGGCGGGGTTTCCAAACCCCGCCGTGAAGGCCGCCTTGTCATCTGTGGGGCAGCGAGCTTGCTCGCGCTCATTTTCCTGGCGCGCCCAAGGTCGCTGGCCCACGGCGATCCAAGGCGGCGGGGTCCGGCCAACTGCCCGCCGTAGAGTTGGCGCAGGTGGAGAGCCCGCCGCACGCGCGAAAGCGACGCGAGGGCACCCGGTTGAGCCAGGGAGCGCGAACCGGCCCGGTGAGCCGTGCGGCGTTTGGCAATTCTTGCGGCTCAGCGGGACTTTTCGCCTTACCAGAAGACCGCCCTGTCTGGCACTCGTGGCGGCGGGCGCGGCCTTGACAGGCCGGTCGGTGTTCTAGTAGCACTAGAACACCATGCTGCCCTTCACGGTTGAGTTTCGCGCCGGCGAGCCCGTTTTCGAACAGGTGCTGTATGCCGTGAAGAAGGCGGTCGTCGCCGGCCAGCTTGCACCGGGCGACCGTTTCCCCTCGGTGCGCGCGCTCAGCCAGGAGCTGCGCATCAACCCGAACACCGCCCACAAGATCGTCGCCGCGCTGACGGCCGACGACGTGCTCCTGGTGGAGCCGGGCATCGGCACCGTGGTCGCCCCGCCCGCCGCGGGCTCCAGCGAAGACCGGGCCGCGCTATTGGGCGCGGAGCTGGAGCGGCTGATCGTCGAGGCCCGCCGCCTCGGGCTCGACGAGGACAAGGTGCTCTGGGCTGTCCGCAAACACTGGCGCAAATTCCCCAAATCCTCATGAACGCCATCGTCTGCGAAAATCTCACCCGCCGCTTCGGCCGCACCCCGGCCTTGCAGGAGCTCACCCTCACCGTGCCCGAAGGCAGCATCTACGCGCTGCTCGGGCCCAACGGCGCGGGCAAGACCACCACCCTCAAGCTGCTGCTCAATCTCCTGCGCCCGTCCCGCGGCACCGCTCGGGTGCTCGGCCTCGCAAGCACGGCCCTGCGACCGGCGGACTTCCGGCGCATCGGCTATGTGAGCGAGGACCAGCTCCTGCCGGAATGGATGAACGTCGCGCAACTGCTCGCCTATTGCCGACCGTTCTACCCGCAGTGGGACGACGCCCTCGCCGCGCGGCTCCGGAAACAGTTCGATCTCCCCTCCGACCGCGCCCTCAAGCATCTCTCGCGCGGGATGCGCATGAAGGCGGCGCTCCTTTCCACCCTCGCCTACCGGCCGGAACTTCTCGTGCTCGACGAGCCGTTCGGCGGACTCGATCCGCTGACGCGCGACGACTTCGTGCACGGCTTGCTCGAACTGGCCGGCGATGACCGGCCGCGCACCGTGCTCCTCTCCACGCACGATCTCGACGACATCGAGCGGCTCGCCGACCACGTCGCGTTTCTCGCCGAATCCAAACTGCTCCTGGCGGAGCCCGCCGATGCCCTCCGCGGACGCTTCCGGCAAATCGAGCTCACCGGCACCGCGCCCGCCGCGTGCGCCGCCGCGAACCGGCCGGCGGCCTGGCTTGGGTGGCGCGAACCGTCGCCGACCGTCGTGCAGTTTGTCGACTCCTCATATGTCGGCGGGCGGACCGAGGCCGCGCTCTCCGTCCGGTTTCCCGGCGCCCGCCTGGAGGTGCGGCCGATGACGTTGCGCCAGATTTTCCTCGCGCTGGCCCGCGAACAACGCGCCGCCGCGCAGGAGGCCGCATGAACACCGCGGGCCAGATCGTGCGCAAAGACCTTCGGCGTTTCTGGGGGCTCGCCGCGCTGGCGACCGGGTTGATGGCCCTCGACGCCTGCAACGGCTACTTTGGCTTCACCGCGATCATCCGGCCCTCGCCGGGGTTGGACGTTGTCCTCGCGCTGATCAAGTGGCCGGTAGTTTTCCTGTTCGTCGTCGGGCTGGTGCAGGAAGACGCCGTCGGCGGCACGCAGGCCTTCTGGCTCACCCGGCCCGTCGAACCCTTGGGCCTGCTCGGGGGCAAACTCGCCGTGGCCGCGGTGACGCTCGTGCTGCCCTACGCCCTCGGCCAGGCCGGTCTCGCGTGCGCCATCGGCAGTTCCGCGCCCGTCGCCTTTTTCATCGGCGTCGAAGCCACCGGGCTGATGACGGCCGTGGTGGTGGCCGCGGCCCTGCTCGGCGCGCTGACGCGCTCGCTGCTGCACGCCTGCGCGGTCGTCCTCGGCGGCCTCGTGCTCCTTTTGCTGCTGCTCGCGCTCTCCGGTCAAATCGATGCGCGGCTCGTCGATTTTCTTCCGGCGTTTTCTTCGCAAATCAGCGCGACCACGCGACTGGTGGCCGGCTTCGGGTTCGGCCTCGTGGGGCTGCTCGTCGCGTTGCAGGCGCAATACCGGCGGCGGCGGCCGGCGGTCACGGCCGCGCTCGTCGTCGGCACGGCGGTTGCCGCTTTCTTCGGCGGCGGTTATTTTCCCCTGCAACTCGTCGCCGAGCCCAGCCCGCCGGCCGCCCCGGCTCGCGTCGCCCCGGCCGCCCCGGCCCCTGGCGTCGCCATCACGCTGCAGGGCCCCGCGTATGAGGCGGGCTTCTCCCGGTTCTACGACCGTCAGGCCAAACGGGCCGCGGACCGCCGCTTTGTCGCCGTGCCGGTGCAAATCAGCCCGCCCGAGGCCGGACGTTTTGTGAGCCTGAAAACGGCGACGAGCGCCCTCACCTATGCCGACGGCACCCGTCGGACCTTTGCCCGGGTCAATTCCGGCGTGAGCGAAAACCGGATGGCGCTCGCCGCGCTCAAGGCCGCCCTCGGGCTGTCGACCGGGCCGCGGCCGAACCCGTCCTATTCGAGCCGACTCAATCTCTTCAGCCTCGATCCGGCGGAAAATCCCGTCCCGCCGACCCGCCCCGCGCGCCTCGAGGTGCAGCTCGGCTTCACGGAGTTCGCCTACGCGGTCGAGGCCGCCCTGCCCCTTGCGCGCGGGGCCACGTTGACCCGGAACGGCGAAACTTGGCGCCTCGACACCGTGCGCTTCGACGCGCAGGGGCAGCTGGTCGTGGAGGCGCGGCAGATGCACGCCACCAGCCTCCTCTACCCCAAGGGCCGCGCGCGGCCGGACCGCCAGTTCAGCTCGACGTTTCTGCACGCGGTCGTCCTCCACAACCGGCGGCTCAACGAATTCTCCATCGGGCGGTCCGAATATCCCCGCCCGGCGTTTGACAGCGGCGGCTTCGTGGCCGAGCAGCGTCTGGCCCACAAATTTTCCACCGTGAGCAGCCCGGACCCGGACAAGCCCGGCCCGCGGCTCGACGCGCGCTGGATCGCCGACGCCGAGTTGCTCATTCTCGCCCTGCATTCTTCCGGCGACTTCACCCAGACTCTCACGGTGGAAAATTTCTTTCTCCGCCACCTCGCGGAATCGCCGCCGCCGTTCTGGCAGCAGACGGCGGACCGGACCCAGTGATCCGGGAGAGTCAAAAATGGTGTCGCACTTCGCGGGAGCTGATCACTCGTTGCGCAGGGCCTCGACGGGGTTGATGCGCAGGGCGCGGAGCGCGGGGATGAGCGTGGCGGCGAGGCCGACCGTGCCGAGCACGAGGAGCGTGCTGCCGAAGGTCGTCGGGTCGCCGGCGTTCACGTTGTAGAGGAAATTGCTGAGGAGCTTGCCGCCAAAGAACGCGAGGCCGAGGCCGACCGTCAGACCGAGGCCGAGCTGCCAGCCGCCTTGGCGCAGGATGAGGCGGAGCACGTCGCCCGAGCTCGCGCCGAGCGCCATGCGCACGCCGATCTCCTGCGTGCGCTGGCTGACGCTGTAGGCCATCACGCCGTAGAGGCCGACGCCGGCGAGCACGAGGGCCACGCCGCCGAAGATGCCGAAGATCCAGGCGAAAAGTTTTTTGAAGAACTTCGCGTCGGCCACCATCGCGTCGAGGGTCTGCACGAAGTAGATCGGCAGGTTCTCGTCGAGCGCGCGCACCTCGGCGCGGACGACCTTGGCCAGCGCGGCGGGATCGCCCGCGCGCACCTGCGTGAAGAGCGTCATGCGGAACATCCCGTTTTGCTGCAGGTGCGGCGTGTAGACTTGCGGCGGAACGTCGGTGTCAAACTGGCCCTGCAGCGTCGGCGCGACGATGCCGACAATCGTAATCCAGCCGTCGGGCTGGCCGCCGGCGTTCTTGGGGTCACGCCGGAAGCGTTGGCCGATGGCGTCCTGGCCGGGCCAGAATTTCGCCGCGAACGCGGAGCTGACGACAGCCACGAGTTCGGCATCGGCGGTGTCGCGGTCGTTGAACCCGCGGCCCTGCAGGAACGGAATCTTGAGGGTGCGGAAATAGTCGGGCGACACGGCGTTGAACGACGCGACGGGGCCGCGGCGGCCGGCGGGCTCGGGCTCGCGGCCGTCGATCAGGATGGCGTTGCTGTTGTTCCAAGTCGGCTGGATCGACGCGACCGACGCCGCGGCGATCTCGGGGCGGGCCTGCACGCGCTCGAGGAGGGCGCGGTAGAATTCGCGCTGGCGGGCCTGGTCTTTGTATTCGCCTTCGGGCAGCGACACGCGGGCGGTGAAGATGCCGGCGGTCGCGAAGCCGAGCGGCGCGGACTGGATTTTGATGACGCTGCGCACCATCAGGCCGGAAAGCACGAGCAGCACGCAGGAGAGCGCGACTTCGCCGATGACCATCAGCCGGGTGAAGCGGCTGAGCGAAAAATTCGTGGAGCCGCGGCCGCCGTCCTTCAGCACGGAGTTGAGATCGGGGCGCGAGGTGCGCAGCGCGGGGAAGACGCCGGCGAGCAGCGTGGAGGCGACCGCGAGCACGCCGACGTAGAGCACGGCGACGCGGTCGATCTCGAACACCATGAAATACGGCGGCTCCTTCGAAACGATGGCGGCGTTGAAAACAATCATCAGCCCGTAGGCGAGCGCCAGGCCGAGCACGGCACCGGCAAAGGAGAGCACCCCTGCTTCGGTGAGCAACAGGCGCACGAGCCGGCCGCGCGTGGCGCCGAGCGCGGTGCGCACGGCGATTTCTTTGTCGCGGATGGCGGCGCGCGCGAGGAGGAGGTTGGCGACGTTCGCGCAGGCGATGAGGAGCACGAGGAGCACCGCGCCGAGCATCACGCTGAGCAATTGCTTGGTGCCGTCGTCGACGAAGTTGTCTTTGAACGGGCGCGCGAGCACGCCGATGTTCTTGTTGGTGTCGGGATGGTCGGCGGCGATGCGCTGGCCGATGGCCGCGAACTCCGCGCGCGCCATCTCGATCGTCGCGCCGGGCTTCAGGCGGCCAAAGACGTTGTAGTTCCGCCGGTCGCGCTTCTCGGCGTCGGCCGGACGACGGAAAGTCATGTAAGCATCGGACTCCTCGGGAAAACGCATGTTGCGCGGGCCGACGCCAATGACGGTCGCCCACTCGCCGTTGACCTTGAGCTGCTGGCCGAGGACGGCGGGGTCGGCCTTGAAGCGGTTGCGCCAGACGAGATCGCCGAGCACGACGGCGGGCGCGGCGCCGACGGCATCGTCTTCGGCGCGGAACCAGCGGCCGAGTTGCACGGGGGTTTGCAGCAGCGCGGGGCCGGAGCCGGAAATCAGGCAGCCCATGATGCGCTCGGGGTCGCCGCCGGGGCCGCTGAGGTTGAACGTGCGGTCTTCATACGCGGCGAGGTCTTCGAGCGTGGTTTGCCGCGCGCGGAGATCGGCGAAGTCGGCGAGGGAAATGCCTTGGCCGCGCTGGTCCGCCGCGTCGCTCGTGCCGACCACGCCCACGAGCCGGTTGGCGTCGGGAAACGGCAGCCCGCGGATGATGGCGCCGTTGACGATGGAGAACATCGCGGTGTTGACGCCGATGCCGAGCATCAGCGTGAAGACGGCGACGAAGGCGAACGACGGACTCTTGGCCAGAGTCCGCAGCGTGAGGCGAAGATCGGAGAGCATGAAAGCAGCAGGGGTTGCGACGAGAACACGCCGCCACGGCTAAAGTTGCGGGAAGATTGCGCCGAGGGGATGGCCGTCGGCCAGGGTCTTTTGTTTTTGAAAACGTGGAGCCGCGTCGCCCTCGGCGCGGATGATTCGTCGGAACGCGGCGAGGGCGACGCATCCCCGGCAGAAGCAGTCCGAAACAAAAGACCCTGGCCCGTCGGCGCGGCGCGCCGCACTGACGGCCAGGAGGACAATGTCGGTTTGCCTTTGCGGGTGGGATTAGCACCGTGCTGGCTTCCCCATGCGCCTCCACCCCTCGATCCTTGCGCTGGCTGCGGCCTGCGCGTTGTTTCCCCTGATCGGACAAGCCGGCCAGCCCGGCAGTCCCGTCGCCAAATTCCAGCAGCTCGAGCAACTGCTCCCCTCGCCCAACGCCCAGCGCAACGCCGCCGGCGCGCCCGGCCCGGCCTACTGGCAACAGCGCGCCGACTACTCCATCGACGCCGAGCTCGACGAGTCCACCCACTCGCTCACGGGCAAGGGCACCATCTCCTACCACAACAACTCGCCCGACGCGCTCACCTACCTCTGGCTGCAGCTCGACCCGAATTTCTTTTCGCACAACGCCGACTCCCGCACCGTCGACCGCCCGGTCGATCCGGCGAAGTTCGGCTACAGGAAACTCGAGGCGCTGCTGACCGAGGAAAATTATTCGAGCGACCTGGAGATTCGCGAAGTGGCCGACGCCGCCGGCCAGCCGCTCAAGCACACCATCGTGAAGACGATGATGCGCGTCGATCTGCCCGGGCCGCTCGCCCCGGGCGCGAGCTACAAGTTCTCCATCTCCTGGCACTACCGGCTCAACCCGTGGAAGGGTTCGCCCTCGCGCACGGGTTACGAGGTCTTCGAGAGCGACGGCAACGCGCTCTACGTCGTCGCGCAGTGGTTCCCGCGCGTGGCCGCCTACACCGACTACACCGGCTGGCAGCACAAGCAGTATCTCGGCACCGGCGAATTCACGCTGGAGTTCGGCGACTACGACGTGCGCCTGACCGTGCCCGACGACCACATCGTCTCCGCCACCGGCGAGCTGCAGAACGCCGACACCGTGCTCACCGCCGCGCAGCGCGACCGCCTCAAGCGGGCCGCGACGGCCAAGTCCCCGCTGTTCATCGTCACGCCCGACGAGGCCAAGGCGCTCGAGCAGCACAAGCCCGCCGGCAAGAAGACTTGGCATTTCCACGCCGAGAACGTCCGCGATTTCGCCTTCGCCAGCTCGCGCCGTTTCATCTGGGACGCCATGGGTGCCGCCGGTCACCACTACCAGGGCCGCCCCGTCATGGCCATGTCCTTCTACCCGAAGGAAGGCATGCCGCTGTGGGACAAATACTCGACGCACGCCATCGTCCACACCCTCGATGTCTATTCGCGCTTCACCTTCGACTACCCGTATCCCGTCGCCATCTCCGTCAACGGTCCCGTCGGCGGCGGCATGGAGTATCCGATGATCTGCTTCAACCGGCCGCGGCCCGACCCCGACGGCACTTACCCGAAGCGCAGCAAATACGCTGTCATCGGCGTCGTCATTCACGAGGTCGGCCACAACTACACGCCGATGATCCTCAACTCCGACGAGCGCCAGTGGACCTGGATGGACGAGGGCCTCAACTCCTTCCTCCAGTCGCTCGCGCAGGAGGAATGGGAAAAAGATTATCCGCAGGGCCGCGACTCCCGCGCCATCACCGACTATATGCGGCGCACCGACCGCGTGCCCGTGATGACCAACTCCGAATCCATCTACGAACTCGGCGCCAACTCCTATGCCCAGCCCGCCGTCGCGCTCAACCTCCTCCGCGACGTCGTCATGGGCCGCGAGCTGTTCGACCACGCCTTTCGCACCTACGCGCAGCGCTGGATGTTCAAGCGCCCCACGCCCGCCGACTTCTTCCGCACGATGGAGGACGACAGCGGCGTCGACCTCGATTGGTTCTGGCGCGGCTGGTTCTACTCCGTCGACCACGTCGATCTCGCCATCGACAACGTCCGCTGGCTCCAGCTCGACTCCCGCGATCCCGCCGTTGAGAAACCCAAGGCCAAGGCTGAGAAGGACGCGCTCCCCGTCACGCACCTCCGCGAGCGCAACGCCGCGTTGCCCAAGCGCGTCGACCGTTACCCCGAACTGAAGGATTTCTACACCGACTACGACGAGACCACCGTCATCCCGACCGACAAGCAGCACTACGACCGGCTGCTCGCCGAGCTGAAGGAAGCCCAGCTCGACCCGGCGCTGCTCAAGACCGTCCGCAATTTCTACCTCATCGATTTCGCCAACCTCGGCGGCATCGTGATGCCGCTGCCGCTCAAGATCGAATACACCGACGGCACGACCGAGGAGATGATGCTCCCCGCCGAAATCTGGCGCCACAACACGGAGAAGTGCTCGAAGTTCATCATGACGAAGAAGGAGATCAAGAGCATCGTCCTCGATGCGCGCGACGAGATGGCCGACTGCAACATCGAGAACAATTTCTGGCCGCGCCGGCCGGTGAAGACCAAGTTCCAGCTCTTCAAGGACGAGAACGAGAAGAACCCGATGCGCGAACTCAACAAGGCCAAGGCTGCCGCCGAAAAGCCGGCCGAGAAGAAACCGTGAACCCCGCGCCGCATATCTTGCGGCAGGTAGGGCCGGCGCTTGCCGCCGCGCCGTCTGCGCTGTTTCCACGCCCCGCAATCCATCTAACCACGGATCACACGGATCTCACTGATGCAGAAAACTGAAGAAGCAGGGCACCCACCACAGGGCTCGCCCGCCGCGCGAGGGCCGGGACGCCCTGCTGGCCCCGGCTATCCGTGTCATCCGTGAAATCCGTGGTTTCTGCCTCTTTCTTTGTGATCGGACTCACCACCGTTCGCTGGTGCATTCTCGCACTCGCCGCGACCGCGTGCCTGTTCCCGCGCCTCGCCTCCGCCCATCCGCTCCACGTCTCGCACGCCGAGGCCGACTTCAACCGCGACACTGGCAAACTCGAAGTCGCGCTGAAGGTTTTCGCCGATGACTTCGAGGCCCGGCTCGCCACGCGGGCCGGACACCGCGTCTCGCTCGAGAAAACCCCCAAGGCCGAGCTCGACGCGCTCTGCCTCGCCTACCTCGCCGCGACGTTCACGGTGAAATCGCGCGACGGCGCGCGGCAGACGCTCGCGTTGGTCGGACGCGAAATCAAAGACGCCGAGAACCACCTCTGGCTCTACTTCGACGTGCCGCTGCCCGGCGGCGCCGACGGCGCGCGGCTCCGGCACGCCGTCCTTGCCGACGAATTTCGCGACCAGCTCAACTCCGTGCACGTGCGCGCCGGCGGGCGCGAGGTCACGCTCGTGTTCTTCCCCGACCGCGGCGAGCAGACCGTCGCGTTCGCGCGCTAATCGCTTGGCGGCGGCACCGCCTTCGCCGAAACTGCCGCCGTGAATCCCCTTGCCCTGCTCGCGCCGCTGTTTTTCTGCTTCGAGCTCTGGCAGCTCGTCGTCAGCGAGCGCTATCTCGGTATCAAGCAGATCAAGGTGAACGCCGACCCGCGCGAGTTGCCCATGAAAGACTGGATGGCCGCCGCGTGGGCCGGCGGGCTCGTCGCCTACTACCTCTGGATGGCGACGCTCCTCCTGCATCCGCTCGGCCGCGCCCAGGGCGTCGTGCTGCTGCTCACCACCGCCGTCGGCTACACGCTGCGCAGCACGAGCGGACTCAAGTGGGTGCTCGTCATCCTCACCTTCGAGAGCTCGATCCGCGTCGGCATGCTCGTCTCGCTCGTCGGCCTGACCTGGCGGGCACTCGCGCGCTGACGCGAGGGCGGCCTCCTTGACAGAGCGGCGATTCCAGATTGTATGGTTCGCATGGCCGGCGCAACCACCACCGCGAAGTTCGATCTGCACCAAGCCGTGCTGACTGCCAAACAGTATCTCGCCGAAGTATATCCCGAGGTGCCGAGCGGCAGCGTGTTGGTCGAGGAAGTCGAATTGACCGAAAATGAAACCCATTGGTTGATCACGTTGAGCTTTGAGGCGCCGCACCTTGCAACCGGCAACACGACCAAGTCTCTGGTTGAGACGGCAAGGGCGTGGAACGGCCATGTGGATCGGACCTACAAGATGTTCAAAGTCTCGGCGGAAACGGGCCGGGTGATTGCGATGAAGATTCGCCAGCTTTGAACGGTCTTCCGAAGGCACCGGACGAATTGATCCGTGACTACCGACGGCGGGGGGTTCTCGTCGATGCCAACCTTCTCATCGTTTACTTGATAGGCGTTTTCGATGTCCGCCAACTCGTCAACTGCCGGGCAACCAAATCATTTTCGCGGGACGACTTTCGACGCCTCGAGAGTTTCATTTCCAAGTTTGATCGAATCATCACGACGCCCCATGTGCTTACCGAGGTTTCAAATCTCGCGCAACGCCTGCCCGACTGCGTCGCTCAAAATTTCATGGGCTATTTTGGTGCCTTGCTGGAGCACGCTACGCTGAAAGAAGAATCCACTGCCGCGAACCTGATTGCTGCCAGCCCGGCGTTTCCGCGCTTCGGGCTGACTGATGTCGCCATTTCCTTTGTCGCCCCCGGAAACTACCTTGTTTTGACGACGGATTTCGCGTTGGTCGGACTCCTGGACTCTCGTGGCGTGGACGTGGTAAATTTCAATCACCTGCGTGATTTCGCGCCGCAACAAGCGCCTTAGTGCCGCCCGCGCGGCGCCGCCTCGCCCGACTGCGCAAAAAACTCCTGCGCTTGCGTGAGCAACTGGGCGTATTTGCCGTAGTCGCCCGCCCATGAGTTCGGCACGCAGAGGCGCCTGATGACGCCGCCGCCCACCTGGTCCGGCGCGTCGCCGTCGGGCGTCAGTTCCACCGTGAACCGCGGATCGTGCGCGTGCACGACGTAGTGCCGCGCCCGCCCGCGCTCGTCCCGGTCGAGTCGCACGAAGTGGGGGAAGTCCGCGGGCATGACCGCAGGATGCCGGCCGCCCGCCCGCCCTCAAGGTTGTTTTGCCTTGAGAATCCCGCTCTGGCGCACGAAAAGAATCCCGCGCGCGCAACGCCCATGAACCCCCGCCTGAACAAATTACCCTTTCTCCTCGGTGACGTCGCGCTGCTCGCAGCCGCGTTCCTCCTCGCCAAATACGGCCCCCAACCGCTCTCGACCGGCATGGTCGTCGCCATCGCGTGCTGCGTCATCATCGCCGCGGCGCTCGGCGTGACGCCGTTCCTCGCCGACGCTTTCGCCGACGAACGCGAGTCCACCAAGGAACGCCACGACCAGATGGAGCTGCAGGTGAAACGCCTGCACGCCGCCGCCGAATCGCTCACCCGCGCCGCCGCGCAGATCAAGTCCGTCGAGGAGGCCGTGCACAAATCCGCCCACGCCGCCGAGACGCTGCCCTACCGCATGCAGGAGAAACTCGCGGAGTTCAACGAGGCTCTCGCCGAGAAAGAGAACAGCGACCACGAGGCGCTCGAGCAGGAAGTCGCCGATCTCCGCGCCGCCGACAGCGCGCAGCTGAAAGCCACCGCCGACAAAATCCACAAGGCGGCCGCCGACTGGACCGCCCTCGAAGCCGCCACGCGCAAACAACTCGCCGCCGCCGAAGCCGCCCTCGCGAAAATCCACGCCGCTGCCGCCGCCGCCGCCTCCGCCTACGAAGCCAAGCTCAACGCCGCCGTCCAGGCTGGCGCACTGGCCGCGACCGAAGCACTCGACGCGAAGCTCGCCGAGTTCAAGCAAGGCGCCCGCCCGAGCCGGCCCGCACCCGCCGTTCACGCGCCCGCCGCGCAGCTCGAATCCGCGCCCGGGCCGGTCGTCGTCGAAGCCGTGTCGGTCGAGTCGCCCGCGGTTGCTGCCGCGACTCCCGAAGCTTCCGTTGCCCCCGCCGCCCCGGCCGCCGTCGTCGAAGAGCCCAAACCCAAAAAACCGCGCGCTCCCCGCAAACCCAAGGTCGAGGAGCAACCGCTGACGGACACCACCGCGCCCATGCCGGTGGAACTCACGCCCGCCGCTGCGGCCGAACCCGAGCCCGTGATTTCTTCCGACGAAGATTCCGCGCCGGCTTCCGCCGCGCCCGCCGAATCTTCGGCCTCGTCCGACGGCGCCACGCGGTTGCTCGCCACCGCCTACATCGGCATCGGCAACAAACTTTTCCTCCGCGGCGACGGCCCGGGTCTCAGTTGGGACAAAGGCGTGCCGATGCAGTTTGTCTCGATCGGCAAATGGGGCTGGGCCACGCACGACGCCACCGCGCCGTTCCGCGCCAAGCTCTACAAGAACGACGAGACCACCGGCATGACCGGCGAGATCAGCCTGGCCCCCGGCCAGCACGTCGAGATCACGGCGCTGTTCTGAGCGCCTTTAGGTAGCGCGGTGCTTCAGCCCGCGGACTACGCGCTGAACGCGGGCTGAAGCACCGCGCTACACAAAAACTTCTGCGACTCTGCGTGAGACCGCGTGTCCTTGGCGGACGGACGACTGTGTCCGGCCTATGACCAAACAACTGAAATCCGCCCTGATCCTTTCTTTCGGCTTGCTCGCGCTCGGTGCCGGCACCGGCTGCATCTCGCACACCGAGACGAGTTACACCGAGCCGGAGCGCGCCAAAATATCCTTCGCGACCGAGAAAGCCGGCCGCGTCTTCTACGAGGCGCTCCAGCGCACCCCGGATTCCCGCCGCCGCACGGAGAAGCACACCGGCGTCAACCTGATCCTCATCGACCTCGAACACCGCACCGTCACCGGCCCGAACGCGATTTTCAACAAGGCCGTCGCCTTCGCCGACTCCGACCGCAACGGCGAGATCACCGAGACCGAGGCGGAAATTTTCTCCCGCGCCTGGACTCGCGACGACGACTGAGCTGTCGCCGCTCCCTGCGATATTGGTAGGGCGGGTCGCCCTCCTTCGCATGCCTACGGCGGGCAAGCCTGACCCCGCCTGTCTTGGATCGCGTGGGCCAGCGCCCTTGGGCGCGCGTTGAAAAAGAGCGCGAGCAAACTCGCTGCCCCACAGAGCAACCATCGGCTTCGCGGCGGGGCCTGTGACCCCGCGACAACTGCGCGCTCAGTAGTGCGGCGGGCGCTCGTCTTCGCGCGATTCCCCGCCTTCAGCGGGCGCCGCGCGCTGGGCGCGGAGCATCGCCAGTTCCTGCCGCAACTTCGCGAGCTCTTCGGCGAACTCGAGCATCGCCTTGTCCTGCTCGCCCACGTGGCGCTGCAAGTGGACGTAGCGCTCTTCGAGGCGCGTCAGGCGTTCGCTGTCGTTCATGGCGGCATTCACGCGGAGAATGCGCCGCACGCCAAGATAAACTTCCCCTCGGCCGCGTTCTTTGCGACCTTCGACGCCCATGCCGCGTCATCCAACCGCGCTCGTCCTGTTTCTCGCCGGCCTCGTTCTGCTGTGCGCGTCGTGCACGACGCCCCGGCCCGCCGCCGCACCGAAGGGCCCGCTCATCCTGATCTCGATCGACGGTTTCCGCTGGGACTACCTGCGAAAATATCCCGCGCCGACGCTGCGTGCGCTCGCCGCCGGCGGCGTGCACGCGACGCGGATGACGCCGAGCTTCCCCTCGCTCACGTTTCCCAACCACTACACGCTCGTCACCGGGCTGTGGCCCGAGCACCACGGCATCGTCGGCAACACTTTCTTCGATCCGGCGCTCGGCGCGAAATTCATCTACAAGTCCCACGAGTCCGCCATCGACCCGCGCTGGTGGGAGGGCGGCGAGCCGGTCTGGATCACGGCCGAGAAACAGGGCGTGCGCAGCGCGTGCTTTTTCTGGCCGGGCTCGGAGACGGCGATCCGCGGCGTGCGGCCGTCGTTCTTCCGACCGTTCGACGGCAAGCTGACCGTCGCGGAGCGCGTTGACGGCTTGCTCGCGTGGCTGGCGCTGCCGCCGGACCAGCGCCCGAAATTCGCCACGCTCTACTTCGACCTCGTCGACCACCAAGGCCACACCTTCGGCCCCGACGCGCCCGAGACCGGCGCGGCCGTCGCCGAGGCCGATGCCGGCGTCGCACGCCTGCTCGAGGGTCTGGCGAAACTCGGCCTGCGCGACACGGCGAACCTCGTGCTCGTCTCCGACCACGGGATGGAGCCGGTGAGCCCCGACCGCACGATCCTGCTCGACGAGTTCGCTCCGCTTTCCGACTTCACCGTCGATTTCGCCGGGCCGAACGCCGCGCTGCGGCCGACGCACGGCACGGCGGAGGAGCTCGCCGCCAAATTTCGCGGCAAGAGTCCGCACTGGAACGTCTGGTTGCGCGACGAGGTGCCGGAGCGCCTGCACTACCGCGCCAGCGGCCGCATCGCGCCGGTGATTCTCAGCGCCGAGCCGGGCTGGTATATCACGACCCGCGACTACCTGCGCGTGAAGCGGGCGACGATGGAACGCGGCGCGCACGGCTACGATCCGGCGGCGCCGAACATGGGCGCGCTGTTCATCGCGAGCGGCCCGGCGTTCCGGCGCGGCGTCGAAATACCCAATGTGGAAAACATCCAGGTCTACAATCTTCTCTGCGCGGCGCTGGGCATCACGCCCGCGCCGAACGACGGCGACGAATCGCTGGTGCGCGCGGCGTTGCGGCGCTGAGCTTCTCGGGGGACGCGACGCCCTCGCCGCGAACGTCAGCATTTTTCACCACGGATCCCACGGATTTCGACGGATGCACTCTTCGATCTTGGCATCGAGCATCCGCGCATGATCCGTCTCGATCCGGGTAATCCGTGGTGAAACAAGACGTCCACCGTTGCCTCCGCCCACGATTGCGGACGTCAGACGGCGCGCCGGCTCCGGATCAACGCCGGTTGCCGGCTATTTCTGCGGCGAAACTTTCTTCGCCTGGTCCAGGTCCAGGCCGAGCGCCGCGAGTTGCGGGCGGATGACGCGCTCCATGCAGTCGGGGCAGACGCTGTGGCTGAACTGCGTGCCTTGCTTCTGCTTGAAGTAGCTCTCGACCTGCTGCCAGTAGTTGCTGTCGTCACGGATTTTTTTGCAATAGCCGCAGATCGGGAGGAACGACTCGAGCTCGCGGACCTGCGTCGTGAACTGGAGGATGCGCTCGGCGACGCGCAGGCGCATCCACAGTTCCTGCTGGTCGATGGGCTTCGAGAGGAAATCGTCCACACCGGCCTCGACTGCCGCGTGCCGGTTCTCGGTGTTGGCCGAGAGGCTGGTCAGGAGAATGAAATAGACGTAGTCGGTCTTGTGCGCGCGCACGCGGCGGCAGAGTTCCAGGCCGTCGAGGCCCGGCATCATCCAGTCGCTCACGATCACGCGCCCGGGCGCCGCGCAGAACAGGGACCACGCCTCGTTGCCGTCCCGGGCGGCGACCGGTTCGTGGCCGAGTTTGCGGAGGGCGGACTCGAGCACGAGCCGGGCGATGTTGTCGTCTTCAGCCACGAGGATTTTCATGCAATGGTCTCCGGGGGGAAATTTTCCAGGTGGTGCTGCAGGCGCAGCCACTCGCGGTCGGTCTGCGCGAGGCGGTCGGGCAGGTCGGACCAGAGGCCCGCGCGCCCGGCGTGCTCGACGGCGAGGGCGGCGGCCCGCAGGTCGGTCGCGCCGAGGTTGGCGCAGGCGCCGGCGAGCCGGTGCGCGGTCATCACGAGTTCGTCGCCCGCGCGGCGTTCCCACTGGTCGCCGAGCCGGGAGAGGGTGCCCGGCACCTCGGCGAGAAAGAGCCGGATGAGATCGTGCAGGAGCGAGCCGGCGCCCTGCCCGGGCAGCGAGCGCAACTGCTCGATCTGCCGCGGATCGAGGAGATCGCCGGCGGTGAAAACGAGCGCGGGCGCGGCGGCGGGCGGCGGTTCGCCGTTTCCGCTGCTGTCGCTGTGCAGGCCGCAGCGGCGGAGGGCCTCGGCGAGTTCGGCGGCGCGCAGGGGCTTGGCCACGTATTCGTCCATGCCGGCGGCGAGGCATTTCAGGCGGTCGCTCGGCATGGCGTAGGCGGTGAGCGCGATCACGGGAATGCGCGGGTTGACGCCCGGGAGTTCGCCGGACCGGATGCGCTTGGTGGCGGTGTAGCCGTCCATCCCGGGCATCTGGCAGTCCATCAGCACGGCGTCGTAGGGTTTGCGCGCGAGCTGGGCGAGGGTCTCTTCGCCGTTGCTGGCGAGGTCGATCGCGTGGCCCATGCGCTCGAGAAACCGGCGGACGACGAGCTGGTTGGTCGGGTTGTCCTCGGCGACGAGGAGGCGGAGTCCGCCGCTCCCGGAGGGCGGGCCCGCCGGGGCCGGGGCCGGGGCGGCGGCGCGCGCCCCGCTTCCGAGGACGCGCAGGAGCGTGCGATGCAGTTGGGCCTCGCGCACGGGTTTGGTGAGGAGCGCGGCGAACCGCACGGCCTCGACGGTTGGCGTGTCGATCGGCACCGCGGAGGACGACAGCATGACGAGCGGCGTCGCGGCCACGGCCGGGTCGGCGCGGATTTCCACGGCGAGGCCCAGGCCGTCGATGTCGGGCATGTGCCAGTCGAGCAGCGCGAGATCAAAGGGGGCGCCGCGGGCCGCGGCGGCGCGCAGGGTCTCCAGGGCGGCGGCGGCGCTGGCGGCGGCCTCGCAGGCGACGCCGAAGGACTGCAGTTGGCCGGCGAGGATGCGGCGGTTGTTGGCATTGTCATCGACCACGAGCAGGCGCAGGCCGGACGCAAGCGGCGGCCGGGAGGCGGCGGCCGGCGCCGGGCGTTTTTGCAGCTCGAGTTGGAACCAGAACGTGGAGCCCGCACCGTCGGCGCTGTGGAAACCGATTTCGCCGCCCATGAGCTCGACCAACTGCCGCGAGATCGCGAGCCCCAGGCCGGTGCCGCCGAAGCGGCGCGTCGTCGAACCGTCGGCCTGGGTGAAGGGCTGGAAGAGTTGCCGCTGCGCCGCGGGGGGGATGCCGATCCCGGTGTCGGCGACCTCGAGGCGCAGCACGACGCGTTCGGCGGACTCGTGCAGACACTTCGCCGCGACGACCACCTCGCCGCGCTCGGTGAACTTGATGCCGTTGCCCGTGAGGTTGAGCAGCACCTGCCGGACCCGGCCCGCGTCGCCGCGGAGCGTGAGGTCGAGCCGCGGGTCGAGGTCGCAGAGCAGCTCGAGGCCCTTCTCGTGGGCGCGCGGCGCGAGCAGCGCGAGCGTCTCCTCGACGAGCGGCTTGAGCTCGAAGTCGACCGGTTCGATGCGCAGCTTGCCCGCCTCGATTTTCGAGAAATCCAGAATGTCGTTGATGATCGTCAGCAGACTCTCGGCGCTGTTCTGGATCACCAGACCCATCTCCTGCTGCTCGGGCGTCAGGCGGGTTTCCATCAACAGGCCCGACATGCCGATGATGCCGTTCATCGGCGTGCGGATCTCGTGGCTCATGCTGGCGAGGAACTCCGATTTCAGCCGCGAGCCCTCGAGCGCCTGGTCGCGCGCCACCGCGAGCCGGTCGAGCAGGTGCTTGCGCTCGGTGATGTCGGCAAAACTGCAGACCACCGAGCGGGCCCCGGCCTCCGCGCCGGCCAGCGGCTCGGTGTTGATCGAGATCCAGGTCCGGGCGCCGTCGGGCTGCTGCACGCCCATCACAACGTCGTGCTGCGGCTGGCCGGTGCGCAGCGTGACCGCCGCCGGGTGCTCGGCGCCGGGGAAGTCGGTGCCGTCCTCGCGGACCGTCCGCCGGAGCAGTTCGAGCGAGACGCTGCCGAGCAACTGCGCGCGCGGCAGGCCGAGGATGCGCTCCGCCGCGGCGTTGCACTCGGTGATCCGGCCGGCCGCGTCGTGGAGCATGAGGCCGTCCGCCATCGCGCGGAACACGTTCGACAGACGCTCCTCGCTCGCCCGCAGCGCCGTCTCCGCCTGCCGCAGATCGGTGACGTCGCGGTTGACGCCCACGACCCGCACGGCCTCGCCCGCGGCGTTGCAGACTACCATCTCGGCGGCTTGGAGGAGCCGGCTCGCGCCGTCCGACCGGCGCCGGATGCGGAACTCCCGCTGGGAGCGGCCGCGCTGTTGCACGGTTTCGCGCAGAATCGCTTCCTCCCGCGCCAAGTCTGCCGGCGTGAGCGCCCCGGCCCAGACGGCATAGTCCACCTGGCCGCCCGGCGCGGCGGGCAACCCGTAGAGGGCGAACATCCGTTCGTCCCAGGATATCTGCTGGCTGCGCAAATCCCACGCCCACACGCCGACGCCCGCGACCGCCGCCGCCAACCGCACCCGCTCCTCGCTCTCGCGCAACGCGGCCTCGAGCTTTTTGCGGGCGCTGATGTCCTCGATCTGCGACACGAAATGCACGGGCGCGCCCGCGGAATCCCGCACCAAGGAGGAGGTCAGGTTCACCCAGACCGTATGGCCGGCGCGGTGAAAATAGCGTTTCTCGAACTGGAACGAGCGCGCTCGGCCGTCGAGCAGCCGCTGCGCGTGCTCCCGGCCCGCGGCGACATCGTCGGGGTGGGTGACATCCAGATAGGTCTTCCCCATCAGCTCGGCCTCGGAGTAGCCGACGATGTCGCAGAGCGTCTGGTTGACCCGCACCCACCGGCCGTGGAGGTCCACGATGTCCATGCCGATCCCGGCGGAGTTGAAGGCGCTGCGGAACCGCTCCTCGCTCGCCTGCAGCTCGGCCGTGCGTTCACGCACGCGTTGCTCCAACTCGGCGGCGGCGGCGCGCTGGTCGTGGATGTCGATCGAGGTGCCGACCCAGCGGACCAGCCGGCCGGCGTCGTCATGCTCCGGCCGGGCGCGCCAGACCATCCAGCGGTAGGCGCCGTCGCCGGCGCGGCGCAGCCGGTATTCGCCGCCGCCTTCGACGCCCTGCGCGATGATCGCGCGCGCGCGCCGCCGCGTCTCCGGCGCATCGTCCGGATGCACCACCTGCGCCCAGCCCCCCTCCTTCGACTGCTGCTCCGTCAGCCCGGTATAGTCGCACCAACTGCGGTTGAACGTCTCGGCCGATCCGTCGGGCAACACCGTCCACACCGGCTGCGGGATGGCGTCGGCCATGAAACGCCGGCTGCGCTCGCGCGCGACAAGGGTGTCCACCGCCGTCTGCAGTTCGGCCGTGCGGGCCGCGACCCGCTGTTCGAGGGTCGCGTTCGCCCGCTGGAGTCCGTCCTGCGCCGCGAGCCGCGCGAGGTCGACGCGCCGGGTAAAATAGAGCGCGACCCCCACCAGCGCCGCCGCGAGCAGCCCGCCGTTGATGATCGCCCGGTTGGTCAGTTCGGCGGCGCGGTCGGCCTCGCTCAGGCGTTTTTTCAGGAGCGCCCGCTGCGCCGTCTCCATTTCGTTCACCTTCGCCCGCAACGCGGCCATCAGCCCCGGCCCCGTCGGCTGCTGGAACGACTCCGGCTTGAACTCGACCGCGCCCGCCTGGATTCGCGCGATCGTCCCCCGCATATGGTCGCGCTTGGCCTCGGCGAGCCGCCGCACCTCCGCGGCGCGCGCCGCCTGCGCCGGGTCGTCGGACACGAGCCGTTGGAGCCAGCGCAACTCCGCCTCCAGCCGGCGGCTCATGTCGGCGAAATAGTGCAGATGGAATTCCTGCCGGCTCAGCGAGAAGCCCCGCGAGGCCGACTCCAACCGCGTGAGGCACAGCTCCACATAGTTCATCGACGCGATCACCTCTTGGGTCGGGCCGATCAATTCACTGGCCTCGCGGTCCAACTGGTTGCTTTTCCAGGTCGCCACGCCCACGCCCAGCACCGTCACGGCGGCCAGCGCGTAGAACCCCAACGCGTCCGCCGCCGACCGCTCCTGCTCGGGCATCTGGCGACGCACCCAGCCGAGCAGCACCGCCGCCCCGCCGAGAAAACTGCCCGCCGCGAGGGGCGACATTCCCGTCAACTGATTCCACGCGGTCGGAAATTCCAAGTTGGCCGCGTAGCGGCTCGCCGCGAGAGTGGCGATGGCCGCAGCCGTGGCCGCCAGCATCACCACCGCTCCCGGCCGTCGGCGCCGCCCCAGCGTGGCCAGCAGCAGCGCGCTCCCGAGCAGCACGCTGGCGACGGCCGAAAACAGCGACATCCGCCGGATCGCGATCCCGAGCGCGTGCGCCAGCCAGACCGGTTCTACCCCGAGCGGGCGGTCCAGCGCATACTCCAGCATCGTCGCCGTGCCCAGCGCCACCAGCCCCGCCGCGGGCCACTGCACGCCCCGCGACCGCCCGGCCACCAGGGCCAGCCCCGCCGCCCCCAAAAGCACCAGCGCCACCGCGACGGGAAACACCATCGGCGGATGCCCGGGCGCCAACGCGAGCAGCGACGGCGTCCCCGTCAGCCAACCCGCCAGCCCCGCCGCGCCGACGAGCAGCGGCACCGCCGCGAGCGCCATCCAGACAATTTTTTTGTTCTTCACGGTGATACGAGGCGGCGGCGGGAGCCGCGGATGGAGAAATATCCCCGTCCCGGCGCCGAGGCAAGCGCGGCCTCCACCGTCCGCCCGCCCCGCCCCGGCAGTGTCAAAGTCGGTTTCTCGCCCAGTAGTCTTTCTCTTTCCTCTTTCTCTTAATCTTTCTCTCGGGCCGACAAGCCCCGACGAAAGAGAAAGAGGAAAGATTGGCGGAACGACTTTGCCGCTGCCCTTCCGCCCCGGCCCCGCCCCCGTCTTTCCCGCGCCCCCCCGCGGCCAGTGTCATAGAATAAGTGACACTGCCGGACGGGCCGCCGGCCAACCCGCCCGCCGCCCGCCGGCGCGCGCGGTTTAACCGAGGAGCGCGCGGAGCGCCGCCGCGTCCTGCACCGGCTGGCGGCAACTGAAATCCTCGCACACGTAGGCCGTCGCGCGCCCGCCGAGCGGTTTCATCTCCGCCACGTAGGGCATCCGCTGTGCCAGCCAGCGCTGGCCCTCGCCGCCGTCGGCGCAAAGCAACGCGCGGCGCGGACCGAGTTGCTCGTGCAACACCGCGGCGAGCGCGCGGAAGTCGGCGCGCCGCGGATCGCCCGCGAGCACCACCGTGCGCGGCGCCGCCAGCGCCAGCTCCAGCGCGCACAGCAACTGCGGCAGCGCGTGCGCGAGCTTCGTCCACTGCACGCGCAGCGACTCGACGGTTCGCCGCGCGCGGTCGTGGTAGGAGATTGCTGGAGCCGCGGCGCCCTCGCCGCGGTTCGGCGCACCGGAAACTGCGCTGCGGGCAGAACGCCCCGGGGGCGGCGCGTCTCCATCGCCCAGCATCCAGTCGAGCCGCAGCAGGTTCATCGCCGCGAGCGAGCCGGGCGCCGGCTCGGCCCCGTCGTAATTTTCCTTCAGGCGCACGATGAGGTCCGGGTCGTCCTCGCGCGAATTGAAATAGCCGCCCTGGGCCTCGTCCCAAAAGCGCGCGTCCATCTGCGCCTGCAACTGCAGCGCCCACTCCAGCCAGCGATGCTCGAACGACGCCTCGTAGAGATCGAGCAGCCCCTGGATCAGCGCCGCGTAATCCTCGGCGAAACCCTCGATGTGGCTCCGCCCTTCGCGCCAACTGCGGTAAAGCACGCCGCGCCCGGCGTCGTAGAGCTCGCGGTGCAAAAACTCCGCCGCCCGCACGGCCGCCGCCAAGTGCTCCGGCTCGCCGAGCACCTGCGCGCCTTTGGCGAGGGCGGAAATCATCAGCCCGTTCCACGCGGTGATGATCTTGTCGTCGAGCTGCGGACGCGGACGCCGCGCGCGCACCCCGCGCAATTTCTCCAGCCCCGCCAGCAGCCTCGCCTCGGCGTCAGCCAACTCCAGCCCGTGGGTGCGCGCCGCCACCGTCAGCGACTGCCGCTGCCGCAGAATGTTTTTGCCGGTGAACTCGCCCTGCGGGTCGGGCGCAACGTTGCCGTCTTCCCGCACGCCGTAGTGCGTGCAGAAAAACTCCGCATCGGCGCCGAGTTCGCGCACCAGTTCCTCCTTCGTCCAGACGTAGAACGCGCCTTCGGCGTGTTCGGGCTTCTTGTCTGCGGGTAGGGCGAAGCCTCCGGCTGAACCGCCGCCCGCGGCGGTCGACGGCTCGGCGGGGACGCCTCGCCCTACCCGTCCGTCCGGCAATTCGCTGTCCGCATCCTCTGCCGAAAAGAAACCACCCGCCGGCGCGGTGAGATCGCGGCGCACGTAGTCGAAAATATCCCGCGCGAGCCACGCGTAGGCGTCGCGACCGGTCGCCTGCTTCGCCTCGAGGCACGCGACGGCGAGCTGCGCCTGGTCGTAGAGCATCTTCTCGAAGTGCGGCACGAACCACTCGGCATCGACGGCGTAACGGTGGAAGCCGCCGCCGACGTGGTCGTGCACGCCGCCCTCCGCCATTTTCTGCAGCGTGAACGCCGTCAGCCTCACGGCCTCGCCGCCGAGCGCCGAGCCGGGGCCTTGCCCCGCGGCGACGCGATGGAGGAAATTCAGCACCGACGGGCGCGGGAATTTCGGCGCCCCGCCGAAGCCGCCGTGCGTGGCGTCGAACGTCTCGCCGAAATACTGGAAGGCCAGCTCGAACGCCTCGGTCGCGGCGTCGCCGAGCGGCAGCGCCTCGCCGGCCGGCGCCGTTGCGCCCGCCTCGCCGTGCAGCGCGTAGTCCCGCAGCCCCGCCAGCACGCGGTCGGCCTCGGCGACGATTTTCTCGCGCTCGTCGCGCCAGCCTTTCGCGATGGCGTGGAGGAGCGTCGTGAAACCCGGGCGACCGCCGCGGTCGGCCGGCGGGAAATACGTGCCGCCGAAAAACGGTTTCAGGTCGGGCGTGAGCCACGCGCTGAGCGGCCAGCCGCCGTGGCCCGTGACCGACTGCACGTAGGTCATGTAAACGTGGTCGACATCGGGCCGCTCCTCGCGGTCGACTTTCACCGCGACGAAATCCGCGTTGAGCGCGGCGGCGACCTCCGGGTTCTCGAACGACTCGTGCGCCATCACGTGGCACCAGTGGCAAGTCGAGTAGCCGATGGAGAGGAAGATCGGCTTGTCCTCCGCGCGCGCCCGCGCGAACGCCTCCTCGCCCCACGGAAACCACGCGACGGGATTGGCGGCGTGCTGGAGCAGGTAGGGGGATTTTTCCGTAGCGAGGCGGTTGGTCATGCGAGCCGGCACTGAAGCACAGTTGCCCGCGCTTGCAAAGCGTGCGCGGGCGCGGCCCGGCCCGGGGGGTGTGATTAAATCTGTGCCTGACGACAGCTCGTCGAGTGAGCCATGCGCAACGAACCACCGGGCCATGGCCACGGGTAGGGCGAAGCCTCCGGCTGAGCCGTTGGGCCGCATGGAAACTAAGCTCGGCTCACCGGGGACGGTTCGCCCTACCCCGTCGGGCCCAGGCGGGCGCTCTACTGGAAGCTGGCACAGATTTAATCACACCCCGGCCCGGGCCTGGCGCCGCGAGCGGGCACGCTCCCGCTGACGCGCGGCGCGGCCGACGCGACCGAGGCCGCTGGCCCGCGGCCGGCGGGCCCTTCGGCGCGCGGCAATCTCGCGCGGCTACTCGCGCCTCACGTTGATCGTGTAGGAGCCTCCGTCGTTGCTGCGCGTGACGACGACAGCGAGCGCGCCTTCGTCGATGCATTTCTGCACGAAGGCGCCAATTTCTGATTTCGGAATGTTCTCAATCGTGTCCAACCACACCATGATTTGCTTGGGTTAAGGGGCAGATCCTATCAGCGCCAGAACCCGGCACCGATGGCGCAAACCACCTAAATTTAGGTGGTCGGGGTTCCGAGGGGGGGCGGGCGCTTGGCGCCGCGCCGGTTTGGTTCGCGGGCGGCACGGCGCCGAGCGGCCGGCCCGGCGCCGAAGCGCTCAGCGCACGGGCGGCTCGTGGCCCTCGTCGAAGACGATGGCGCCGAGCGAGGTGACGATGTCGGTGCGGTGCCCGTAGCCGGCCGCCGCCTTGAGTTTGGCCAGGTAAGCCGTGACAAAATCGTTCCAGCCGAGCTTGCGCGAGTGTTCGTTCCAGATGCGCGCCTGCATTTTGTTTGGCCGCAGCCCGCGGGCAAAAATCCATTCGGCGATCTCCTCGTCGGTGCCGCCCTGCGCGACGCGGGCCTCGAGATCCTTGAACTCGATGCCGAGAAAGCCGCAGAGCTGGCCGTCGAGACCCATCGAGAGGCCGTAGTTCTCGCGCAGATCGGCGGGCAGCGCGCCGGCCTGGTGCCGGCGGATCTTGTCGATCATCCGACCGAGATGGTGGAGGCCGCCGGCCTTCTTGTCGTAGGGGCTGCGCAAACCGTCGTATTTGGGCATGGCAAAAGTGAGCCGCGGCGCCGGCCCTGTGGCGAAACTTAATTGGCACGGCTCAGGCAAGGCGGGGCGCTTCGCCGAAACGGTGGCACGCACCCCCCGCGGAGGACGGATCGCCGGACCCGACGTGTCACCGCCGCAGCAAAGACACCCGGGCGGCACCGGGAGTGGAGGGGAGGGGGGAGTTTGCTCGTGACTCGGGTGCCCGGCGTCGCGAGCAAGCTCGCTCCCACTGTGCCGCGTGGACCGGACGGAGCCGGTCCGATCGTTCGCGCCAAGCAGGGCCGGGGCGGCGGGGGCGGTGCAAACGGAGTTGCCGGCGGCAGGCGAGAGACTCGCCCGGCCGCCGGCAACGGTGACATGAACCGAAAGCAGTGCTTAGAACTTCACTGCGACGCCGACGCGCCACGAACTGAGGAGCTTGAGGCTGCCGTTGGACTGCGTGGAGAGGTCGGTGTAGAGGAGGGCGCGCGGGCCGAGGACGAAGTCGAGGCCGGCGGCGACGAGGGCGCTGTCGCGCTGGGGCGCGCGGGTGGCGACGGCAAAGCTGCTGGCGCCGAAGGAGGCGTTGATCGCGCGGGCGTCATTCGAGAACTCGTGGAGCCAGGCGGCGCGGAGGTGCGGATGCACGACGACGGAGGCGAGCTTCCAGTTCAATTCGGCCTCGAGGCCGAGCTGGCTTTGCAGCGAGCGGGCGGTCTGCTTGGCGACGGTGGCGTTGAAGATGCCGGCCCCGGTTTCGGTGAAGCCGTTGGCCTGCCAGCGGCTGGCGAGCAAGCTGCCGAAGGGCGACAGCGTGACGGGGCCGCGCGTGAAATGCTGGCCGGCGGTCATCCCGGCGAACCACTGGTGACCGCGGGTGTTGGAGGTCGCGAGCGCCGTCGTGCCGGGGATGGCGACCGGGCGGGTCGAGTTGTATTTGTCGAAGCTGTAGCCGAAGGACGCCGTGGCGAACGAGGTGCCCTGGTTCCACGCGGCGCGGGCGCCGAGGGTGTCGCTCTTGACGGTGGTGCGGCTGCCGAGCGAGCCGAGGTCGGCGTGGGTTTTGGCGTGTTCGAGGAACGCGCCGACGGCGAGGTTGGCGTCGAGGGCTCGGTCGCCGCCGACCAGCTCGGCCGTGCTGGTGAAGGTGCTCTTGCGCACATCCTGGTCGCCGTGCGCGCGGAGGCGGCGCTGGCTGGCGTCGAAGTAGAAGTTGTCGTGGCCGACGGTGGGGCCGGCGGGGCGCGTGAGGCGGGTGGCGAGGGCGGTGGAGCGGGTGAACGCGGCATCGCTCCAGATCTGGTAGCCCTGCGGCGACATCGAATTGAGGGCGGCGGGGAACTGGCCGGCGGCCGGGATGGTGTTGAGCGCGGCGGTGAGCGCCGGGTCCGCCTGGGCGCCGTTGGCGACGGCGCGCTGGTTGGGCGTGAGGGCGAAGCCGGCGAAGGGCAACTGGGCGAAGGCGACCGTGACGGAGGTCGGCGCGTAGGTGACGACGGTGGAGATCGCGGCGCGGCCGGTGGTGATGGCGGTGCCGTTGACGGTGCCGAAGGTGCCGCTGACGCCGCCGGCGGCGGTCAGGAAGGTGAACGACGAACCGAAGGGATTGAAGCCGCCGAGCGTGTCGATCTGCACGGTGCCGGCGAGCGTCGCGGTGCCGGCGATGACGAGGCGGTCGAACGAGGTGGCGGAGGCCAGCTCGACCACGAGCGTGCCGGTGGACGACTGGGTGAAGTTGCCGGTGACGGTGATGGTGCCGGGCGAGAAGCCGGGGCTGACGGTGCCGCTGTTCGCGAGGTTGCCCGTGATGGTGCCGCTGCCGCCGAGGAACGCGCCGGCGGAGACGGTCGTCGCGCCGAGGCCGCCGTTGAAGAAGAGCGCGCCGGCCTGGACGTTGGCGGCGGCGGTGGTGGTGTTGGCGAGGGTGAGGGCGCCGGCGCCGGTTTTCTGGAGCGTGCCGCTGCCGGTGAGGTTGCCGGTGAAGGTGCCGGAGGTCGTCTGGTTGAGGTTCAGCGTGGTGCCGCTGGCGAGCGCGACGGCGCGACCGGCGGGGAGGACGGCGGTGTTCGCGACGAGCGTGCCGGCGGCGACGGTGGTGCCGCCGGAGTAGGTGGTGGCCCCGGTGAGGGTGAGCGTGCCCGCGCCGGTTTTGGTGAGCGCGCCCGTGCCGCTCATGGCGCCGGCGTAGGTGCCGGCGGCGGTCTGGTTGAAGGTGACGGCCGCGTTGTTGGCGATGGCGCCTTGCACGCTGGTGGTGTCGCCGACGAGGGTGCCGGCGGCGACGGTGGTGCCGCCGGTGTAGGTGTTGGCCGCCGTGAGCGTGGTCGTGCCGGAGGAGTTGGTGAACGTGACGCCCGGGCCGGCGAGGACCGCGCCGATGGTGCCGCCGGTGGAGGCGTAGGACGAACCCGACAGCGTGCCGTTGCTGACCGTGCCGCCGCTGAAGGTGACGGCGCCGACCGTCTGGTTGGTGTTGCCCAAGTCCAGCGTGCCGCCGTTGAGCGCCAGCGCGCCGCTCGGGCTGCCGAGCCGGCCGCCGCCGGAGAGGGCGAGGGTGCCGGCGGAAATCGTGGTGCCGCCAGTGGCGGTGTTGTCGCCGGTGAGCGTGAGGGTGCCGCTGCCGGCTTTGGTGAGCGCGCCCGTGCCGCTCAGGACGCCGGCGTAGGTGCCGGCGGCGGTCTGGTTGAAGGTGACGGCGGCGTTGTTGGCGATGGCGCCCTGGAGGCTGGTGGTGTCGCCGACGAGAGTGCCGGCGGAGACGGTGGTGCCGCCGGAGTAGGTGTTGGCGCCGGAGAGGGTGAGGGCGCCGGTGCCGGTTTTGTCGAGCGTGCCCGTGCCGCTCAGGACGCCGGCGTAGGTGCCCGCAGCGGCCTGGTTGAACGAGACCGTCCCGTTGTTGGTGATCGCACCCTGCAGGTTGGTGGTGTTGCCGACGAGCGTGCCGGCGGCGACGGTGGTGCCGCCCGTGTAAGTGTTGGCGCCGGTGAGCGCGAGCGTGCCGGTGCCGGATTTGGTGAGTGCGCCCGTGCCGCCGAGGATGGCGGAGACCGAGCCGGAATCGACGGCGAAGGAGGTGCCGGTGAGCGTGCCCGTGCCGGTGAGGCTGCCCGACAGCACGGTAACGGCACCGACGGTTTCGGAAAATGCGCCGAGGTCGAACGTGCCGCCGTTCACGGTGAGGCTGCCGGTGTCCGCGAGGCGTTCGCTGGCGCCGAGGGCGAGCGTGCCGGCGGAGACGGTCGTGCCGCCGGTGAAGGTGTTGGCGCCGGTGAGCGTGGCGGTGCCGGTGCCAGCTTTGGCGAGCGTGCCGGTGCCGCTCAGGACGCCGGCGTAGGTGCCGGCGGTGGCTTGGTCAAAGGTGACGGCCGCGTTGTTGGCGATGGCACCTTGCAAGCTGGTGGTGGTGCCGGTGAGGGTGCCGGCGGAGACGGTCGTGCCGCCGGAGTAGGTGTTGGCGCCGGAGAGCGTGACGGTGCCGGTGCCGGCTTTGGCGAGCGTGCCCGT
>JACQFT010000015.1 GCA_016199925.1 Opitutia bacterium | reverse complement strand
GCCATGACCGAGGCCGATCTCTTCGCCGTCTGCGACCGCCACCTCCTTACCGAGCCGACAAAGCCCTTCGCGAACGAACCCTACCCCGGCATCATCGCCCGCCCGAACTGCGAGACCCCGATCCAGAGCTGCTCGCTGGATTCAGTGACGGCCTAAGCCGATTCACCGCGTTCCTTTTCCGGTGCGCCACATGCGCCGTGCCAGAATCGGAAGACCGCCTCTCACCACTGGTCCTCATACGCCCGGGAAAGATCCACCGGGCAAGCCCCGAGGCGTTTGCTGAAGACCATTTCTCTCCGACCTTGTGGGAGCGACCTTGGTCGCGACTCGGCGCCAAACGTCGCGCGCAAGCGCTCCTAGAGCCATCCGACCCGATTCAAACGGGCGAAACTTGACGGACCCTACCAGGTCTTGCTGCTCATGCCACCCACGTAGCCCTTTTCACCTCGACGCAAGCCCGTTTGCCCAGCCCAGTTCACCCGCCCCCAAACCGCGAGACTCCAATTCAGAGCCGCTCGCTTGCCCGGGTGACGGTGCGATCGGTAGTTTTACGAAATACTAAGTGCTTTTCTTATCTCTCCCTGGGTCGAAAACTCGCCGGCCGGCTTTGACCCGTCGGAAGCGAAAAGTTTTTGGCAGAGCTCAAACGCCATCGCGCGAATTTTTGCGCTCCCCAATCGTTCACTCACGGATTGGAAGAACCGCTCCTTTGCTTTTGGGTCGGCCAGCGCCGCGCGAGCGGCGCCAATGGACTTGTTCTGGTAGTATTCGATCGAGATTTTGGGATCCCAGTTGAACGACTCGACCTTGGCCGCAATGAAGCGGGTTTCGCTGAGCGCGACGAAGTTGTCGGCATACATGCAGTAGTGCAGGAGATCGACGATCGCTTCGCGCTGAGCCTGGCTCAACCCATCGTTCGAGTCCGCCTTGTGAGAGAAGAGTCGGTTTAGCATAGGATATGTTTCAACTAGTCGAATCGCCGGGCAGGTAAAGCTATTCTGTTGTCCTCACTCCAGTCCCAGAATCTTCCGGCCCGTGTCGGAAATCATCTGCGGGGTCCATTGCGGGTCCCAGACGATGTGGACATTGGCGGATTCGACTGTCGGCAGCGCGGCGATCTTCGAGCGCGCATCCTCGGCGATGACCGGGCCCATGCCGCAGCCCGGCGCGGTGAGCGTCATTTTCACCTCGACGGTATGCGCGCCGGCGGGGGTCTGCTCGATGGCGACGTCATAGACGAGGCCGAGGTCGACGATGTTCACCGGAATCTCCGGATCGAAGCAGCCCTTCATCGCTTCCCACACCGCCGCCTCGGAAAATTCGCCCGTCGCCGCCGCGGCCGCGTCGTCTTTCGCCTGATAGCCGCTGATGGCCCCGGTGTGCTCGCGCGCGATGCGGAAGAGCCCGCCGTCGGTGCGCACGGTCACGTTGCCCCCGAGCGTTTGCGTGACGAAAACCGGGCTGCCCGCCCGGAGCGTTACCTTGTCGCCCGCGGGTATGACAGTCGCGGGGCAGTCTTCGGCCAGAGTGAATTCCTGTTGCATCGCCGCCGAGCATGAGTCCTGCGTCGCGCGGTGCAAGTCATGCGTGCGGCGACCGCACGGCAGGACCGGCGCCGGACGCCGCGCCGGGTGCGCCGATCGGCGGCCCGGCTCCGAGGACCGGCCCGACAAAAACCCGGTCGGATCGGGGCACAAAGCCCCGCCCGCAATTTTTCACTTCAACCGCAGCTCGAACGGCAGCCGGGCATAGAGTCCGCGCGGGTCGTTGAAGCGGTCGAGCGCCCGGATCTCCCCGAGGGCTTCGCGCACGAAGATGCCGAGCGGTCCGCTGGCGCCCTTTTCCCGGCGTTTGTTCTCGAAGGCCGCGGCGAGCGCCTCTCCAAATTGTTTCTTCCGCGGATACTCGACCACGCGGAAACTGCCGCCGAGCTTGGCTTTGTCGGCGGCAAACTTGATCGCCGCATCGAGTCCGCCGAGTTCGTCGACCAGACCGAGCCTCTTCGCCTCGACGCCGGACCAGACGCGGCCCTGGGCGATTTCCTGCACGGCGGCGCGGTTGAGTTTGCGCGACTCGGCGACTTTGCCGATGAACTGGTCGTAAACCCAATCGACGCTCTGCTGGATTATGGCGAGCTCCGCCTCGGTCTTCGGCCGCGTGATGGTGCCGAGGTCGGCAAATTTGCCGGTCTTCACCGTGTCAAAGGTCAGCCCGAGCTTGTCGTTGGCGAGGCCCTGCACGTTGAAGAGCAGGCCGAACACGCCGATCGACCCGGTGATCGTCGTCGGCTCGGCAAAAATGCGGTCGGAATACGTCGCGATCCAGTAGCCCCCCGACGCGGCCACCGTGCCCATCGAGACGACGACGGGTTTCTCCTTCTGCGCGAGGCGCACTTCGCGTTGGATCGCCTCCGACGCCGAGACGCTGCCACCGGGGCTGTTCACTCGGAGCACGATGGCCTTCACGCTGTCGTCCTGCCTCAGTTCGCGGAGGTCGCGCGCGAGCCGGTCGCCCCAGACGAGGCCGTCGTCGTTGCCGTCGCCGTCGACGATCTCGCCCTCGGCATAGACGATGGCAATCTTGCGCCCGCTGGCGCCGAGTTCGATCTTGCCGGTGCCGCCGCGCTTGGCCACGAGGCCGTCGCCCGCGACGAGCTTGGCGTAATCCTTCAGGGCGATCTGCTTGAATTTCTCGCGCGCGCCGGTGCGGCCGGTCGCCGCCTTCAATTCGGCGAACACCTCGTCGGGGTAGGCCGTCCGATCGACCAGCTTCAGCGCCTTCGCCGCCTCGGCGCGGATGATGCCTTCGGCATCGACGGCGCGTTGGAGCGAGCCCGCCGGGAGTTTGCGCGCCTGCTCGATCGTGCCGGTGAGGTCGCCCCAAATGTCGTTGATCAGTTGCTGGGTCTGCGCCCGGCTCTCGGGACTCATGTCCTTGCGCGTGTAAGGCTCGACGGCGCTCTTGTATTTGCCGACGCGGGTGACTTGCACACCGATGCCGAATTTCTCGAAGGCCCCGGCGTAAAACATCGGCTGCGACGCGAGGCCGGGCACGACCAGCGCGCCATACGGGTCGAGCGAGAGATCGCCCGCGACCGACGCGACGTAGTAGTCGCGCGTCGTGGCGTAGTTGAGAAATGCCTTCACCGGCTTGCCCGAGGCCTTGAACGCGAGGAGTGCCTCGCGCACTTCCTTCAGCGCGGCGAACCCCGAGCCGTAACCCATCGGCGACACCTGGCCGGTGATATAGACGCCGGCGATGTCGCTGTCGGTCGCGGCGGCCGTGAGGGCGCGGGTCACCTCGCGGGTTTGCAGCACGTGCGCCCCGGTGCCGCCGACCGCCTCGGCGAAATCTTCGAGCCCCTCGTTTTGGATCGGCGTGTCCTGGATGTTGGCCGACAGGTCGAGGACGAGATAAGAGCCCTTTTGCAGGACCACGGGTTTCTCACCCATCGCGGCGATGGCCCCGAGCAAGAGGAACATGACCACGGTGCCGCCGACGATGAACACCAGCAGGGCCGCGAGCGTGGCGAAAAACGAGGTGAAGAAATTCTTCATGCGCCTCACCGTAGCCAGCACCCCGGCCCGCACCAGCGAAAAACGCCCGCCGGTCCCCGGCTCGGACCAACGGCGGCACGGCCGTATGAGCGGCGCCCCGGAGCACCACCTGCTTGCCGCCCTCGCGGCTGGCGTCTCGCCGGCTCCTCCGAAAATCCTCGGCGGGTCGCCGAGGTCACCCCGCGCGACGCGGACGCTTCCCGAAAAAAAAGGCATCCGCTCATCTCGCGACCCTCGGTAGTGATCCGCGGGGTCAGCCCCGAGGCATCGGGGCAAGACCGCTTCTTTCCGACCTTGTGGGAGCAACCTTGGTCGCGACTCGCCCGCCAAACGTCCCGCGCCAGCGCGCTCTCGCCGCCATCCGTCCAAGCCGAAGCAAGCCGCGTGGGCTCGGATCCGCCGTGAACAAATACCCGCGGCGAACCGCGCCGCGGCGCTTCTCCCCCATTGCCAGAATGCGTCCGGCGACTACGGTGCGGTCGATCCATGAGCGAGAAAAAGCAACTGCTGACCACCAACCGAAAGGCGCTGACCATCAATCTCGACGGCACCCATTACGGCACCATCGCCGAGATCGGCGCCGGCCAGGAGGTCGCCCGCATTTTTTTCCAAGCCGGCAGCGCCTCCGGCTCCATCGCCAAAACGATGTCGGCCTACGACATGGTTTTCAGCGACTCCATCTACGGCAAGGCCCCGCGCTACGTCTCGCGCGAGCGCCTGCTCACGATGCTCCACCACGAATACTCGTTGCTCAAGGAGCGCCTCCACGCCCAGCGCGGCGCGCGCACGCGGTTCTTCGTCTTTGCCGACACCGTCGTGGCCCGCAGCGCCAAGGGCGCCAACGACGGCCACGGCTGGCTCGGCGTGCGCTTCCAGAACAATCCCCTCGAGGAGCCCAACGACATCGTCATCCACGTCCGCCTCTGGGACAAAAAGAACGTCCTTCAGCAGGAGGCGCTCGGCATCGTCGGAGTCAACCTCATCTACGGCGCCTTCCACTACCGGGCCGACCCGGAGAAATTCATCCTCTCGCTCGCCGACAACGTCGGCGCCGACCGCGTCGAAGTCGACATCCTAAAGTTCTCCGGCCCGGCCTTCAAGCACCTCGACAACCGCCTGCTCTCGCTCCAGCTCGTGCGCCACGGCTTGACCAACGCCGTGATGCTCGCGCCCGACGGCGAGGTGCTCCAGCCGTCAGAGGTCATCTTCGACCGCCCCGTGCTGGTCGAGCGCGGCAGTTTCCGGCCGGTCACCCACGCCAACGTCGACATGCTCACCAGCGCCACCGCCCAGTTCCGGCAGGAACCCACCGTCAAGGGCAAGGACGTCGTCGTGCTCATGGAACTCACGATCACCGATCTGCTCGCCGACGGAAAAATCGACGACGAGGACTTTCTCGCGCGCGTCGATCTGCTCGGCCACATCGGCTACACCGTGCTGATCTCGAACTACACGGAGTTCTTCCGCCTCGTCGCCTACTTCCGCCGCTACACCAAGGCCATGATCGGCGTCGCGCTCTGGACCGACACGATGCACGAGATTTTCAACGAAAAATACTACGACCACCTCGAGGGCGGCATCCTCGAATCGATGGGCCGCATGTTCCGCCACGCGGTGCGCCTCTACTGCTATCCGATGCTCCGCGACGGCTCGGAGCACGCCGCCAAGCCCGACCTCGTGACCGCCGAAAATCTCCAAGTCGCCGACCACCTCGACCACCTCTACGCGCATCTGCTGAAGAACAAAAACATCGTCAGCATCACCGGCTACGACCCGCAGTATCTGCACCTCTCCGCGCGCGACGTGCTGAAGCGCATCAAGGCCGGCGACAACTCCTGGGTCTCGATGGTGCCGCCCGAAATCGCCGACGACATCAAGAAGCGGCACCTCTTCGGCTACGCCGGCAAAGCGAAGCCGGCCCCCTGATCTCCCTGCTCACTGCGCTCGCGCCCGGCCTCTGGGAGATAAACGCGCCAATGACGGTGTTTGGCATGACGCTCGGGCATCGCATGACCGTCGCCAAGCTTCCCGATGGTTCGCTGTGGGTGCATTCGCCCGTGGCCTACTCCGAAGCCCTCGCCGCCGAACTTGCCACGCTCGGCCCTGTCGCTCACATCGTCGCGCCAAACTACATGCACGACACCTACCTCGAACGCTGGTTGCCGCGCTACCCGGGCGTGCGCTTCCACGCACCGCGCTCCTTCCACAAAGTTTTCCCGGCGTTCAAAATCACCGACTCGCTCGGCAACTCGCCGCACCCTTCTTGGGGCGGACTGTTCGACCAGCACGTCGTGCAAGGCATCCCGCGCGTGCACGAAGTCGTGTTTCTCCACCGTCCCAGCCGCACGCTGATCATCGCGGACCTCGCCTTCAATCTCGGTTCCGAGATGCCGTTGCTCAGCAAGATTCTCCTCAAAGTAAACGGCTGCACAGCCGTCCCACAGCGGGTGCTGATTTAGGGCGGAAAGAGAGCGGCTCGGTTGCGTGAGTTACGATTCCCTGCCAGAGGGCATGGATGAAAAAAAGAAAACCCAAACTCCCGAGCCGGCCGCAGGCTACGGTTATCCACCAGTTGG
>JACQFT010000234.1 GCA_016199925.1 Opitutia bacterium | reverse complement strand
TTGGCGAGCGTGCCCGTGCCGCTCATGACGCCGGCGTAGGTGCCGGCGGTGGTCTGGTTGAAGAGAACGGCGGCGTTGTTGGCGATGGCGCCTTGGAGGCTGGTGGTGTTGCCCGCGAGGGTGCCGGCGGAGACGGTGGTGCCGCCGGAGTAAGTGTTGGCGCCGGAGAGGGTGAGGGTGCCGGTGCCGGTTTTCACGAGCGCGCCGCCGCTGCCCTGAATGACGCCGGCGAAGGAGGTGGAGGTGTTGTCGCCGCCGGCGGCGAGGGTGCGGCCGGAGACATTAAAGAGTTCGACGGTGCCGCCGGAGCCGGCGAGCGAACCGATGGTCTCGCCGGCGGTGCCGAGCGCGAGAGTGCCGCCGTTGACGGTGACCGCGCCCGCGTCGGCGAGGACGGTGCCGGAGTTGCCGAGCTGGAGCGTGCCGGCCGCGACGGTGGTGCCGCCGGTGTGGGCGTTGGTGCCGGAAAGGGTGAGGGTGCCCGCGCCGGACTTGGTGAGGGCGCCGGTCGTGGCGGTGCTGGCGCCGGAGACGGTGAGGTTGGTCGCGGCGTTGGAGACATCGATGGCGCTGGTCGTGCCGGCGGTCAGCACGAAGTTGCGGTTGGTCGCGGCGGTGGCGCCGGTGTAGCGCAAGGTGCCGCCGCCGAGCGTGAGGTTGGTCGCGGTGGCGGAGGCCTGGCCGAGGTTGCCGGCCACGCCGCCGTCGCCGATCGTCGCGACACTGAGCGTGCCGGCGTTGAGCGTCGTCGCGCCGGTGTAGGTGTTGGTGCCGGTCAGGGTCACGGCGGCCGAGTTGATCGTGAGGGAGGCTGCGCCCGATCCGTCGCGACTGGCGCCGTCGATGGTGACGGTCGAAGTGTTGAGGGCGGTGCCCGGCACGAGGACGACGCTGGAGGCGCCCTGGGTGTAGGCTCCGGCCGAGCTGAGCAGCACGTTGCCGGTGATGGGCACGAGCGCGCCGAGGCCGTTATACATCAGGCCGCCGTCGAAGTCGCCGCCGCCGGGACCGCCGAGGGGGTTGATCGCGCCGGGGCCGGCGAAGGACACGCCCGCGAGCGCGAGGGCGCGGCTGCCGCCGCCGCCGAGGGTGGTGGTGATGCCGGTGAAGGAGATGCTCGTGCCCGAGAGATAATTGCCGACGATGGTGTTGTTGTCGCCGATGGTGATGCCGGCGCCGGCGTTCCAGAAGAGGCCGTTGTCGGTGCCGCCGTTCGAGCCGAGGTTGATGAAGGTGACGGTGGAGTTGGCGGAGGTGGTGAGGGAGGTGCCGATCTGGAAAACCCAGAACACGCCGTTCTGCCCCTGGGCGTCGAGGACGAGCGCGCCGGTCTGCGCGGCGGCGGCGTTGAAGGTATAGACGCCCGAGTTGAGCGGGGCCACGGTGCCGAGATCGATGTTGGTGAGGTTCGTGTTGGACGCCATCGCGGCCAGGGCGTTCTGGGCGGTGATGAGGTCCGCCCGGGCCTGCGCGGTCACGCCGCCGGTGGCGACGATGCTGGCGACGGAGCCGCTGAGCGTGTTGCCCGAGACGGTGGCCGGCGGGAAGCCGGTGATGTTGGTGGTCGCGCCCGGCGAGAGGCCGACGTTGCCGTTGGTGATGGGATTGGGGCCGGCGCCGCCGACACTGATGGCGGTGCCGCCGAGCAGCGCAAAGTCGCCCGCGGTCAGCAGGACGGTCTGGGAAAAACCGGCCGCGCCGGAAAAGAGGAACGCGGCGATTGCCGCCACCGGCAGGGGAAAGAGTCTCTTGATGTTCATAAGCGCGCAGGATACGCGGGCGACCGCGGCGCCGATATGGGGCGTAACCCGGGTGGGGTGTTGACCTACCCGGCCGCAAAAAAAAACCGGCGCCTACGCTGCGAGAGCGGCGCGGCGGCGCGCGGTGCGCCGCCAGAGGACGAAACCGAACGCGCCGAGAGGCGTGAGCCAGAGCACGGCCGCCGGTTCCGGCACCGCCGCGAGCACGATCGTCGTGCCGTCGCCGGCGAAGGCCAGGCCGCCTGTCCAGTCGCTGCCGGCGGGGCCGGGGCCGCCGCGGGCGTTGAGGCTGTCGGTGTCGAGCGTGACGGCCGCGAGCGCGAGCGCGCGCCCGCTGCCGGTCGCGAGGCTCGTGAACGTGATGCTGGTGCCGGCGAGATAATTGCCGGCGACGGTGTTGTTGGTGCCGATGTTGATGGCGCCCGCCGCGGCGTTCCAGAACAGGCCGAGATCGCTGCCCTGGTTCGAGCCGAGATTGATGACGATGACCGAGGAATTCGCGACCGTGGTGAGCGTGGTGCCGATCTGGAAAACCCAGGCCACGCTGTTTTGGAAATTGGCGTCGAGCGTGAGCGTGCCCGTCTGCGCGGCGGCCGCGTCGAATTTATAGACTCCGGGCGTCAGGGTCAGGCCGCCCAGATCGGAGCCGGTGAGGTTGGCCGTGGGCGTCATGCCCGCCAAACCCGTGCGCGCCGCGATGAGGTCCGTGCGCGCCTGGGCGGTCGCGGGTCCGGTGGCGATGATCGCGCCGTTGGTGAACGTCACCGACCCGAAGCCCGTGATGCTCGACTCGGCGGCGGGCGAGAGGCCGGCGTTGCCGTTGCTGATCGCGGTGGTGCCGGCGTTGGAGATGGCGGTGCCGCCGAGCAGCGTGAAGTCGGCCGCGGTGCGCAGAATAGTCTGCGCCAATGCCGCGAGCGGAGCGCACAGCAGTGCGACAAGTGCCGCCAACCGGAGCGGAGTGATCGAGAGATAATTTTTCAATTGGCCCGGACGATACGCCGATGGCGAGCCGGCCGCTATGGGGCCAAGGCCTACTGCGCGCGGCGCTCAGGAAACTCGCTTGCCGCGCACCGACCGGCGCCAACAGGCGAAACCCAACGCACCGAGCGGCGCGAGCCAGAGCACGGCGGCCGGCTCGGGAACCGAACTGAGAATGACGCTGTTGCCCGGCCCGAGGGTGAGGCCGCCCGTGAGATCGCCGCCGCCGGGGCCGCCGAGCGCGTTGATATGGTCGTTGTCCAGCGTGATGGCGGAGAGCGCCAAGCCGCGGCCGCCGCCGTGGACGAGATTGCCGAACGTGATGCTGGTGCCCGCGAGATAATTGCCGGCGATCAGGCTGTTGACGCCGCCGCCGATGGTGGTGCCGGCATTCCAGAAGACGCCGAGATCGCTGCCGGAGTTCGAGCCGAAATTCGTGAACGTGACCGACGAGGCGGCTGCGGTCGCCAGCGAAGTTCCGATTTGGAAAACCCACGCGACGTTGTTCTGGCCCTGTGCATCGAGGATGAGCGCCCCGGTCAAAAACGCGGTGCTGGTGAAAGAATAGACGCCCGGCGTGAGCGTCATCCCGCCGAGATTCAACCCGGTGAGGTTGCTGGTGGGCGTCATTCCGGCCAAACCCGTCGCGGCGATGATCAGGTCGGCGCGCGCCTGGGCGGTCACGCCGCCGGTCGCGACGATGGCGCCGTTGGTGATGAGCGCGGGGGGAAAGCCGGTGATCGCGCTCTCGGCCGTGGGCGAGAGGCCGACGTTGCCGTTGGAAATCACGGTGCCCGCGGTGGCGGTGCTCGAGATGGCCGAGCCGCCGAGGAGCGTGAAGTTGCCCGCCGACTGCAGGATTGATTGCGCCGAAGCGGACAGCGTGAGCGCGAGGGACAGGGCGACCGGGCAGAAATTTTTCATAAGCGGAGCCCGCGAGCATACCGGACGGGCGGCGCGACCCCTATGGGGTCTAACCCTGCTCGCGCTCCGCCGCGGGCACGGATGGCTGGCGGCGGGAGCGGCTCGCACGCGACGGTCGCGACCAAGGTCGCTCCCACAAGATCGTCGATGGGGACGCGGCGCCCTCGCCGCGTTTCGCCCGCGGACCGGGGCGGGAACGCGGCTTTCCGGTTTGGTTTCGCAAGTGTGGGCCAGCGCGCTTGAGCGCGCGGTTTGGCACGCGCAAGCGCGCTGACCCACGAGCAAACTGGAAAGCCCTGGGGGGCGGGGGCGCGCCGGCTCCGAATCACCGGCGGCCCGACTTTTTTGCGGCGGGGGGAAACGGAGCGGCCTAGACGATCGTCAGTTGCACGCTGCACTGGATGACGCCGGCGGAAATCGCGTAGCGGGTGAGCCCGGCGGTGTCGTGGATGTTCAGTTTGTCCATCAGATGCTGGCGGTGCTTCTCGACGGTCTTGATGCTGATGCCGAGCGTCGCGGCGACCTGCTTGTTGGCGTGGCCCTCGGCGACGAGCTGGAGCACTTCCGACTCGCGGGAGGTGAGGCGCGCGCCGTGGGCCTTGGCGAGGCCGTCGCGGTCGAGGGACCGGTTCTTGCCCTGCGCGAGGCGTTTCGCGATCGCCGGGCTGTAGTAGGTGTGGCCCCTGGCGACTTCGAGGATCGCCTTGGTCAAGATCTCCGCCGAAGTCTGCTTCTCGAGAAATCCCGCGGCGCCGGCGGCGGTCATCCGCTCGATATACTCGTCGTCGCTGTGCGCGGAGAGGATGAGCACCTTGGCGGCGGGGTTGGCGGCGAGGATCTGCCGGGTGGCTTCGAGGCCGTTGAGCACGGGCATGGCGATGTCCATCAGGATGACCTCGGGCCGGAGGGTGGCGGCCTGCTCGACGGCTTCGCGGCCGGTGCGCGCCTCGCCGACCATCTGGAAGCGCCCGTCGGCGTTGAGCAGGGCGCACAGGCCCTGGCGGACAATGGAGTGGTCTTCCGCCAGCAGGACGGTGATTTGTTTGGAAACGCTCATTTGGAATTTTTCCCGGGAGTGAAAGGGAGGTCGGCGCGCACCGTCGTGCCCTGTCCGCGCACCGACTCGATGGCGAGAGAGCCGCCGACCATTTCGACGCGCTCCTTCATGCCGACGAGGCCGAGGCGCTTGTTGTTTTTGGCGAGCAGGATTCTTTTGACCGAGAAAGCTTTTCCGTTGTCCGCGATCTCCAGCCGGATCGCGCCCGGTTGGAGGGAGATCGTGAGGTGGACGTGGGTCGCGCGCGCGTGGCGGGCGATGTTGTTGAGCGCTTCCTGCGCGACCCGGAAGAACACCGTCCGTTTGTCACTGTCGAGGGCCTCGACGCCGCCGAAAGCCGTCATCTTGATCTTGATTTTCTTCCGCTCGGCCAGACCGCGGCAATAAGCATGGAGCGCCGGGATCAGGCCGAGATAGTCGAGCACGGCCGGCCGCAAATCGCGGGCGAAGCGGTGCACGGAGTCCACCGCCTTCTCCACCATCCGCTGGGTCTGGGCGACCTTGTCCTTCACTTGGCGCACCTCGGTGGAATTGCCGTGCACGAGCGCCGACAGCTCGACGTTGATGCCGACGAGCGCCTGCACGACCTCGTCGTGCAACTCGCGGCTGATCTTTTTCCGCTCCTCTTCCTGCGCGGTGAGGATCTGGTGGGTCAGGAGCCGAAGTTTTTTCTGCATCGCCTCCGACTCGACGAAGAGTGTCCGATACTCCTCCTTGCGCTCGGTGGCGGAGATGACCGTCGCCGCCAACTGCCGGTTCGCCACGGTCAATTCCTTGGTGCGCCGGGCCACGGTGTGTTCGAGTTTCGCGGCGTGGAGGCCCAGCAGGGCCTGCGCCTTGGCCAGCGCCACCTCGATCTGTTTGCGGGTGGTGATATCCTGAAAGCCGAGGATGATTTTTTCGCGGTGCCCGGGGCTCTGGACCAACATCCGGGCATTGAGGAGCATGGTGCGGCGACCAATCCGCTCAAAATCGTGCGTGACCTCGAAGTCGTCGAAGGAGTTTTGCCGCGGCAGAATTTCGAGCAGCAGCTTCCGCAGCCGGGGGAGGTTCCAGGTGCCATCGCCAACCTTGAAGACCGGGTGCCCGATGGTTTTCGCCGGCGAAACCTTGAAGGTGGTGAAAAATGATTCGTTGGCTTTCTGCACCCGGAGCTCGGCATCCAGAATCAGGAGCGGATCGCGGACGCTGCCGATGATGGCTTCGGCAAAATCGCGCGTGTGGATGACTTCCTGCGAGGCTTCCTTGGTCGCGTTGATATCCACGAGCACGAGGACCGCGCCGTCCACCTTGTTGTCGAGGGTGATGTAGGGGCGCACGCGCAGCGAATACCAGCACCCGTCCTTGTCCCGCACTTCGCGCTCACTCTCGCGCACACTGGCGATGACTTCGGTGATGATCGCTTCCAAATCCGGCAGGTCGAGATGGTGCCGGACATTGCTGATGGGTTTGCCCAGGTCGGCCACATGGAGGTGGAATTTCTTTTCGGCCTGCGCGCTGAACCGGCGGACGGTCAGGTCGCGCCCCAGCAGCATGATGACGAGCTTGGTCGAAGTCTGGAAATTGGTGAGGTCGCTGTTCAGCCGGTTGAGCTCAAGGTTCCGGGTGCCCATCTCCTCGTTGACGGTGGTCAGTTCCTCGTTGGTGGACTCCAGCTCCGCCTTGGAGGTTTCGAGCTCCTCGTTGAGGCTCTGCAACTCCTCGTTGGCGGACTGGCCTTCTTCGTTGGACGCCTGAAGCTCCTCGTTGGCGGCTTCCTGCTGTTCCTCGACGGAGCGGAGGTAGTCGCGGGCCTCGGCGAGATCCTGCTCCAGTCCGGCGACCCGGCTGGATTCCTGTTTTTTGCTGGCGGGAGCGGGTGACTCTGGCTCGCTGGCGGCCGGCTCCGGGGACAAGTCCCGGCCGGGCTTGGCCGCGTCCTCAAACAAGACGAGGTAGCAACGCTCCTTCAGGTTCTTCAACGGCACGACCTCGATGTTCACGGACCGGGTCCGGCCGTTCTGGGTGAGGGACACGTTGTCCTTGCGCACCGTTTTGTTTTCCAACTTCGCCTGGTTGATCGTGGCCCGCAAGGGGAGCATGAGTCCTTCCCGGGCCATCTTCAGCAGGTCGAAGCTGGCTTTGCCGGTCGGGGGCTCGAGATACGCGCCGGTCGGTCCGCGGAATTGCAGGATTTGCAGGTCGGCGTTGATCAGCACGGCAGGCGGGGCGAATTGGTTGACGGTCACCCGGTCGGCCTCGCGCTCGGCGCTGAGTTCGCCGCGGAAGGCCTCGGCGGGCCCGCCCGGCTTTCGTCCCGGCAGAGGCGAAGGGCGGGTGGCTTTGTCCGGCAGGGGGGCGTCCGCTGCCGGCGTTTCTCATCGGCAAGGGAAACGCCAGCGTGGGCGCGGCTTTTTTGGCAAAAATCTTCTGCTTCTTGTCCACCGGCACAAACAAATCGGGGAAGCCGCCGATGGATTCCGACGCGCCGAGAAACAGCACGCCGTCAGGCTTCAGGGCATAGTGGAAGGTGGGGATCAGCTTTTTCTGCAAACTGGGTTCCAGATAAATCAGCAGGTTGCGGCAACTGATGAGGTCCATGCGGGAGAAAGGCGGATCGCTGATGAGATTCTGCCGGGCGAAGACGACGGACTCGCGCAGGGGCTTGATGATCCGGTAGCCGCCCTCTTCCTCGACAAAAAAGCGCCGCAGGCGCTCGGGCGAAACGTCGGACGTGGCGCTCTTCGGGTAAAGGCCGTGGCGGGCCCTGTCCAGGTTCGCATGGTTGAGATCGGTGGCGAAGACCTGCAGCTTCCGCGGGCGGCGCGCCTTCTCCGCGCACTCCGCGAACGCCATCGCCAGGGAGTAGGCCTCCTGGCCGGTGGAACAGCCGAGCACCCACACCCGCAACGGATCGTCGCCGCCCGTCTGGAGCAGCTGGGGAAAAACTTTGCGCTTGAGCGCGTCAAAGGCGTCCGGGTTGCGAAAGAAGCTCGTCACATTGATGAGCGCGTCCGCATAGAGGGCGTCGAGTTCCTTGGCATCGCCTCGCAGGGAATCGGAGTAGCTCTCGAGAGTCTGTTTCTGGTTCAGCACCATGCGCCGCGTGATGCGGCGGTGGATGGTGGGGGTCTTGTAGAGGGAGAAGTCCACGCCGGAATGACTGCGGAGGATGAGCAAGATTTTCTCGTAGGCGTTTTGGCCGGACCGGCCGGCGGGGCTGGCCTCGACCGGGTGAACGGGCCGCTGCGTGACTCCGGCCGGGGGCCGCCCGGCGACGAAAGGATGTTTGGCGATGCGGGTCAGTTCCCGGGCAATCGCTTCCGTGGAGAGCACGAAATCCACGCAGCCGGCGGCCACTGCACTGCGGGGCATCGAGTCGTAACGGGCGGTATCATCCTGCGCGAAGGTGAGCCCGCCCTCCGCCTTGATCGCCTCCAGGCCCAAAGTGCCATCAGTGGCGGTGCCGGAAAGAATCACCCCGATGGCCCGTTCGCGCTG
>JACQFT010000218.1 GCA_016199925.1 Opitutia bacterium | reverse complement strand
GCGCCGCGAATACGCCAACGCGCCCGAGGACACCGCGACGGTGCTCTGCCGCGCGGCGGCGCTCCGCGCGCAAGGTCAGCCCGAAGACGCCCTGGCCGTGCTCGACGCCCTGCCGGTCGCCGACTGGCAGCGGCCGAAAGTCGCACTGTGGCGCGGCGTGCTGCTGGCCGAGACCGGCCAGAAGGACCGCGCCCGCGCCGCGCTGCAGATCGCGGCGGGCGACCACGGATTCTTGCCGGAGGAACAGGCGTTGCTCCAGGCGGCAGCCAACCAGATCGGCCTGCGCCCGGCGGCGTTGAAATAGGCGCGCGGCGGACTATCGCGGCGTGAGCAACGTGGGCATTGGCGTCGCGTCGATCTCGACCTCGGTCTCATCGCCGACGAAGTCCGCCACGGCCCTGCGCTCCCACACCATGCCGTAGTCGCGCCGGTTGAGCGTCGTCCGGAGGATGAAGCCGCCGTTGACGGTCGTGCCTTTCTTGCCCTCGCCAAGTTTTCGGAGCGTCACCGCAAACGGCCGCGCGACTCCCTTGCTCACGCCGGGCAGCGTCAGCGTGCCGTGCATGACGTAGAGACCGTCCTTGCCCTCGATGCGGGTGCTTTGGAAGGTAGGCGTGGGAATTTTCTTCGCGTCGAAAAAATCCGCCGTGCGCAGGTGCTCGCCGCGGTCGGCGATGCCCGGGCCGATGCTCGCGCCCTTGATTGTTGCCACGATCAAGGAGCCGGCGGGCCGGTTTCGGCGAATTTCAGCGTGCTCGCGAAGTCAGTGTTTTTGCCGCGCACCTTCGACAGTCCGCCGAGGATCGGCACCGCAAACCCGATCAGCGAGTGGTTCCGGCCAATCTTGTATTCGAGCGCGGGAGCCGCGACGGCGACGGAAAACGCGAGTGCGACAGCGAGCAAGCAGCGGGGAAATTTCATTCGCGATGGGTCCGATACCCCTGAGCTTGCTCCGGCTTGGTTAGGGTGGAGGGACCGGCTCCGTCCGGTCCGCGGAGTGCGAAAAGACGGACGACACGGAGGTCGTCCCTCCAAGGCGAAGCGATGGTCGTGAGTTGCATGGGGATTGGTCGAATGCCTCGGGGCTTGCCCCGAGGATGTTTACTGCCGCGCCGATGACCGGTCCCGTGCGGACAGCACTCCGAAAGCGACCGGACAAAGACCAACCGGGACAACCGGCTTGCTTGCCCGGGTGAGGCGCGGCCTTCGCGGCCGGTGGCGTTGACACCCGGTGGCAAATCCGACTCCATGCCGCGGGCCGCCACCTCCATGCCAACCATCGCCACGTTTCACGGCGTCATCATCCGGCTTTATTACCACGACCACCAGCCGCCGCATTTTCACGCCCTCTATGGCGAGGCTGAGGCGCTGATCGGCATCAACCTCGTCGTGGTTCTGCAAGGCCGGCTGCCGGCCGCACGGCTGAAGGATGTGCTCGCGTGGGCGCAGCGGCATCAGCCAGATTTGCGGGACCGCTGGCAGCGTTGCCAAAACCACCAACCCGTGCCAAGGATCGCCTACCCATGAAGTTCGCCCTCGCCAAAGTGACCGCCGTCAAGGCGCTGGCCCAGCACCGTCTGGCCCTGAGGTTTGCCGACGGGGCCGAGGGCGTCTACGACTGCACGCCGTTGCTCTGGGGCGAGGTCTTCGCGCCGCTCAAGGACGGAAAATTTTTCGCCCAAGTCTATCTCGACCACGGCGCGCCCGCGTGGCCGAACGGGGCCGACCTCGATCCCGGCGTGCTGCGCGAAGCGATCGAACCGTTACCGGGCAAGGGCAAGCCGGCCGCGAGGAAAGTGAAAGCCAAACTCAAGGCCCGCGCAGTCGCCGAGGACCAGGCGCCCTACGCCGCGCCCGCCCCGGCGGGCAAGCCCTCCGCACTCGTCGACACCCGCGTCGTCTACTGCGGCGACAATCTCGAGCAGCTCCAGAAACTCCCGCCCGCGTGCGTGGACCTCATCTACATCGACCCGCCGTTCAACTCCAACCGCAACTACGAGGTGTTCTGGGGCGAGACGAAGGAGAAGCGCGCGTTCGAGGACCGCCACGAGAGCACCAAGGCCTACATCGAATACATGCGCCCGCGCTGCGTCGAACTCGCCCGCGTGCTGAAGAAGACCGGCTCGTTCTACTACCACTGCGACTGGCACGCCTCCCACTACGTCAAGGTGATGCTCGACCAGATTTTCGGGGAGAATAATTTTCAGAACGAAATCATTTGGAAGAGAACGCACGCGCATGGTTCCGCAGGTCGTTTTGCGCCCGTTCACGACACGATATTTTTCTTTTCTGGAGGGGAAAAACACACTTGGACCAATCCGACTGTCCCTCATGAACCGGACTATGTAACGAAGCATTTCAAGAACCTTGACGATAAAGGCCGGGCTTTTTCGCCGATTTCGTTGACCGGCTCGGGCACGCGGAACGGAGAAAGCGGTAAACCGTGGAGAGGAATAGATCCGACAAAGGTCGGCCGGCATTGGGCGATACCGGGTGACGTAATGAAACGGCACAAATTGTCCGGGGAGACAGTTCAAGACCGGCTCGATGCTCTCGATAAGGCTGGCTTGGTCTATTGGCCAAGAGACGGTGACGGCACTCCTCGGTTGAAATGGTATGCGGACGAATTGGATGGCATGGCGATTGGCACAGTATGGAATGATATTCCGCCAATCGCAGCTAACGCAGCCGAACGGCTTGGTTATCCAACACAAAAGCCGATCGCTCTTCTCGAACGGATAATCAAGGCCAGCTCGAACGAGAACGACATCGTGCTCGATGCGTTCTGCGGGTGTGGCACGGCCCTCGTGGCGGCACAGAAGTTGAAGCGGCAGTGGATCGGCATCGACATCTCACCGACGGCGTGCCGCGTAATGGCGAAGCGGCTGCGCGATGTGTGCGGCCTCCCCGAGAGCGAACCGCTGTGGCGGGCCGGCCGCGGCTTCGTCGTGCGCGACCTGCCGTGGACGGTGGAGAAGTTGCGCGCCATGCCGCCGTTCGAGTTCGAGAACTGGGCGGTCATCGCGCTCGGCGGCATCCCGAACAAGACGCAGGTGGGCGACATGGGCATTGACGGGCGCATCTTCCCCGTGTCGGCCGAGGCGAATTTCCCGCGACGGCGCGAGGGCGACCTCGCCGGGCTCGACGCGGAGAAATTTTATCCGATCCAGGTGAAGCAAAAGGACAAGGTCGGCCGGCCCGACATCGACGCGTTCCAAACCGTGCTCCTGCGCGAGAACTGCGACAAAGGATTCTTCGTGTCGTTCGACTACTCGGCGGATGCCGAGCGCGAAGCCGGGGCGTTTTTCAAGCGCACCGGCAAGAGCATCGTGCTCTTCACGGTGGACGATATCCTGAACGAGCAGCTCGCTCGGAAACTGGCCTAAATCAGGCACCGTCCGGACCGATACCAACAATTGACACGGAACCCCGCGCGGGATTTAGCTGTTCCATTCCACTTATGAGCCAAGCCACCATCGCCAAGCGGGCCAAACGCACTCCGGCATATGGGGTCGGACATGGAGCCACGCCACACCTCGTGCCTCCATCCACGTTGAACGAGTTCCTCGCGAGCCAGGGCATCACGCCCGCCCGCTACCGGAAAATCGTGAAACAGTATTTCGGCAAGAGTCCGGAAACACTCAAACGCACGGGTTGACACATGCCTAGGACGCGACGCCGCAAGGTGTCACCGCTCCGGGCCAGGCGTGTGTTTTTGAATGTTCCTTACAGCCGTTCCTACGAACGGCTGTTCGTGGCGCTGACGACCGCGCTCGTGGCGGTGAATGCCGAACCGGTGCTCACCTTCGATCTTTCCGAAGTGGGCGAAGGTCGTCTCCGCCGGATCGCGTAGGCGATCGAGGGGTGCGGAATTTCCATTCACGATCTGAGCTATGCGACCTGCCAACCGGCGCGGTTCAACATGCCTTTCGAGTTGGGCTTGGCTTGTGCCCTCCGGCAACAGACCGGCGACCACGAGTTTCATGTCATGGAGTCGCACCCGCACCGATTGCAGCAGACACTGAGCGACCTAAACGGGGTCGATCCGAAAATTCATCACCGACGGCCCAAGAACGCCATCCGGGCGGTGTTGCTGATCGTCAACCGATCAGGCGGCGGTCCCTCGACCGACGAGGTCAACCGCCTCTACGAGATAGTCTGGCGAAAATATGTCCCGATGCTCCGACAACGACATGGCGATGGCCTGTTCAGCCGCGATGTCTTCAACGAACTGTGCGTGATCACGCGAGTGTTGGCGGTGCAGCGCGGGTTGTCCGCGTAGTCTGACGCTACTTCCCCGCTTTCACGCCGCTGGCGAGGAGGGTCTCGAACTGGGGCTCGCGCTCTTCGCGCGAGACGACCGTCACCTCCACCTTCTGAAAGCCGGCCTTTTTCAGGAAGCCGTGCAGCGCGGTCTCTTTGAAGCCGAGCCAGGTGTCGCCGTAGAGTTCGTGGGCTTTCTCGAAGCCATGCTCCTTGAGGTCGAGCACGAGGAGCTGGCCGCCGGGTCGCAGGATGCGGTGCGCCTCGTCGACCGCAGCCTGCGGATGATGGGCGTGATGCAGGGCCTGCGAGAGGATGGCGAGGTCGACGGATTTTTCGGGGAGCGGCACCTGTTCGATGTCGCCGAGTTTGTAGGTGAGATTGGCGAGGCCGTTTTTCCGGGCGAGCTCGGTGCCGACCTCGACCATGCGCGGCGAGCTGTCGATGCACCAGACGCGCTCGGCGCGGTGGGCGATGAGCTGCGAGACGAGGCCCTCGCCGGCCCCGAGATCGGCGACGGTGATGGCGGGCACGAGGCGCAGGGCGAGATGGCCGAGCGCTTCCCACGAGCGGCCGGGGCAGTGGTTCTTGCCGAGCTTGCCGGCGATGAGATTGAAATATTGCTCGGAGACGCGGCGGCGTTTCTGGAGCGTGCGGTCGAGGTTCGCGCGGTCGTCGAGGGACTCGGGAAATTCGGCGACGGAGTCACAGGCGGCACGGAGCAGCGCGAGCTGGCGCGGGGGCAGGCTGGCGCGGACGGAGTAGAAGGCTTTCTTGCCGTCGCGCCGGTCGCTGACATAGCCGGACTGGCGCAGCAGTGCGAGCTGGGACGAGATGCGCGACTGGCCCATGCCGAGAATTTCCTGGAGCTCGGCGACGGACAGTTCCTCTTTGGCGAGCAGCGCGAGCAGCCGCAGGCGCGTGGAGTCGGAGAGGATTTTCAGCGTGTCCCAGGAGGAGTTCAAAGCGCGGCGGGTTGGCGGTTACTTGAGGAAGCGGAGGCTGAGCGGATAACTCCACGCTTCGCCGTTGTTGGCTTTCACGGCGGCGAGGATGAGGCAGACGATGTTGAAAAGGCTGAGGGCCCAGAGCAGCGGAATGCCGACGGCGACGATGATCAGCAGACAGCCTGCGATGGCGTAGAGGAGGATCGAGAGCTGGAAATTCAGCACCGCTTTGCCGTGCGCCTCGATGGAGGGCATGGTGTTTTTCTTGAGCTGCCAGACGAGGAACGGTCCGAGAAACCAGCCGAGGACCGGCATGAGGTAGCCGCAGAGGGCGGAGAGGTGGCAGAGCATGGCCCAGGTGCGTTCGTCGGCCGTGGGCGGGGCGGCGGGCGGTGGGGTATTGGCGTCCATGAGCGGCGAGTTAGCCCGGTCGGCGGGGAGGCGTCAATCTTCGGGGCTGGGTGAAAATGGAGCCGGGGCGCCCTCGCCCCGGCACTCGGCGCAGAGACGCGGCGAGGGCGCCGCATCCCCATAAACCCAAGGCCAAAGAAAAAGCCGCGCGGTGAGGCGCGGCGGTGGGCGCGACCTCGGTCGCGGCCGTCGCGTGCAAGCACGCTCCCACAGGAATTCATCCGAGCCGGGGCGCCCGCGCCGCGGAACGAGTTACTTCTTGTGGTCGGCGTAGCGGGTGATGCCGGCGACCTGATACTCGTGGTGCGCGCCGCCGATCTTCAGCTTCACGTGTTCGCCGATCTTCTTGCCGAGGATGACCTGGCCGAGGGGAGTCTTGTAGGCGATGACGTGGTTGTCGGGATCGCTGTCCCACGCGCCGAGGACGGTGTAGCGGACGGCCTTGCCGCTGGCGACATCGCGGAGGTCGACGATGGTGCCGGCGCTGACCTGGTCGGTGGTGGCTTCGGCGAAATCGCTGATGCGGGCGCGGGCGAGATCGCGTTCGAGCTGCGCTTTCTGCGCCATGAGGACGGACTGGTCCTGCTTGGCCATCTTGAACTCCGAGTTCTCGCGCAAGTCGCCGTGCTCGCGCGCGGCGGCGATGGCCTTGGAGTTGTCGGGGATGCGCTTGGAGACGATTTCTTCGTATTCGACGCGGCGGCGCTCGTAGCTCTCGCGGGAGACGAGGAGCTGCTCGTCCTTCACCTCGGACTCGCCGGAAACGAGCGTCTGGAGCGACGGGAAAAGTTTGATGAAGCGCGCGAGGAGCGACTTCTTGGTGAGTTCCTCGAAGCCTTGGTTGAGCAGCAGGCTGTTCGCGAGATCGCGGGCGGTCTCGGTGTCGGCGGCGGCGAGAAGATCGGAGATCAGGTCGGCGTCGTCGCTGAGGGCCTCGGCGAGCGGGATGCGGCGGGTGCCGGCGGACTGCAGCGCCTCGTAGTCGATGGCGAAGAAGATGGCGCCGAGCAGGCGGGGCGTGATGAGCTCGGTGAGGAGCTTGGCAAATTTTTTCGAGTGCCGGTTCTTGATCACCCAGTGGAGGACGGGCGCGCGGAGATTCTGCTCGGTCTTCCAGCGCTTGAGCGCGAGCGCGAGTTCGTCGGTCTGGCCGTGCTCGATGAGGAAATTGATGCACTCGGTCGTGAACTTGCCCTGCGAGGTCTTGAGGAGGGCGAACACAATCTCGCGCCACTCGAGGGGATGCGTCTCTTTGACGAGGTCGAGGAAACGCGACTGGAAGTGGACCGGGATTTTCTCGGCGATGGCGGTGAGGCCGCGGACTTCCTTGATGAGTTCGGACTGGGGCGGGTTGTAATTCGTGGTGCCGTGGCCGAGGATCTTGGCGAGTTCGTCGCGGACGAAGGCGCCGTAGAGGCGCTCGGAGGCGTCGAGCTGATTGCTGTCGCGCACGGCTTCGGTGATGCCGGAGAGCACCTGCTGGAGGGAGGCCTTCGACTCTTCCTTGAT
>JACQFT010000239.1 GCA_016199925.1 Opitutia bacterium | reverse complement strand
GTGCCCGAACATCGGCGAGTGTTGGTCGCGCGGCACCGCGACGGTGATGATCCTCGGCAACATCTGCACGCGCTCCTGCTATTTCTGCGCGATCCAATCCGGCCGTCCCACGGAGTTCGAGCTCGGCGAACCCGCCCGCGTCGCCGACGCCGTGCAGAAGATGGGCCTGCGCCACTGCGTCATCACTTCGGTGGCCCGCGACGATCTCAAGGACGGCGGCGCCAGCGTCTGGGCCGCGACGATCCGCGCCACGAAATACAAGAATCCCCACTGCGCCATCGAGGTGCTCGTGCCTGATTTCAAAGGCAACCTTGACCAGGTGGACACCGTGCTCGCGGCCAAGCCCGACATTTTCAACCACAACGTCGAGACCGTCGAGCGCCTGCAACGCCCCGTGCGCGTGCAGGCCCGCTACGACCGCAGCCGCTCCGTGCTCCGCCACGCGAAGAGCCGCGGCTTCACGACCAAGACCGGCATCATGCTCGGCCTCGGCGAAACGCAGGACGAGATCGCGCAATGCCTCCGCGACATCGCTAGCGACCGCACCGACATTCTCACGCTCGGCCAATACCTCCAGCCCACGGCGCAGCACTGGAAGATCGACCGCTGGGTGACACCCGAGGAGTTCGCGCGCTGGAAGCAATTCGCTCTCGACGCCGGCCTCGGCACCGTGGAGAGCGGTCCGCTCGTCCGCTCGAGTTACCACGCCGACGAGCAGTCCGTGAAATACACCGGCCCCGAGCACCTCAACACGACCAACACGCTCGCGAGCGTGTGAGCGGGCGTCCGGCACCATGCAGGGTGCCGAAATTCGCTCGCCGGCGATGGCGGGTCCGGTCCGGTCGATTGTCTAAGTGGGCAACGGCGGCAAATAGCCGTTCCCCATGGCACTACCTCCTCCCATCCAACCATTGAGAATCGGGCTCCGGCTCGATTGCCTGCGACTGTTTTTGTTGCTGGCCCTGATCGTGATTTCGGCGAAGGCCGCGACCCCGCGATACATTTTCACCCATCTGGCGGGTTCGATCGGCGGCGGTGGGCGTGTCGATGGCACTGGAGCGGACGCACGGTTCCGCAGCCCCGGCAAACTCGCGGTGGATCACGCCGACAACCTCTACGTGGTTGACCGCGGCAACCATACGATCCGCAAGGTGACCCCGGGTGGCGTGGTGACAACGCTGGCGGGCACGCCCGGGCAAGTCGGCAGCGTGGACGGTATCGGTCCCGTTGCGCGGTTTGACGACCCCGACGGGATCGCGGTGGACAGTTCCGGCAATGTCTTTGTCGCCGATACGGCGAACCTTACGATCCGCAAAATCACTCCAACTGGGACTGTCGCCACTCTGGCCGGCTCCCCCGGACAGTCCGGCAGTGCCGACGGCGTCGGAGCGGCAGCCCGGTTCGCGGGGCTCTCCTATCTTGTCATTGATCGGTCAGACAATCTCTACGCGCTCGACGAGGATCGCATGAGTGGACGCCACAGCATCCGGAAGATAACCGCCACCGGTGGCGTCACCACCCTTTCGGTCACCGACGACCGCGGTCAGCCAGTAACTTTCCGGGAATTCACCACCCTTGCCGTGGACCCGGCCGGCAACCTTTTGGTCGCTGACTTGGGTGAGAGGCGGACCGTTGAAAGGTTCCTGCGGATTCACCCGGCAGGCACAGCCACCGCCGAACCCGCTCCCAGGCACGTGGGACCCATCGGCGCTTCTGTCATCGATTCTGCTTCCAACCTCTACCTCACCTATCCTCTTGCGGCCTTGATCACCAAGCCCACCCCGGGCGAAATCGGGATTAGACCTGTCGACGCAACCGGGCTGGCCGTCGATAGCGCCGGCAACCTTTTCGTCGCGCTCAACGGTGATAATGTGATTTGCAAGGTCACGCCGGACGGCAGAGTGACGACCTTCGCTGGTCTGGCGGCGGAATCAGGTCAAGTGGACGGCACCGGCGGAAATGCCCGGTTTTCCGCTCCCCTTAATGTAGCGGTCGACACCGTAGGGAACATCTACGTCGCCGACGATGCGGGCAACGGGGTGATCCGCCGCGTTTCGCCGGACGGAGCCGTGCGCACCGTCATCACCTTTTCTCAAAACCGCACGCTTGGAAACGTCTCCAGTATCGTCCTGGACACCGCCGGAAACATCCTCGCCGTCCCCGGATTCGTCTCGGAGGTTTGTCAACGGCACCGGAGCAGACAGCGGACATGATTTCCTGCGAGGTGCGGTCATTGATCAGTCGGGCAATTTCTACACCGCCGGCAAGTCCGCGATTCGCAAGGTTTCTCCGAGCGGAGTCGTCACCATCATCGCCGGCTCGCCCACCGAAATCGGCAGCGCGGATGGGATAGGCTCAAGTGCGCGTTTCTACTATCCATCCGGCCTTGCGGTCGACCAGGCCGAAAACGTCTACGTCGCCGATACGTTCAACCGCCTCGTCCGGAAAATCTCCCCCGCCGGCGCTGTGACCACTATCGCCGGCCAAGCCGGGCAGCGGGGCGACACCGACGGTGTCGGTGCGGCCGCCCGCTTCTCCTCCCCAAACGCTGTCGCCGTCGACCGCGCCGGCAATGTCTATGTCGCGGACGACCGCACGATCCGTTTCATTACACCCGAAGGCGCAGTGACCACCCTCGCAGGGAAGCCTGGAATCAGCGGCAGCGATGATGGCCCCGATGTGGACACACGATTTAGACTCGTCACCGGCATCGCCCTGGACAGCGCCGGGAACCTCTATGTCGCGGATCTCTTCAATCACGCTATCCGCAAGGGCCAATTGGGCAGCGCCCCGCACATTGTCACGCCGCCCCGCAGCCAGACGGTCGCCGCCGGTGCAACCGTGCAACTCTCCGTGACCGCGACTGGCACGCCCGACCCCGCCTTCCAATGGTATTTCAACGGCGCACCCTTCAGCGGCGCGACGACGAACACGCTGAGCTTCACCAACGCCCGCGCTTCCGACGCCGGCGACTACACCGTCGTCGTCGCCAACGCCCTCGGCACCGTCACCAGCAACAAGGCCACGCTCACCGTGACCGCCGCGCCCGCTCCCGCACCGGCACCCGCACCCGCATCGGGAGGAAGCGGCGGCGGGGGCGGCGGGGCGCCCTCGGGCTGGTTCTTTTTTGCCCTGCTGGCCGCAGCGGCCGTTCGCAGATTCGGCCGATCACTCGCCGCACCAATGTCACCTATTGAGTGACATTCCCTCGGAGAGAACGTCGTCATGACGGAGAGTGATCGAACGGTGCGAACCAGCCCGCGACATCGCAGCGACCGCGCCGACATTCTCACGCTCGGCCAATGCCTCCAGCCCACGGCGCAGCACTGGAAGGTCGACCGCTGGGTGACACCCGAGGAATTCGCGCGCTGGAAAACTTTCGCCCTCGCCGCCGGCCTCGGCACCGTCGAGAGCGGTCCGCTCGTCCGCTCCAGCTACCACGCCGACGAGCGGTCCGTGAAATCCACCGGCCCCGAGCACCTGAACACGGCGAACACGCTCGCGCACGCCTGACCGGCGCGGCACGCGTCGGCCCGTCAGTGGCCGGCAACCCGCGACGTGTTCGGCTCGGCGCCCGGCGTCCGCCGCGCCGCGGAGCCATTCTGCCGGCCACCCGAACGGGCCGCGCGCGCTCCCCGAGGTAGGACGAGGCCGCGTCGGTCCGGCGGGGAGCCGCGGGGCGAACCCGCCCTCTTGTGGCTTGGCCTCCGGCCGAAAAATCATTGTGTTGCCCGCGCCCGAGAGCTGACGATCCGCAAAGCTCCCCACCCTCCGACCCATGCCCCCCGCTTCCCTGCCGCCGCCGTCCGGCGCGGTTGAGATCATCGACACTCTGCAACGCCGCGTCATCCGCGGCATCACCTGGATCAGCGCGGCGGGCGCGCCCGTGCTGGTGTTCGTATGGGAGGTGAACCGCCGGCGCGGCACCGACCACCCGGCCTTGCTGCTCGCCCTCGAGGCGGCGCTCCTCGGGGGCGTCCTCGGGCAGGTGCTGGTCTTCCGCCACCGGCGCCCGCGCGCCAACGGCTGGTTCCTGGTCGGCTGGCTGACGGTGGTCTCGATCCTTTCGCTTTTTCACAACGGCCCGCTGGCGGGCAACGGCATCGCGTGGGCTTGCACCGCGATGCTCGGCGTGCTCCTGGTCGGCCCGCGGGCGGGCGCCGTCGTCGTCGCGGCCTTCTGCCTCGCGTTCACCGCGCAACTGGTCGCGGTCCGCCACGGCTGGTTGCCCCTGCCCCGCGACCTCGCCGCCTCCAGCGGCTTTTGGGAGCTGCCGCGCATCGGCCTGGCCGGCCTGATCCCGCTCGTCATGTGCATCCTCGGCTTCGGCCTGCTCTGCCGCAGTCTCGCGGAGGCGGTCACCCGTCTCGTCGCCGAGCGGCAGCGCAGCGAGGCCGCCCGCGAGGCGCAACGCGCCGCCGAAGACCGGATGAAAGCCAACCAGCATTTCGAGGCGCTCGGCAAACTCGCCAGCGGCGTCGCCCACGATGTCAACAACGCCCTCACCACCGTGCAGTGCAACGCGGAGGTGCTGCAATTCGCGCTCCCCGGCGGCGACGAACAGAATCTCGCCGGCGACATCCTCTCCGCCTCGCGCTCGGCCGCGCAGACCGCCCGGCAGCTCCTCAGCCTGAACCGCCGCGCCTTCTGCCAGCCCGCGAGCCTCTGCCCCGCCCGCGAGGCCGAGATCGTCAGCCGGCTGGTGACCCGCCTGCTGCCGCCCGGCATCAAACTCACCGTCGTCCCCGCCACCAACCGCCGCATCTTCGCCGACGCCGGCGACCTGCAACAGGCGTTGATCAATCTCCTCCTCAACGCCCGCGACGCGATGCCCGACGGCGGCCAGCTCACCCTCGCCGTGGAAGAGACCGCGCCCGGCGACCCGGCCGGCCCGCGCGTCGCCATCCGCGTGCAGGACACCGGCACCGGCATCAGCCCGGCCGTCCTGCCGCACATCTTCGCTCCGTTCTTCACCACGAAGGGCGAGGGTCGCGGCACGGGCCTCGGGCTCGCGATGGTCGCCGCGTTTGTCGAGGAGGCCGGCGGAACCATCGCCGTGCAGTCCGCGCCCGGCCGCGGGACGACGCTGACCTTGTCGTTCCCCGAAAGCGCCCCCCCGCCCGCGCTCCTCCCCGCCACCGACAGCAGTCTGCCGGCGGTCGGCGGCCTGCGCGTGCTCCTCGTCGAGGACGACGACAAACTGCGCGCCATCCTCAGCAGGATCCTCGTGCGCGGCGGCTACGAAGTGTGGGCGTGCGCCGACGCCGACGCGGCCTTGTCCCGCCTCGCAGCCGACCCCGGCTTCGACCTGTTGTGCACCGACGGAGTTTCGAGCACCACCGACTTGGTGGCGACGTTTCGCCGCGGCAAGCCGGGCGCGCCCGTGCTGCTCTGCACCGGCCAGCCCGACCACCAGTTGCTCCGCGAGGGGTCCGGAGCGGGGAAAGTCGAGCTCCTGCGCAAGCCCTTCACCGGAACCGAACTGCTCGCCCGCGTCCGCGCGTTCAGCCGCGCCCCGGGCTGAGCCCGCCTCAGCCCCGGCCCGGTCCGCGCCGCGGCGCAGCCCTAGTCACCCTCCGGCCGCCCGCTGCATCGCGAGTTTCGAGTCGGCCACGAAGCGTCGTTGCAACCGCCGCGCGAGCGGTTTCGCCAGTCGCACCGGCCAGTAACGAGGCCGCGAGAAAGCTCGCAGGTCATACCACACGGTGTCGTCGGCCCGCCACTCGACGGTGAATCGTTCCT
>JACQFT010000238.1 GCA_016199925.1 Opitutia bacterium | reverse complement strand
GTCGGCGAACTGGCGCTCGATCAGGCCGGCGTTGACCATGTGGCTGAGCGCGAGAGCCGCCCACACGGTGGCGAACGGCTGGAGTTGGCGCGGGTCGGCCCGCCAGCTCAGGTTCCATTCGCCGAGTTCGATCGGCAAGGCGCCGCCGACCTCCGGGCCCCACAGCGTGATGAGGAAGCGGCGGAGATCGGCCGGCTCATCGCGGTATTTCTTCGCGGTGAGGGCCAGCAGGTCGGCATCGGCGATCGGGTTGGTGCCGGTGCCGTAGGAGTGGAAGTCGACGAAGTCCGGGGTGAGACCCGCCGCGTGGAGGCGCCGGAGAAAAGATTTCAGGAAGCCGTCTTCCGGCGCCTGGTAGGAGGCGGTCGCGGGCCCGCCGATGGCGATGGTGGGATCGACCGCCTTCATCGCCCGGAACATGGCGATGAAACCCTCGGTATAGGCGTCGAGTCCGAGGCCGGTCTTGCCGTCGGGCTCGTTGCCGATGATCCAGCGGTCGATGCGTTCGCGGCGGGTGAGGTTGAATTCGCGCACGAGGCTTGCGGCGTCGGCGGCCCAGACGGCGGGCCCCTGCGCGGGGTTCATCTGCAGCCGCACGGCCGGCACCGCGCCGGTGCGCCGGATCGCCGCGAGCCACTCTTCGCCCGTGAGCGAGGGGTCGGCGCCGCCCGCCAGGCACACGAGACCGCTGCCGGGATCGCCCGCGGTGCGGTAGCCGAGGTTGATGCGCATCAGCGCGATTTTTAGCGCGGCGAGGCGGGCGACCTGGGCGGGTTGGTGCGGCAGTTGGGTGCCGTCGGCTCCGTAGCCGCTCGCGCACATGCTGAACGTGAGCGGGCTCAAGACCGTGCGCACGGTGGCAAAATCGACCGTCACTTCCGCCGTGGCGCCGGCCAGATGCGGGCCAGCCAGACCGGCTGCCAGCAGGGCGAAAAAGGCACGGGGCTGACGGAGACTGGAGACGGAGGGGTGGCTCACGGAAGGAAGGGTCGTCAGGACCGGACAAGATCGGCGGAGCCGGCGGGAGCCGGGTCCGGCAGCGGCAGCGAAGCCCCGTTCGAGCGGATACACTCCCGATACCAGCGCGCCGAGTCTTTGGGGAGCCGGCGCTGGGTCGCGAAATCGACATGCACGAGGCCGAAGCGAAAACGGTAACCCTCCGCCCACTCAAAATTGTCCAGCAGCGACCAGGCAAAATAGCCCAGCACCGGCACGCCGTCGGCCACGGCCTGCCGCAACTGGCCCAGATAGCGGGCGAGGAAATCGATGCGTTGCGGATCATGCACCGCGCCGTCGAGCGAGACGGAGTCGTGCGCCGCCATGCCGTTCTCGGTGATCACCACCGGCAGCCCGCAGCGCTCGTGCGCGAAGACCGGGCCCCAGCGCAGCGCCGCCGGCGCCACGCGCCAGTGGTTGTGGGTCTGCGCGTGGCCGGGGGTCGGCGGCACGATCTCGACGGCGCCCGCCCCCGAGCGGCGACACGCATAGCCGTGGTAGATGTTCAACCCGAGAAAATCGAGCGGCTGGCTGATCGTGCGCATCTCCGCGTCGGTGAACCGGGGCACGGCGGCGCCGTAGGCGCGCAGGCCTTGCTCGGGGTAGGCGCCGAGGACCGCCGGGCCGAGCCACCACGCCATGTTCCACACGCTGTCGGGCGCCACGTGCCAATAAACTTCCCGGGCCGCGCCGACATCCTCCGGTGCCTCGGTGGCCGGCAGCGGCACCTCCCCCGTCGGCGACCAGCCGACGACCGGCGGCAACTTGGCGTGGGCGCGGATGGTCTGCACCGCCAGTCCGTGCGCCAGCAACACATGATGCGCCGCGAGGAGCGTCCGGTCCAGCGGGAGTTTGTCGCCCGGCGCGTGGAGGCCCGTCTGATGCCCGAGGCCGATGAAACACTGCGGCTCGTTGAGCGTGATCCAGTGACGGACCCGGTCCGACAGCCGGTCGACGACCACGCGGGTGTAGTCGGCGAACCAGCGCGGGCTGTCGGGGTGCAGCCAGCCGCCTTCGCGATAGAGGGCGAGCGGATAATCCCAATGAAACAGGGTCAGCCACGGTTCGATGCGGGCGGCGAGCAGGGCATCGACCAAACGGTCGTAGAACGCCAGACCCGCGGAATTCACCGCGCCGCGTCCCGCGGGCAGAACCCGCGGCCAAGCCACCGAAAACCGGTAGGCCTGCAGGCCGAGGTCGCGCATGAGCTGCACGTCCGCCGCGAAGCGCCGGTAATGGTCGCACGCGACCGCGCCCGACTCGCCGCCCTGGACGCGGCCGGGGCGGGCGCAAAATTCATCCCACACGGAGGAGCCGAGGCCGTCGCCCGGGGCGCGGCCTTCGATCTGATAGGCGGAGGTGGCGGCACCCCAGAGGAATTTGGCGGGGAAAGTCATGGGCGGGGAGGAGCCGCCTGCCGGGGGTCCGGGCCCGTCCGGCAAGCGGCGTGCGCGACAAGTGCGCGAATTTTCCGGCCGCGTCAAAACCCCTCGCCGCGCGGCGGGGCGGTTTTCATGCTTGCTGATGAACGGCGCGGGCCGCCCGGCGGCGCCCGGCCGGCCGGCAGGCGGGCACGTCGGCGCCGTCGACCCAGTCGCCCTCGATCAGCGTGCAATTGTGCGGCTGGCCGAGGCCGCGCTGATTCATCCGGAGGAGGATCGCGAGTTGCTCGACGGCGCGTTCGCCCACCACGCGGTGGTTCTGACGCATCCCGGCGTTGGGGCCGCGGTCGGGGTCGAGGTCGAGCGAGGCGACCACGAGGTCACGCGGGACGCGCCGGCCGGAGAGCCGGAGCGCATCGGGCACCGCCCCCCAGTTGGTGGCCACGACCTCGATTTCGTGCGCGCGGGTCCAGCGGTCCAGCCGGAGCGCCAGATCCGCCGTGCTCGAATCGACCGGGAGCAGCAAGGGCGGCAGGTGCAACAGCTCGGGGTGCAGCTCGACCTCGACATAATAGCCGGCGGTGAAAGCGTTTCGCAGGTAAACTTCCTCGCGCTCGCCGACCGCCAGGCCGATGCGGCGGTAGCCGAGGTGGTAGAGCCGGCGGACCGCTTCGCGGGTGATCTCCATCTGGTGGCTGGACACCAGATGCAGCGGCACCTCCAACTGCTGCGACTCGATCCGCACGACGCTGAAGTCTTCCCAGTGCATCTGGAATTTGAGCATCGTGTCGCCGAAGGCCGCGAGGATCGCGCCCGCGATGCCGCGCGCCTTCAGGATCCGCTCGACCCGCGGCCCGGCGCCCGTGGCCTGGTGGCCCAGATAAAAAATCTCGAGCTGGTAGCCGATTTGGGCGGCCTGTTTGCGCGCGCCCTCGACGAAAAGCCGGTGCGGGTGCGAGGTCTCCATTTCCTCGCGGTCGCGGAAATTCAGCAGGAAGGCCATCGTCGTGGGCGCCTTCACGTGGCGCCGGCCGGTGCGGTAGTAGTTCAACGCGGCGAGCATCGGATCGGGCCGGTAGCCCAGCCGGTCGGCCACGCTCTGGATGCGCGCCCGCGTCTTTTCGGGCAGCCGCGGGTCGTGGCGCAGCGCGAGCGACACGGTGGTCTGGTGCACGGCGGCCGCGCGCGCGACCTCTTGCATAGTGACGCGGGGCAGGAGCACGGGGACGGATTTGGCCGGCCTCTGATTCTTCAGCAAGAACAAAAGGTGATTTGTCTCGCCCCGCCCGATGGAGTGCAAAGCGTGCGTCGGCGCGCGCTTCCCCGGCCGATCGAACCCACCCTCCCAGTCCAATGACGGCGTTGCCTGCCGTCGGCCCAATCCAAACCGGAGAATCATGAAACTGCCCCCTGCCTGCTCCCCCTCGGCGTCCGCCTCGCGCGCGGCGCTTGCCTCGGCCTGTCTGCTCATCGCTGCCTGTCTGGTCGGGCTGCCCGCCGCCCGCGGCCAAACCGCCGCGGCGCCCGCCGCCGGCGAAAAGAAAACCGAGTCCGTGCTGCTCTCGCCGTTCGTCGTCCGCTCCGACCGCGACTCGGGCTATTCGGCCAGCGATTCCCTGCTCGGGGGCCGCGTCAGCACTCAGCTCAAGTTCACTCCGGCCTCCATCTCGATTCTGACCCGCCAGTTCCTCGACGACATCGCGGCCCTCTCGCCCGCAGACGTGGCGGAGTGGACGGTGAACGTCGCCCCGGCCTACGTGCAAAGCACGTCGAGCTTCAGCACCTACACCTACAATATCCGCAACCTGGGCGCCAGTTCCGCCACCCGCAACTATGTGCTCTGGTATGGCGAGAGCGACGATTTCAACATCGACCGCTACGAGTTCGCGCGCGGCCCCAACGGCACGGTCTACGGCGACTCCAACATCGGCGGCGTGCCGACCACCTGGACCAAGCAGGCCAACTTCAGCCTCAACCGCACCCGCCTCAAAGTCCTCGGCGACTCCGACGGCAGCCTGCGCTTCGCCGTCGACGGCAACTATGTGCTCAACGACCGGCTCGCCCTCCGCCTGAACGCCGTGACGGCCGAGACGGGCGACTGGCGCAATGTGCCCGACAAAACGTTCGACGGCCTCGCCCTCTCCACGACTTACCGCGTGACCTCGCGCGACGAGCTGCGGTTCGACGGCGAACTCGCAAGATACGTCTATCCGTTTTATGCGAGCAACTACAAGGACCAGGCCTCGTTCTGGAACGGCACGGCGGTCTTCAACGGCACGACCGCCCCCGTCACCGGCGTGAGCACGGGCCTGCAGGCCGTGCCGCCGTCTTTCGTCTATCTTCCCGGAGCGGCGAACGGCGGCCTCAACCAGATGGGATCGTTCTTCCGCACTACCGGCACCAACCTCGCCATCTACCCGACTGCGCGGCCCGACATCGCCAACTTTCCCGTGCTCCCCAGCCGCGAGTTCGGCCTCAATCCGTCCGACGCTCTCTCCCGCCTGCACCAGTATTTCTACAATTTCACCTGGACCCACCGGTTCGGCGACAATCTCTGGGCCGAGCTGTCCTACGCCCGGCACGACGCCTCCCGCCTCAACGGCCCGACGCAAGGGGGCGACCGCTACAACGAATACCGCATCGACGTGAACACCGTCTTGCCGGGCGGCGCGCCCAATCCGAATTTCGGCCAACCCTATCAGGACCGCCCGATCACGCGCCACACGCCCCAGAACAACGTCACCCAGCTCCACGCGCTCCTGAACTATCGTTTCGTCAACTCGTGGGTGAACCAGAATTTCATCGCCCTCACGGGCACCCGCCTCGACCGGTTCAACAACACCGCCGTGCGGCTCGTGCGCACCAACCCGCCCGCCTCCCTCCCCACCGCCTTCGTCGGCAACAACCCCGCCAATCTTTTCAATCCGAACAGCGCCAACAATATCGTCCTCATCCGCCGCTACTGGAGCCAGGCCGGCCAGCCGGTCGGCTTCGATCCGGTCCCCGCCCTCCCCGGCGTCGATCTCGCTTACATCCTCCAGTCCGACCAGCACCAGCGCAAGGCAGTCGACTTCGCCCAGATCGCCTCCGTCAGCCGGTTCTTCCACGACCGCCTCTCGCTGATGCTCGGCTACCGCTTCGACCACGTGATCGACTCCCAGAATTCCACCGGCAACATCCCCGCGGATCCCGTCACCGGCCTCCCCCGCTTGGGCGCCGTCATCCTGACCCCGCAAAGCCCGATCGTCCCCGTGCCCGTGGTCGGCGCGAAAATCCATACCAACCGCACCGCGCCGAGCAAAAACGCCGGCGCCGTCTATTGGGTCAAACCCTGGGTCGGCCTCGTCGCCAACTACGCCGAGTCCATCGCCGCGAACACCGCCGGCGCGGCCTTCCTCGACGGCAGCACCCCGAGCATCACCCGCAACAAGGGCGTGGACCTCGGCCTGAAGTTGGCGCTCTTCGACGACCGCGTCACGGCCACCGTCAGCTACTACAAGAACCGCCAAATCGGCAACCTGCTCGGCGCCGCCAACACCACCGAAATCAACCGCCTCTGGGAAAACGTCAACCTCACGACCAACTCCGTCACCGACATCGACTATCGCGACACGCAGGACAAGGACGGCCGCGGCTGGGAGTTCGAGGCGGTCGGCAACCCGACGAAGAACCTCCGCTTCATCGCGAATCTCGCCCTGCCGCAAAGCATCCTGCTCAACTTCCGCCCCGGTCTCCGCGCCTACCTCGCCGAAAATCTCCCGACGTGGCGCGCCGCCGCCGACGATCCCGGCCACGCCGCCGTGCGCACCCAGATGCTGACCGACATCACCGCGATCCTGGTTACCCTCAACTCGGCCACCATCGGCACGCCCGTCAACGACACCTACAAGTATCTGGCCAACTTTTACGCCACTTACAGTTTCCACGACGGCTGGCTGAAAAATTTCGATCTGGGCGGCGGCGGGAATTTCCGCGGGCGCAACAAAGTCAGCAACGCCCTGGCCGACCCTTCCCAGTCGCTCTACTCGCCCGGCTACGCCCTCTTCGCCGCCCACGTCAGTTACACCCGCAAATTCGGCCGGAAGGTGAACGCGCGGTTCCAGCTCAACGTGAAAAATCTGTTGAACTACGACCGCGCCATCCTGCTCCCGCAGGACGGAAACGCCTTCGGCGCCTATCGGGTTGGCAACCTCAGCTCGAACCCTCTGCTCCAGGCCACCGACAACATCCGGTTCGAAGACCCGCGGCAGTTTGTTTTCTCCACCACGCTGGAATTTTGAGCCCGTCTCCACGCGCCCGCCCGGTGGCGTCCCGCGTCCCCGGCGGGGCGCGGCCGCGGCCGGTTCTTTCTGCTTTCCCAATGCCGCCGCCGGCCCCAGGGTTCGCCCATCGGCGGCCCGGTGCGGTCCGGCCCCCGCCCCGGCAGCGCGCCCTCCCACCATGAAACCCACCGCCTTCTCCCGCGCCGCCCTCGCCGCCGCCGCCCTGCTCGCCGCCTCGCCCCTCGCCGCCGAGCTGGTCGAGCAAGTGGACCCGTTTCTCGGCACCGCCGGCGAAGGCAACGTCTACCCCGGACCGGCCCTGCCGTTCGGCTTCATCCAAGTCGGGCCCGACACCGGGCCCGGGAGCAAGGCGAGCGGCTACAAGTTCGACCGCAACATCCGGGCGTTCTCCCAGCAACACATCTCCGGAATGGGCGGGCCCATCCTCGGCGAGATCTCGCTCTTCCCTCTCACCGGCGAGATCGGCGATCCCTCCGCCGTCAGCTCCACCGGCAAATCCGCCGAGGCGGCGACCCCCGGCTACTACGCCGTGACCCTCGCGCCGTGGGACGTGAAGGTCGAACTCACCGCCACCCGCACCGTGGCCTTCCACCGCCACACTTTCCCCGCCAGCGCCCATGCCCACATCCTGCTCGACGTCGGCCACTGCCTCTACGGCCAGCCGGGCACGACCAGCACTTGGGAGTCGGCCTTCCCCGTCGGCGGCGAAGTCGCCGTCGACCCGGCCTCCCGCGAAGTCTCGGGCTTCATGGTCTATCGGGGCGGCCGCAGCACCACCCGGCCGTGGAAAGTCTATTTCGTCGCGCAGCTCGACACCCCGTTCGCCACCAGCGGGACCTGGAACGACGACCGTCAGATCACCCCCGCCCGGCTGTCCACGACGGGCCAGCAAATCGGGGCCTGCCTCGACTTCGCCACCGCCGCCGGCCAGGTCGTGAAGACCAAGATCGCCGTCTCCTGGCGCAGCGTCGAGCAGGCGCGCGGCTACCTCGCCGCCGAGCCCGGATGGGATTTCGCCGCCGTCGCCAAACGCGCCCGCGACATCTGGGAAGACACGCTCGCCGCGATCACCGTCGAAGGCGGCTCCGCCGCCGACCGCACCAAATTCTACACCGCCCTCTACCGCGCCCACCTCACGCCCAACGACTGGACCAACGAGTCCCCCGCACGCTACGGCAGCCTCACCTACTACGAAAACCTGCTCTGCCTGTGGGACACCTTCCGCACCGTGAATCCCCTCTTCACCCTCATCCGCCCCGAGGTCAGCGCCGGCATCATCAATTCCATCATCAACTACCAGCACGTCGACGGCTGGACCGGCGACGCCCACAGCGCCCACCAATACGAGCACGTGCAAAACGGCTCCCACGCCGACACGATCATCGCCGACGCCTTCGTCAAGCACCTCCCCGGCGTCGACTGGGCCGCCGCCTACTCCGCCATCCGCAAAAACGCCTTCGAGGACGCCAATCCCGGCACCGACACCCGGCCCGTCACCGGCCGCTTCCGGCTCAACGACTACCTGCGGCACCATTATCTGCCCACCGACGTCTCCGACGGCGACCCCGTGCAAGCCGTCTCCCGCACCCTGGAGTATGTGCAGAACGACTTCAGCGTCTACACCCTGGCCAAAGTTTACGGCGCCCCCGGCGACGTCAAAGCCCTGGAGCCCCGCCTGACTTGGTATCGCAACCTCTGGGATGCGGGCACCGGCTTCATGCGCGGCCGCGACTCCTGCGGCGCCTGGTATGAGCCCTTCGATCCGCTCCGCCTCGAAACCGGCCGCGAATACTACGAGGGCCACGCCTGGACCTGGAGCTGGTATGTCCCGCACGACCCCCAGGGTCTGATCAATCTCCTCGGCGGCGACGCCGCCTTCGTCGCGAAGCTCAACACCGCCTGCGAGCACTACTACGAGGCGTTCAACGAACCCTGCATGCTCGAGACCTACCTCTTCATCCACGCCGGCCGCCCCGACCTCACCCAGAAATTTGTCCGCGAGGCCCAGCGCAATTTCACCACCGCCAAAGACGGCCTGCCCGGCAACGACGACAGCGGCACCACCTCCGCCTGGCTCGTCTGGACGATGCTCGGCCTCTATCCCAACGCCGGCCAGGACTACTACTATATCGGCAGCCCGGTCTTTCCCAAAGCCACGATCCGTCTCGCCGACGGCAAGAAAATCGTCCTCCGCGCCCCCGCCACTTCGCCCGCCGCCCGCTACATCGCCTCCGCCCGGCTCGACGGCCGCCCGCTCGACCAGGCGTGGTTCCGCCACGCGGCGATCCAGGCCGGCGCGGTTTTCGATTTCGAGATGGTCTCCGCTCCGACGACCTGGGGCCGAGTCGTCCGGCCGCCCAGCCTGTCGCCTCCGGCGGTGCCGTGAGCGCGCGCGCCGGGCCCGACGGCGAGGACCGCGGCCGGGAAAACCAAGCCCCGCGCCCGCGCGCGTGAGTCGTTGCCCGCTCCTCGG